>JBILYN010000238.1:0-6927 GCA_044377715.1 Aquabacterium sp.
ACATCGGCGACACCGACCTTGACGATCACAGCTGGCTTGGTGAGCGGTGAAGCCGTGACGGCCACCGGCACGGCGAGCTTCAACAGCAAGGATGTGTTGGCCGCGAACCTGGTGACGGTGAGTGCGAACACTCTCGTTGACGGCACTGGCTTGGCCAGCAACTACAGCCTGGCCACGGGCCAGACGGTGGCCGCGAGCATCGAAGCCAAGGCGCTGACGGGCAGTATTGCTGCCGCAAGCTCAACCTATGGCAACGCTGTGGCGCCTGGGGCAATCACGTTGAGCGGCCTGATCGGCAGCGACGTGGTAGCCACCACAGCCAGCATCACCAATCCGGTGTACAGCACCAGCGGCGCGGTGGCTGCGGGCGCTTATGCGCAAAGCGCTAGCACCACGCTCACCGGAACCGATAGCGCCAACTACACGCTGGCAGCCTTCAGCACCAATGGCAGCAACTACACCGTCAATCGCCTGAATTTGAGCGTGACTGGCTTGAATGCCAACAACAAGACCTATAACGCAACCACCGCCGCAACCCTGACCGGTACGGCCAGCGTCAGCGCCTTGACCAACGATCTGGTCAGCGTGGGCGGTACAGCCATCGCTAGTTTTGCGAGTGCGAATGTGGGCGCTGGCATTGGGGTCACCGTGGCCGGCTACACCTTGATCGGTCACGACGCCGCCAACTACAGCGTGGTTCAGCCCACTGGGCTGACAGCCAATATCACGCCGGCACCGCTGATCATCACCGCCAACAGCGATGCCAAGTTATTGACGACCACCGACAGCGTGGGAACCTACAAAGGCGTGAACTACACCGGCCTGGTCGGCGGTGAACTGTCGTCCGTGGTGACTACAGGCACGATCACGCGAACGGGGATGGGGGCAAGCAGTGGCAGCGGCGATGCTGCCAACATCTACACCGGCGTGCTGGTGCCGTCGGGCTATTCCTCCAGCAACTACACCATCAGCTATGTGAACGGCGACTACAAAATTATTCCGGCAGAGCAGTTGCTGGTCAATGTCGCCAATAAGAGTGTCGTGTATGGCACCGCGCCAATCTACAGTATCACCAGCGCCCAATACCTCGATGGCATCAATGTGCTGAAAGGTCTTACGAAACAGTCAGCCAGCGGCAACACTTCGACCTGGACAGATGGTGCGGGTGGTACGGTGTCGTTCACGCTGGCTTCTGCCAGCGACCTATCGACCAGCGGCAATCAAAAGGTCGGCAATTACGCCATTGTGGGCACCAATACGGGGATCACTGGAAGCAATTTCACAGCGCTCAATTTCATTGGCAATCTGGAGGTTACGCAGACCCCGCTGACGGCCAACGCCAGCAACGTCAGCAAGCCTTATGACGGCAATGTCGCGATGAACGGCGTGACCATCGGCTTGACAGGCAAGATCACGAACGATGTGGTCACGGTGAGCGGCTCAGGCGCCTTCTCTTCGCCGCGTGCAGGCACGGGCCTGACCTACAGCTTGAGCAATCTGGCGTTGGGCGGCACAGATGCCAGCAACTATTACCTGTCGGGAGGCACGCAGCTGTCGGGCAGCAACGGCGTCATCTCACCGGTCGCCCTCACCGCCACGCTGTCCAACACCGGCATCACCAAGGTGTATGACGGCACGGTCACTGCGCCTGCCGGGTTTGTCAGTGCATTCAACATTGCCGGCCTGGTGACGGGTGATGCGGGCGTGGCGTCTGTGAGCCTGTCCAACACCGGCAGCACTTACGCTAGTGCCAACGCAGGCGCGGGCTTCCTGACCCTGTCGGGCCTGTCTATCTCCAGCCTGGCCGGTGGTCTGGGTTCACTGCCGTCGGACTATGTCTTGAGTGCCAACAGCATCACGACCCCCGCCGCTATCACCAAGGCACCGCTGACGGCGACGGTAGCAGCACCGAACAAGAGCTACGACGGAACGACATCGGCGACACCGACCCTGACGATCACAGCTGGCTTGGTGAGCGGTGAAACCGTGACGGCCACCGGCACGGCGAGCTTCAACAGCAAGGATGTGTTGACTGCCAATTTAGTGACGATGAGTGCGAACAGCTTGGCTAACGGCACTGGCTTGGCCAGCAACTACAGCCTGGCAACGGGGCAGACTGTGGCGGCCAACATCACGGCCAAGACCCTGATGGTGACCGGCTTGTCCAGCGCCAACCAGGCCTACAACGGTACGACCGTTGCTGCGCTCAGCGGGACGGCCGCGCTGGCCGGACGGGTGGGCTCGGAGACCTTCGCGCTGAACGGCGCAACCGGCCTGACCGGCACGCTGGCCAGCAAGAACGCCGGCAGCCAAGGCGTAACCTCCAGCCTGGCGCTGGGCGCCGAATCTGGCGGCGCCATCGTCTCAAACTACGCGCTGACGCAGCCGACTTTGTCCAGCGTCACCATCGCCAAAGCTCCTCTCACCGTCAGCGCAACCGCTGACACCAAGACGTACAACGGCGACACCGCCAGCGCCGCCTTACCAACCTTGACAAGCGGGACAGTGTTCACCGGCGATACGTTGCCAGCGTTGACGCAGGTCTTCAACGGCCAGAACGTTGTTGGCACGACAGGGGTCACGCCCAACAGCGTGATCGTCAGCGACAGCAACGGCGGCGCCAACTACATCGTGACGCTGGCAAGCGCTGCAGGCACGATCACTGCCAAGACCCTGACAGTGACCGGCTTGTCCAGCGCCAACCAGGCCTACAACGGTACGACCGTTGCTGCGCTCAGTGGGACGGCCGCGCTGGTCGGACTGGTGGGCTCGGAGACCTTCGCGCTGAACGGCGCAACCGGCCTGACCGGCACGCTGGCCAGCAAGAACGCCGGCAGCCAAGGCGTCACCTCCAGCCTGGCGCTGGGCGCCGAATCTGGTGGTGCCATCGTCTCAAACTACGCGCTGACACAACCGACTTTGTCCAGCGTCACCATCGCCCAAGCTCTTCTCACCGTCAGCGCAACCGCTGACACCAAGACGTACAACGGCAACACTGCCAGCGCTGCCTTATCAATCGTGACAAGCGGGACGGTGTTCACGGGCGACACGCTGCCAACGTTGACGCAGGTCTTCAACGGCCAGAACGTTGTTGGCACGACAGGGGTCACACCCAACAGCGTGATCGTCAGCGACAGCAACGGCGGCGCCAACTATCAAGTGACGCTGGCAAGCGCTGCAGGCACGATCACTGCCAAGGCGCTGACCATCACCGGCACGCAGGCGCTGAGCAAGGTCTACGACCGCAGCGCCGCGGCGAGCTTCACGCTGGGCAGCCTGACAGGCTTTGTCGACACCGAAACCGTCACCGCTGCGGCCTCGGGCAGCTTCGACAGCAGCCAGGCCGGCAGCCGCACTGCCACAGCCACTTACACGCTGGCCAATGGCAGCGTTGGCGGCCTGGCCAGCAACTACGCCCTGTCCAGCACCACCGGTCTGTCAGCGAACATCATCGCCAAAGCACTCGCGGTTGGTGGCATCAGCGCTGCAAGCAAGGTCTACGACGGCAGCGACATGGCCGCGCTCATCGGCGGCTCGCTGCTCGGGGTGATCGCAGGGGATACGGTCAGCCTGAATCTGGGCAACGGCGCGTTCAACAACAAAAATGCCGGCACAACCAAGCCCGTGACCGTCAGCAGCAGCACCCTCGCGGGCACCGACAGCGGCAACTACAGCCTGGCGCAACCCGCAGGCTTGCTGGCCGATATCACCCCGAAGACGGTGACCTTGTCTGCCAGCAAGACCTACGACGGCAGCACCAGCCTGGCCGGCTTTGTGAGCGTGCAGACCGGCGTGGGCAGCGAGACCCTGAGCTACAGCGGCGGCGCCGCCAGCAGCAAGCATGTGGCCACCGCTGGCAAGTACATTGCGGCCCTCACCCTGGTCGATGCCACGGACGGCTCGGGCGGCCTGGCCAGCAACTACCAGTTACCCGACTTGACAGCCGCTGCTGCCGGGGTGAACAGTGTCACTATCCAGGCGGCTACGCTGGGGGCTGCACTCAGCAACACGGGCCTGAGCAAGGTGTACGACGGCACGGCCCATGCACCAGCGGGTTTCAATCCCTCCTACACCATCACCGGGCTGGTCAGTGGTGACATGGCGGTTTCGCTGAACCAGACCGGCGCCAGCTACAACGACCCCAATGTGAGCGCTGCCACCACCCTGACCGTCAGCGGCCTGAGCCTTGGCCTGGTCACTGGCGGCAACGGCTCTCAAGCCACAGACTATGCGCTGGCCAGCACCAGCCCCTCATTGGCGGCCAGCATCACACCGGCGCCGCTGAGCGTACGGGCCAATAACGACGCGCGGTTTTTTAGCAAGACCGAAACAGCCGCGGTTGCAGCAAACTACGCCGGAGTTGGGTACAGCGGCTTTGTGAATGGCGAAACATCCAGTACGGCAGGATTGGGTGGCACGCTGGCCATCGTTCGAACCGGGTTGACGGGCAACGGCAGCACGGATGCAGCGGGATCCTACGTGTTGACACCCGCTGGCGTGACAGCGGGCAACTACGCCATCACCCACCAGGCAGGTGCCTACACCATCGTGCCGGCCGGTCAACTGTTGGTCAAAGTGACCGATGCGGCGACCACTTACGGCACAGCCGCCACCTATGCAGTCAGCAGCGCGCAGTACATGACGGGAACGACTGTCACAACGCTTGCAAATCCGGCGGCAGGAAATTCCGTCACTTTGGACGGCGTGACCTTTACATTGGCACCCGTCAGCGCAGCCGCTAGCACGGGTGGACTCTTGAATGTGGGAAGTTACCAGCTGGGTGGCACTGTCACCAGCGGCAACACCACCAACTTCAGCAACACGCTGGTGGTCGTGGGTGCGCAGCAAGTGAGCGCAAAGCCGTTGACTGCTAGCGCCAGCGGCGTCAGCAAGACCTACGACGGCAACACGTCGATGAGCGGCGTGACGGTTGGTTTGACTGGCAAAGAAACCGGGGATGTGGTGACGGTGAGTGGCAGTGGCGCGTTCGCCACCAAAGACGCCAGCGCCACTGCCAACATCCATTACAGCGTCAGCGGTTTGGTGCTGGGCAGCGCAGACGCCGGCAACTACCACCTGACCGGCGGTAGCAGTTTCAGTGGGACTGATGGACAAATCAACGCCAAGACGGTGACTCTTTTGGCCAGCAAGACCTACGACGGCAGCACCAGTCTGGCCGGCTTCGTGACGCTGGGCAGTCTGGTTGGCAGCGAAACACTGACCTACACGGGCGCCACATCCAACAATGCACATGTCGCCACGAGCAGCAAATTCATCAACGCCATTGCTTTGGCAGACGCGACGGATGGGTCAGGCGGTCGGGCCAGCAACTACCTGTTGCCAACACTGGATGCCGCCCATGCACCGGTCACGGTCAACGCCAAAGCGCTGACCTCAACCGCCAGCATTGGTGGCACGCTCACCAAGACATATTCAGGGACTACAGCAGCCACAGGTGCAAGCCTGAGCGGCACTGTCATCGGTGCAATCTCTGGTGACACCTTGACGCTGAACACCAGCGCCGTGACGCTGAACTACAACACGGCACACGTCGTCGGTGCCAGCACCATTGCAGCCACCGGAACAGCAGGTTTCACCATTGGTGCAAGCACAGCAAGCAGCGCTGCTTCTGACTACAGCTTCACAGGCCCCACGATCACGGCCGCCACGGGTGCGAGCATCACAGCTGCCACGCTGACAACTGCTTTGAACAACACGGGTGTTACCAAGACCTACACCGGCACAACGGCTGCGCCAGCGGGCTTTGCGCCAACCTATACCGTCACCGGTTACGCATCGGGCGACAGCGCTGCGGTCGTGACCAACACGGGCGCGGCGTACGACTTTGCGTCGGTCGGCACTGCGACCAAAGTGACTGTCTCTGGCCTGGCGCTTGGTGGCATCACTGGCACAGGCGCAACGACGGACTATGTGCTCGATGCAAGCAGCAAAGACGTGGCGGCGTCGATTACCAAAGCTCACCTCACCGTCACAGCGATCAGCGGCAACCTGACTGGCAGCGTCAGCAAGGTCTACGACGGCAGCGCCGTGGCCACGCTGGCGAGCGGCAACTACCTGCTCAGCGGCTTTGTCGGCGGCGACGGTGCGACAGTGACCAAGACCACCGGCGCCTACGACTCGGCGGCTGCGGGCACCGGCAAGACCGTGACCGTAAGCGCACTGACGAGCGCCGACTACCTGGCCGGTGCCGGCACCAACTTTGCCAACTACAGCCTGCCGACTTCGATCACCGGCAATGTCGGCAGCATCAGCAAAGCGCCGCTGACCGTGACCGCCAGCGCGGCGAACAAGACCTACGACGGACTGGGCTTCAACGGCGGAAACGGCGCGAGCTACGCCGGTTTCGTCAACAGCGAGACGAGCGCGGTGCTAGGCGGCGCGCTGGCCTACACGGGCAGCAGCCAGGGCGCCGTCAACGCTGGCAGCTACGCGATCACGCCCGGCGGGCTGAGCAGCAGCAACTACACGCTGAACTACATCGACGGCGCGCTGACGGTCGGCAAAGCGGCGCTGACCGTGACCGCCACAGCAGCGAACAAGACCTACGACGGACTGGGCTTCAACGGCGGCAGCGGCGTGAGCTACGCCGGCTTCGTCAACGGCGAGACAAGCGCGGTGCTCGGCGGCGCCCTGGCTTACGCGGGCAGCAGCCAGGGCGCAGTCACTGCCGGCAACTACGCGATCACACCCAGCGGATTGAGCAGCAGCAACTACACGCTGAACTACACCGACGGCGCACTGACGGTCTCGCCCGCGCCGATCACTGCGATCAGCGGCAACCTGACGGGCAGCGTCAGCAAGGTCTACGACGGCAGCACCGTGGCCACGCTGGCGAGCGGCAACTACCTGCTCAGCGGCTTTGTCGGCGGCGACGGTGCGACAGTGACCAAGACCACCGGCACCTAC
>JBILYN010000038.1:0-20886 GCA_044377715.1 Aquabacterium sp.
CGCGCTTGGCGTAGTTGCTGGTCCAGCCCAGGTTGGGCGCGAAGGAGTAGGAGTAGAAGTGGTTCGGCGTGTCGACGCCGGCCTCGGGGTAGTCGTTCTCTAGCCAGGTGCCGCCAACATCGGCGTTCTTCTCGACCACCTCGAAGGCGATGCCCATTTGCTGCAGCCTGAAGGCTGCGCACAAGCCCGAAAAGCCCGCACCGATCACCAGCACCTTGAAGCTGTCCAGCCGCGCGGGCTTGGGATCGATGCGCCAGCCCAGCCGCCGGTCGCGCAAGCCCATCTCCTCCATTGCCATCGGCACGTACTCGGGTGGCAGCGGCTCACCGAGGCACCAGCTCATCATCGCCGCCATCGCCTCATCCGAGGGCAGCGGCGGCAAGTCGCGCGCGCCGCTGGCGAGTTCATCGAGCAGGGTCGAGACCGCGTCTCGCACCGTCTGCTGGGCCTCGGGCGACAGCCCGCCCGAGGACTCCGCAAAGATCGAGACGTCGCGTTTGGGGCGGAACGGGTCCTGCAACCACTTTGGGTCTTGCGTGATCTGCGCCAGACACATCAACAGCGTCGGCACCGAGGCCTCGTTCAGTGCGGCCACGCTTTGGGGGTCGGTCATGCGGGGAAACTCCAGGGGTTCACATGTTCATAGCCTACATCGGCCGGCAATCGGCTGCGCCGGCGGGCTGCTCGCCAAGCTGCCAGCACCGCAGCCGTCCCCGGCATGACAAAGCGCCGGCCGGCGCTGGTGCACACTTTGCAATTGGACTGCACCCCCTCAACAGACTTTTGGAGACTTGCCCCATGGGACCCCTGACCGGATTGCGCGTTGTCGAATTGGCCAGCATCGGCCCCGGGCCGCTGTGCGCCATGTTGCTGGCTGACCTGGGCGCCGAGGTGCTGCGGATTGACCGCACCGAGCCTTCTGACCTGGGTATTCCGACCACCACCCGCTTCGATGTCTCGGGGCGCAACCGCCGCTCGATCGCGCTCGACATCAAGCAGCCCGCGGGTCGTGACGCCGCGTTGCGGCTGATCGACCGCGCCGACGTGATGATCGAGGGCTGGCGCCCCGGCGTTGCCGAGCGCCTGGGCATGGGGCCCGATGTTTGCATGGCGCGCAACCCTGGCCTGGTGTTCGGCCGGATGACGGGTTTTGGCCAGAGCGGGCCGCTGTCGCAGGCCGCCGGCCACGACCTGAACTACATCGCGCTGACCGGCGCGCTGCACGCGATCGGTGGCAAGGACAAGCCGGTGCCGCCGCTCAACCTGATCGGCGACTATGGCGGCGGCGCGCTCTACCTCGCCTTCGGCCTGCTGGCGGCGATCTTCGAGCGCAACCGTTCTGGCCAGGGCCAGGTGGTGGACGCGGCGATGGTCGACGGCGTTTCGTCGCTGATGACGATTTTCCACGGCATGGCGGCGTCGGGACGTTGGGACGTTGAGAAGCGCAATGCCAACGTGCTCGACGGCGGCGCGCCCTATTACGACACCTACGCCACCGCCGATGGCAAATGGGTCTCGATTGGCGCGATCGAACCCAAGTTCTTTGCCGAGATGGTGCAGCGCACCGGGCTCGACCCCAAGTTCATCGCGTCGCAGAACGACCGCCGCAGCTGGCCCGAACTGCGTGCGGCGATGGTCGCAGCGTTTGCCGGCAAGACCCGCGACGAGTGGTGCACGCTGCTCGAAGCGACCGACGCCTGCTTCGCGCCGGTGCTCACGCTGGCTGAAGCCCCGCACCACCGCCACGCGCTCGACCGCGGTGGCTTTATCCAGATCGACGGCGTGACCCAGGCCGCACCCGCGCCGCGCTTTTCGCGCAGCCAGCCTGCGGTGCCGACCCCGGCGGTCAGGCCAGGGACCCACACCGACGCGGTCCTGGCCGATGCCGGTTTCAACGCTGCCGAGATCGCTGCGCTGCGTGCAGCCGGCGCGGCTTCGGGAGCCTGAGATGAGCGAGCAATCCGACAAGATGGTTCTCCCGCCAGCCACGGCGGTGCCTGCGGTGCCCCGTGCAGCCGCCTCACTGATCGTGCTGCGCGACGCGCCGCGCGGCATGGAGGTGCTGATGCTGCGCCGCGCCGACCGGCCCGGCGACCAGAACAGCGGTGCCACGGTCTTTCCCGGCGGCCTGCTCGACAAGAGCGACCGCGGCCACTACGAGCGCTGCAGCGGTCTGGACGACGCCGCGGCCAGTGCGAGGCTGGGCTTGCCCAGCGACGGCCTGCACTACTGGGTCGCTGCGGTGCGCGAATGCTTCGAGGAAGCCGGCCTGCTGTTCGCCACCGACGCCAGTGGCGCAGTGGTCGATCTGCACGCGCTGCCAGCCGATGAGGTGGTGGCGATGCGTCACGCGTTGCACACCAACGAGATCGGCATGGCCGAAGTTTGCGAGCGCTTCAACGTGCGGCTGGCCGTCGACCGCTTGGCCTACTACGCCCACTGGATCACGCCGCTAGGCATGCCCAAGATCTTCGACACCCGCTTCTTCGTCACCGAGGCACCCGCCGGCCAGACCGCGGTGCACGACGCCAAGGAGACGGTCGAACAGCTGTGGTTGACCCCAGCCGAGGCCGTCTCGCGAGCGCGCGACCTCAGGCTGATGAACGTCACCGAGCGCGAGCTCAAGCACCTGGCCACCTTCCAGCGCGCCGCCGATGTGGTGGCCTGGGCTCGCGCGCAAGCCAGCATCCCGCTGAACCGGCCGCGCGTTGGCCAGTCGGCCAAGGGCCGCACGCCGGTCAACCTGGGCGACTGGGCTTATGCCGAGTTGGGCCGTATCGACCCCGAAGGCCGTGGCCAGGCCAGTGTCGAGCTGACGCCGGCCAAGCCGGTGTGGTTGTCGCCGCGGGTGCTGCGCGTGACGGCCGACAACGGCAGCATGATGACCGGCCCGGGCACCAACTCCTACTTCATCGGCGCGCCGGGCAGCGACGATTGGGCCTTGCTCGACCCGGGCCCGGGCGACGCCGCCCATGTGCAAGCCTTGCTCGCGGCTGCGCCTGGCCGCATCACCCGCATCCTGGTCACCCACACCCACAAAGACCATTCGCCGGCGGCTGTGGCGATGCGCGAGGCCACTGGCGCGCCGACGATGGGCCGTGTCGCTGACTATCCTGAGTGGCAGGACACCGATTTCCAGCCGCAGCAGGTGCTGGCCGACGGCGACCGGCTGCAACTGGGCGAGGGCGTGACCTTGCGCGTGATCCACACCCCAGGCCATGCCAGCAACCACCTGTGCTACCTGCTCGAGGAGGAGAAGTTGCTGTTCACCGGCGACCACCTGATGCAAGGCAGCACCGTGGTGATCAACCCGCCTGACGGCGACATGGCGGTCTACATCGCGTCGCTGCGCCGTCTGCTCGATGAAGACCTGGAATGGCTGGCGCCAGGCCACGGCTTCTTGATCGACCAGCCGCACGCGGTGGTCAACAAGACCATCGCCCACCGGCTGGGCCGCGAAGCCAAGGTGCTGGCAGCGCTGCAAGCCCAGGCCGGCCCGACCAGCGAAGCCGCACTGGTCGCAGCGGTCTACGCCGACACGCCCAAGGCGCTGCACGCGATGGCCTTACGGTCGCTGCGCGCCCACCTGCTCAAGCTGCGAACCGACGGCCGCGCCAGCTGCGACTCCAGCGGCGATTGGCGGGCGTGAGCGACCTCGACTTCAGCGCGGCCCATGCCGTGCTGCAGGCCGAGGTCGACCAGCAGCGACTGGCCGGCGTGTCGGCCGCGCTGATGCGGGGCGGCGAGCTGATCGACAGCTTTTGCACCGGCCTGGCCGATGTCGAGCGCGGCGAGCCGCTGCGCCCCGACCATATCCACCGTGCTTTCTCGAACACCAAGCTCGTCACCTCGGTGCTGGTGCTGCTGTTGGCCGACGAAGGCCGGTTCGCGATCGACGACCCGATCAAGCAGTGGATCCCGGCGCTGGGCGGGTTGCGCGTGCTGCGCCCCGGCGCTGCGACGATCGACGACACCGAGCCGCTGCGCAGCGACATCACGATACGCCAACTGCTCAGCCACCAGTCCGGCTTGAGTCACGGCGTTTTCGACCCCGACACGGTGATTTACAAGGCCTACCATGCCTCCGGGGTTCGCAGCGTCGGCACCACGCTGGCCGAGGAGATGGACTTGCTCGGCGGGCTGCCGCTGCAATACCAGCCCGGCACTGGCTGGGACTACGCACTGGGCTGCGACGTGCTGGCGCGGCTGATCGAGATCGTCACCGGCCAGCGTTTCAGCGACGCGCTGCAGGCCAAGCTGTTCGGCCCGCTGGGCATGGCCGACACCGGTTTTGTGCTGCGCCCCGACCAGTTGCCGCGGCTGACTGCGCTGTACCGCGGCGACCTGGCCGACGTGATGAAGCCCGGCCTGACGCGGCTCGACGACACGCCCTGGCCGCAGGCCTACTGCCAGCCGGTGCCCCGCCAGTCGGGCGCGGGCGGCTTGTTCACGACCCAGGCCGACATGCTCGCGCTGCTGCGCCAGCTGATGCCGGGCCGGCCCAGCGTGCTCAAGCCCGAGACGCTGGCCGCGCTGTTCACCGATCAGCTCAGCGCCGATCGCCACGTTCATTTCGCCCACCTGGGCAAGTTTCCCAGCCTGGGTTTTGGTCTTGGCGGCGCCATCACCCGCGGCGCGTCGGCGCTGCAAGGCGCGCTGGGCCAAGGCGAGCTGCAGTGGGGCGGGCTGGCCGGCACGCATTGGTTTGTCTCGCCCGCCACCGGCCTGGCTGGGGTGGTGATGGCGCAGCGGCACTGGGGTTTCTGGCACCCGTTCTGGTTTCAGTACAAGTCGCGGCTGTACCAGGCCGTGGGCTGAACGCTGCGGCTGGGCGGCGAGGTCGCCAGCCGTTCACCGTGCCCGGTGAGCAGGCGTGGTCGGAGCTAGCCTCATGCCCTTGATCGCCAAGTCGAGCGCGCGCGTGCCGCGATGAGGGTGGCGGCCAAATGACTGCATCCGAAAGTCTTGAAGTGGGACTATCGACGCATCGGTGTCATTCGCTGCCCTGATTTCGTCGCCCGATAGCGGCTGCTGGGACCCGCAGGCAGCCGAGGCGCTGGTCTCGCCTACGCGCGCCAGTCTTCACCGCACATGATCCGTCGCATGAACTCATCGAACCGCGGCACTGTGAAAGCGGTGTCGCCGTGGCTAGGGCTCCAGATCATGCCCTTGGCAATCAAGGAGCTGCGCAGCGGGCCCAGCGAGCTGACCTCGCGCTTGAGGCAGTCGGCGATCGCCCCGGATCGGTGGGGGCCGGCCCCGAGCTCGGCCATAGCGCGCAGGTAGCGCTTCTCCTGTGGCGTGAGCCGATCGAATCGAACTCGGAAGAAGCTCTCGTCGAGCGCGGCCACGGCCGTCGTGGTCGCGCGATCGACGTCGTCGGCCTTGATCGGAGACTCGACAGCCGCTTCCCAGCTCCGTTGTCCCCATTCCTGGAGGAAGTACGGATAGCAGCGCGTATCCGCCAAGATGCGTTCGACGGCGTCGATGGTGATTGCAGCGCCCTCGGCCTCTATGGGCTTGATGATGGCGCGCACCGCCGCGTCGGCGCTGAGCGGGCCGATCTCGGGAAACTCGAACAGGCGCTCAGCATAGGATTTCGCGTCGCCCATGCGCCCGCGCAACTGAGGCAGACCCGCACCCACGAGCAGCACCGGCATCTGGCGCTGGGCGCAGCGGTGCATCGCGGTGATGAGGGCGGCAAGCTGAGGCTCGGGCACGTACTGGAGTTCGTCGACGAAGATCACCAATGCCGTGCCGGCCGCCTTGGCCGCCGCGCCGGCGCTCTGCAGCAATTGCTGCAGGTCGTGCTCCAGGTCGCCGTTGTCGGCAAGGCCGGGCTCGCCTTCGTAGTCCAAGCCGACTTCGATGTCACGGTAGGTGACCTTCAGGGCCTTGGCGAAACCGGCCAGGGCGCGCAGGCTCCGCACGGCCAAGTCCTTGGCATGCTCCAGCTTGCTCAGGCGCAGCAACGCCACGCGCAACTGCGGCGCCAGCATGGCGGGCAGCGAGCGATCCTCGGGGGCTTCGATGCGGATGGTGTGCACGCCTGAGGCTTCGGCGTCCTCGCGCATTCGGTCCAACAGCACCGTCTTGCCGACGCCGCGCAAGCCGACCATCAGCACGCTGCGCGCGGACTTCCCAGCTCGAGTGCGCTCTACAGCGATGCGAACCGCTTCTCGCAGTTCATCGCGACCAGCGAGTTCCGGCGGCGGGGAACCGGCGCCAGGGGAAAAAGGGTTTTTGACCGCATCCATGCGCCGAGTGTAGGGATCTTAGTGAAGTTATGCAATTAGCATAAACTTCCTAACTCTTCTATATTTGCGCGTGGCGCAACTTCAGCTCGCGCCGCCCTACTCACGGCGCTGATCGGCCAGGAAGGGCCTGTCGACCTGATGCGCGACCGACTCGAGGCAACACGCTTTGCCAGGATCAGTTGACGGCCAAACGACTCAGCCGACCGCCTTCAGCACCTTGCACAGCGACGTGGCGAGCATGAAGCGTGCCGGGTTCTCGCCAACGCCCAGGGCCGCAAAGTGCGCCTTGCCGCACTCGATCTTGGCACTTTCCTTGTCGCGCAGATCGTCGGCGAACAGGCTGCTCTTGGTTTCGACCACGAAGTAAAGGCGCTGCGCCCCGTCTTGCTCCAGCAGCAGCGCCCAGTCGGGGTTGTAGGGCCCCAGCGGCGTGGGCACCTTGAACCAGCTGGGCAGCTTGGCATAGAGCACCACGCCGTCGTTCTTCTCCAAGGCGTCGGCAAAGGCGCGCTCGGGGTCCGAGTCGTAGATCACATGCTCGTAGATCGACCGCTTGGTGTTCAGCAGCATGTTGCGCAGGTAGCCGGTCAGCTCGTCCTGGGCGAACAGTTCCTGGGCGTAGTAGTGGTCGTCGCCCACCTTCTGATACTTGATGCCGTCCACCAACGCCAGGCGCTTGCAGCGGTTGATGACTTCGGCGGTCAGCTCGATGAACTGCTGCGGGTTGCGCTTGAACTCGTCCAGCCGGCCGGTTTCGATCAGGATGGTGATGATGCTGCGCCGGGTCAGCTGGGTTCGATCCTGCAAGTCGGTCAACAGGTCCGGCAGCTCAATGTCGTCCTCCTCCAGCGCGACGTTGTAGGCGCCCTCCTTTTCCATCGCCACCACGCCGGACTTGCCGATGGAAATGTCGGCCTTGCGCCACTGCAACCGAGCCTTGGCGATGGCTGGGGCCTTCTTCAACTGGGCGATGCAATCCTGCAGCAACTTGGCATTGTCGAACTGCACCCGGTAGGTCGTCTGGTGCTTGATGCGATCCCACAGCGCCTTGAAGTCGTCGGACAGGTAGGCGGCCTTGCCGTCCGCGCCTTTGCGCAACGGCACGGGCCGGCGCTCGTCGGCGTTCTTGATTTCGAGTCGGCCGGACACCTTGCGCAGCACCTCGGCAATCTGGCCGCGCTGGGCCTCGAAGGCCGGCGGTAACGCCAGGGTGCCGTTCTTCAAGGCCAACTTCAGTGAGTCCTGCACTTTGCCCCTGGCATCGACATGCCCAGCGGCCTTCAAGTGCTCCCACAAAGCCTTGGACTGGTCCACGCCCAGCGGTGCCACCGTGCCGTCCGCCGCCTTGACGGCGATGGCCGCGAACTGGTCGTGCTCCAACACGCCGAAGCGGATGCCGGTGTCAGCCTCAATTTCCTTCTGCAAGTTCTCGGCGAACTGCTCATAAGACTCTGTGGCGATGACGGTCAGCCGGTTCACCTCGAAGCCGCGCACGCGCTCGCCGTCCTGGTTCACACACAAACGCAGGCCTCGGCCAATGGTCTGTCGGCGCTCGCGCTCGGTACCCATTTCGCGGAGCGTACAAATCTGGAACACGTTGGGGTTGTCCCAACCCTCTTTCAGCGCTGAGTGCGAGAAGATGAATTTCAGCGGCGTATTGAGGTCCAACAGCTTTTCCTTCTCCTTCATGATCAGGTTGTAGGCCCGCTCGGCGTTGTCGCGGCCGCCAGCATTGGTCTCGGCCGTGTCCGACCAGCCGCCCTTCTTGTCGATGGAGAAATAGCCGTTGTGCACCTCCTCGGCGGCATGGCTCAAGTCGACTTCGGTGAACAGACTCTGGTAGACCGGCAGCTTGGCCGCGCGCCGGTACTCTTCCTCGAAGATGCGGGCGTAGTCGCCCTTGACCGAATTGCCGCCCTTGTCGTATTGGCGGTAACGCTCCACCGCGTCGATGAAGAACAGCGACAACACCTTGATGCCCTTGGGCCGCAACACCAATTCCTTTTCCAGGTGTTCGCGGATGGTGCGCCGGATCATCTCGCGCTGCACGGCCAGGGCATCGACATCGCCATAGGCTTGGCCCAAGGCCAGAAAGGCTTCGCCTCCGGGGTAGCGCAGCTCCAAAAATTCGCTGCCCTTCGCTGTGTTGATTTCGCCCACGCGAAAGTCGGCGTAGATTGCCCGCTTGCTGTCCTGCTGCAAGTCGTAGCCATCGCTGACGGTGACCTCCTGGCGCTTCACACCGGTCACGGTCTTGACATCCAGCGCTACCTTGGCGCTGATAGCGCCGCGCTTGTTGCTGACCGACACCAGCCGGACGTAGGCCTTGTTGTGCGCGTCCTCGATGGTGGCCGCCGCCACCTCGATCTGCTTGACCAGCTTGCGCTCGTAGGCGTCCAGCGCATCGAGGCGGAACACCATGTGATATTTGTTGGCGTGGGTGGCCGAGTAGCGCAGCGTGCACAACGGATTCATGGCGTCCAGCGCGGTCTTGCCCTCGCCGTTCAGACCACCGTCCACACTCTGCGGCTCGTCCACGATGACGATAGGCCGCGTGGCCTTGATGAGGTCGATGGGCTTCTCGCCACCCATCTTCTCGCTGTCCTTGTACAGGTTATTGACATCCTTCTTGTTGATGGCGCCGACCGTGACCACCATGACCTGGATGGTCGAGCTGGTGGCGAAGTTGCGCACCTGGCCCAGCTTGCCGGAGTCGTACAAGAAGAAGTCGACCGACACGCCGGCATAGAGGCCCTTGAAGTGCTCCTCGGTGATTTTCAGTGACTTGTAGACGCCTTCCTTGATGGCCACCGACGGCACCACGATGACGAACTTGGTGAAGCCGTAGCGCCTGTTGAGCTCGAAGATCGAGCGCAGGTAGACATAAGTCTTGCCGGTGCCCGTCTCCATTTCGACGGTGAAGTCACCCGACGCCAACACGCTGGACGGCGCCAATCCGCAGCGCAGTTGCACGTCGCGCAGGTTCTGGAGAAGCTGGTCGTCCAGCAGCGTCAGCCGGTTACCGACGCCAAGGTCAGTCTCGGCCACGCCCAGCGTCAATTGCTGCGAACTTTGCGACGCAGGCAGCTTCATCGTGACGGTGAACTCGGTCCGGCAAGCTTCCTGGCCACGGAACAGGTCGCAGACTGCCTCGATGGCCTGAAGTTGGTAGTCGAGATTGGGCTCGAAGTGAAGTTTCATGCGTGCTCCGCCAGACGCTCAGCGTCGATCCAGCCTTGGTCGGCCAAGACATTCAGCGCAATGTCGATATGCCGAGGCGTGAACTGCTGCTTGCGCTCGCTCCACGCATGAACGCACTCAACGATATCCCCTTCAGTTCTGGCGCTCTCGTCGTTAGTCGCCACCCAATGCACTGTGGCGAGCAGTTCGAGTCCGAAAGGCGTCTCGAACCCATCCACCAGCGCACCTACCCGGTCGAATCGCGCCTTGGTCGGCTGATGCGAGTCCAAGAACGTCATGGCTTCGCTGGCGATGCCTGGAACCAGACTCAGTGGCTTGGTCGGATCGTCGCCCCCGTCGGCATACCCAGCCACCATGTGGCCCTCGATGGCCTTGAGCACGTGCCGCAAGTTCTCAGCATAGGGGCCATACGGCGCCCGCACATATTTCAGCCGTAACGGCTCCCCGGCCGCCTGCATGAAATACATCAGCTTGTGCACTTCCAGCAGGGAGATCGTCGGGTCCAGCAGGCCACGCATGTAGCGGCTCATCAGTTCGACCAGCGCGGCGCGCCCGGCCGTCATGTTCGGTACCTCGCGGCTGTGGTGCATCTTGTCAGCTTGCGGTGCGCCCTTGGGCTCGTAAATGCGAACCCTCACATCGGGCAAGGCTTGCATGGCCTGCTCTATGCGTGGCAGGACTTCGGTCCAATCCAGCCCGCCCAAGCCGCTGCCCAGCGGCGGAATGGCAATCGAACGGACGCCGCGTTGTTGAACTTCGGCGACCAGTGCGACCAGGCCCGAGTCAATGTCTTGCATACGGCTCTTACCGCGCCAATGGCGTTTGGTGGGGAAGTTGATGATGTAGCGCGGCGACGTGAGCTGCCCGGTTTCGAACACGAACATGCGGCCGGGCTGAACTTGCTCGCGCTTGCATGCTGTCGCGTAGGCCTTGAAGTTCTCGGGCCACGCGGTCTTGAACTGCAAGGCGATGCCTCGCCCCATGACGCCGACGCAATTCACGGTGTTGACGATGGCATCCGAGTCGTCTTTGAGGATGTCGCCGGAGGTCAATTCAATCATGGCTGGCTCCTGATTCAGTAATACCAATCCGGTCGGATTTCGACCGGGGGGCGGTGCCCTGCCGCAGGCAGGGCGTGGGCAGCCAGCGCGTGGACGGGGCGTGACAGCACGCCGACCCGCTCCACCAGGCCCCATGGAAAGCCCTGCTCCAGAAGGAACTCGGCCTGCTTTCCTTCCTTGCACAGTCGCCAGTCCCTCGCTTGCACAGCGTTCCAGTCGACCCGGTGCAGTTGAGCCAGGTCGGCCCAGTCATCGAAGTAGCGCGAGCCGGCATTGGCATTGGTGAACGCCCACCGACGCGTTTGCTGAGCGGCCCAGGCGACGGTGGTGTGCAGGTCGGCTTCGAGGTGAATGATGTGGTCTTGGCCGCCGCGATAGGCCAGCTCGGCATTCTGACGGTGGATCAGATACAGCATCACCGAGCGCGGGCAGAAATAGAACGGCACGCATTGTCCGACGAACAAGCCGGGATGACTGGCAAGCTGCAACTCGGCAAGGCGCCGCTGCTTGATGTTGCTCATGCCGATCATCGTGCCCCCCCAGCTGGTGCTGCCCAACGGCGGCGTCCGACAACAGACCCCCGCTGGCCACGATGGACGGCAGCCGGTCCACATGGCAGATGTGGTGCAGCTTGGGACGATCCGGCGCCAACATGGTCACAAGCTCCGTACGTTGGCGATGCCGTTCTGCGCCAAGATCGCCGCCATGTTGGCCACGTCGTCGGCAAAGGCGCTGTCGCGGAACACGCAGGTCGTGTCGCCGGCCGGCGCCAGTTCTTTGCGCCAGGCGGCGATGCCTTGGGCCACGACCTCGACCGCCGCGGCCTCAATGTGCTCCGTCAAGCACGCCATCAGGACACCACCGGCGACCGAATGAACGTCCTTGCCGCCAATGGCCCGGCGTGCGATGGGCACACACAAGTCAAGGCCCAGCTTGGTCAGCAACTCATACAGAACGTCGGACTCGGTGCGGTTCTCGACCAAGTGATCTTGGTGAGAAAACAGCGATTGCTCCAACGCAGCTGGGTTCGGATTCCATGCCCGGATGTTCGAGGAGTCCAGCTTGAACACTCGGAAGCCGACATCGCCAGCAAACAAGGAATTGTCAGCCTTGATCTTTGCTCCGGCTCGTCTTAACCGCTCCTTGGTTAGCTCGGCGATGTTTCTCGGAACATTGATCTGGTCACAGTACTCCGCTGCAATTCTTTGCTCTCCTATACTTGAATCAATCGGTTCAGGGAGCTGTACAAGAATAAATCGTCGTTTGGCGTTATTTTCGGCATCAACTGACATGACGGCTTCACCTAGACTGCCGGATCCAGAGAAGAAGTCTAAAACTATGTCTCCGTCGTCGCTCCCGATGTGCGTAATTAGGGAGAGTAGGCCAACTGGTTTTGGTGTATCAAAGACGGACTTCTGAGAAAAAATAATTTCGAGTTCACGTGCTGCGTGCTGATTGAGTGGCATATCTGGCAATATTGAAGGGGTAGTCATCCCTGCTTTTGCTTCGCTAAGAAATAGCTTTCGCATTGGTGTGGATGCAGTGCCGCTTACTCCCCAGTAGAGGCGATTTTCGTTTTGCAGTCGCTTCATTTCCTCCTCGGAATGTCGCCAGCAAGTGCCATCCCGTGGATAAACCAATTTCTTAGTGTAGGGATTCTCAATACCATAATGCAACGAGGCAACATCACGGCCTCCCTTTGCATTTGCGGTAGTGTCAATTTTGCGGAACCTGCCACGCGGATCAAGGCCAACAACCTCTTTGAATACTTGGTATTCGGCATCGGCCTTTTCTGTGAGCGGCATCAGATTGAAATTGTCTTCAGCTAGAGTTCTCGTCGAGTTCGGAGAGATGGTTTTTCCATACACAAGGATGTGCTCATGAATCGATTCTATTGTTCGGTCGTTGGGGGCTCCATCACGTTTTTTCCAAATCAGGTCGATAACGAAGCTTTCGCCACCAAAAATCTCATCACAGAGGCCACGTAGATTCGCGACTTCCGTTGAATCTATAGAGACAAAAATGACTCCATCTTCTTTCAGAAGATTCCTGGCAAGCTTCAGGCGCGGATACATCATGTTCAGCCAGTCAGTATGAAAACGCCCGCGGCATCGGTGTTGCTGCTGATTTTGCGCCCACCCTCGGCCTGCCCGGTCAGTTCCAGATAGTTCTTGATGCTGTCCTGAAATTTGTCCGGGTAGACGAAGTCCTTGCCGGTGTTGTACGGCGGGTCGATGTAGATCAGCTTGACTTTGCCGGCGTAGCTCTTCTGTAGCAGCTTGAGCACTTCCAGGTTGTCGCCCTCGATCATCAGGTTCTGGGTCGTGTCCCAATCAACGCTGTCTTCGGGACACGGCAGCAGCGTCCCGGTACTGGGCGTCAGTGCCAACTGTCGAGCCCGACGCTCGCCATGCCAATTGAGGTCGTACTTCTCGTCGGCATCGGTGGCGGTCTTGTCGCCGACCAGTGACTTGAGCACGTCGACATTGACCGCCGCGCCGTCCGGCCCTTCAGTGATCAGTTCGGGGAACAGCGCCTTGAGCTGTTCGATGTTGGCCGCCATCAGGTCCGCCGATTGCGCCTCGGCACTGGTCGCGGCCATCTTCTGCATCTTGTTATCCATCATCGACTCCATCCTCAAAGTTGTTCTCGGGCCGCCGTCAGGTCGGCCTGCACGCGCTTGAGCGCCAGATTCAAGTCGACCTGCCTGGCCATTTGCCTCTCGCTGACCGCCTGCTTGCGCAGGCTGGTCGCTTCTTGTTCCAGCCGCTGGCATTCACCCAAGGCGGCACGGCGGGTGGCCGCCTGCGCCGGGTCGTCCACCGCCTTGAACGTGCCGGTATAGCGGGCCACCTGCAATGCGGTCAGGCAGTCCAGCCAGCCTTGGTACAGCGCCATCAGCGTCGCCTGGGGCTGGCGGGCCAATGGCAGGCCCTGCATGAAAGGGTGGGCTGGCGACAGATCTCCAGCCGCCGCGATGGTGTTCACCGCGCCATCCAGCACGACCTTGCCCGCTTCGTTCTGCGCCCAGCGCTTGTGGGCCATGGACACGAACAGTCCCTGCGGCGTCGCCAGCAACAGCAAGGGATAGGGCACCGCCCGGTGCACCAGCTCGGCCAGCCGCGTCGTGTTGACGGGCTTGGCGTTGGTGTTGGCCGTTGCGGCGGGCAATTCGCCGTCTGCGGCCGCCTGCGCGCCGCGCGTGGCAACACTGAGCACCGCCACCTCCAGGTATTCGCGTTCCGCGTCCCGGTAGTCAGGCACGCCCACGGTGTTGGGCTTCAGCGCCGCGATCCATTGGATTTCCTCGATGGCGTCGTTCAGCAGCTGCTTGTCGGCGGCCGTCGGCGCGCCATTCTCGATCAGCATCTTCTTGGGCACGCGCTGGTCCACCCGGCAACTGGCCGGCAGGGCCAGTGCAGCGATCAGGTCCGACACCTTCATGCGCCGTGCCCTGGCAGGACCACCAAGAACGCCGCCACCTCGAAGTCGTTGCTGCCGGCGAACTCACCTTTCATGGCGTGGGTGCCGCCGGGCGAAAACAGGCTGGCCACCGCCCGTTCCTCGTTCTTGCCCACCACGGACGCCACCGCTGCAGCCAACAGCTTCTGCGCCTGGCGCATGTCTTCGCCGTTGCGCGTGGCCTTGTCGAATTTGGCGCAAGCGCCGTCGTCGGGCAGCTCGCGCCCGAGAGCCAGGCGCTTGAGCCGGTCCAGGATGCGTTTGGCCTGGGTGTAGGGCAACAGTACCGCGCCGTCGTCGCCCACATGCGCCAGGTAGATCGGCGCCAGTGGGTAGTCGGATGGCTGGCCTTTCTTGCCCATGTCAGCAGCCACCGCACCCTCGGACCGCAGGCAGAAGATCACACCCGGCGCAATGTCGGCGTCGATGCTGGTGGTCACCGCGTAGGTGCCCAGCGGCAAGGCTTCGAGCTGGCCGGGATGCTCTTTGAGGTAACGGGCCAGGTCGATGCGGAAGTCGGTCAGCGTCAGGTCGGTGATGGACACGCCGCTGGACAGGTCTTCCATGTCGATGACCGTGTCCTGGAGCTTGAGCAACTGCTTGCGCCGGTACTCCAGGTCGTTCATCGGGTTGCCGGACTGCTGCTCGATGAGGTTTTCCTCGCCGGTGGCTGACACGTCCAACAGCACCATGCGCCCGCTGACGCGCTGCTCCAGGCCGATGTATTCCTCCAGTTCCATGTTGGGCCAGAAGTTCGCCAACTGGATGCACTGGTTGGGTGAGCCGATGCGCCCGAAGCGCTGAATGATGCGGACCGGATTCCAATGGATGTCGTAGTTGACCAGCCAGTCGCAGTCTTGAAGGTTCTGGCCTTCGGAAATGCAGTCGGTGGCAATCAGCAAGTCGATTTCGCCCTCGCCTGCCAAGTCGGCTGGCCGTTCCTTGGCGCGAGGCGCGAACGCCGACAACACGCTGCTCATGCTCTTGCGCAGGCCGGGCAAGGTGGACTGGATGCCCGCGCTGCCGGTGACCAGTGCGGCGTCAAGGCCAAGACTGGCCTTGGCCCAAGGTGCCAGGTGGGCGTAGAGGTATTGCGCCGTGTCCGAGAACGCAGTGAAGACGATGACCTTGCGGTTGCCGGCGTTGATGGGCTGGCGGCACTTCTGCTCGATCATGTCGCGCAGCTTGGCCAGCTTGGCGTCGCGGGTGGCATCGACCTGTTGGTCGGCGGCCAGCAATGTCGCCAACCGGTTGCGGTCTTCGATAAGGTCCTGCTTCCACCGGATGAGGTCCACATCGCTCAGCAATACCTTGACCTTGCGGCCGACCAACAGGGCTTCAAAGGCGGGGTCTTCGATATCGACATCGCCGATGTCTATCTCCTCGATGTCCTCGCTGCCTTTGACGTCCTTGGCAAAGCCCTCGATGCGAGCCAACACCGCTTCAGCGTCCTTCAACTGCCGCTGCACCGTCAGCGAAAACGACGAGACGGCGCTTTCCATCCGCTTGAGCACATTCACCCGCAGCAGGTGGATCAAGCTCTCTTCTCGGTCGGCCTGCCGGAAGAAGCTCTCACCGCCCCGAATTTGGGTGCTGTATTTGGCGTCGTAGGCGGCTTGCTTGTGCGGCAGCAGGTAGCGCAGCGGCGCGTAGCTGGCCAGGTTCAGGCGCCGGATTTCAAGGTTGATGTCCTTGATGGCCCGAAATTTCCCCGCCAGATCGACGTCGGCCTTGATGTTGATGGGCGGCAGCCGACCGGGAAACTTGCCAGTCTCGTCGGTGCCGTAGTATTTTTCGACATGTCGGCGCGAACGCGCGATGGTCAGGTGATCCAGCAGGGTGAAGTAGTCGAAACCCAGCATTTCCACCAAGCGGCCCGGCGTCCGCCCGGCCTCGTCCATGTCCAACCAGCGGTTGAACTGGACTTGCGCCTTGCGCGTGGTTTGCTCGATGCTGCCGATACCATGGTCTAGCAATGCGGTGTCGTCACCCTCGGTGACGAAGGCGATCTGGTTCTTCAGGTCGGCCAGGCGGTTGTTGACTGGCGTTGCCGACAACATCAGCACGCGCGTCTTGACGCCTTCCTTGATGATCTTGCGCATCAGCCGGTCGTAGCGGGTCTCGGTGCCTTGACGAGGAGATTTTTTGTTGCGGAAGTTGTGCGACTCGTCGATGACCACCAAATCGTAGTTGCCCCAGTTCACATGCGACAAGTCGATGTCCCCCGACAAGCCGCCGTCGCGCGACAAGTCGGTGTGGTTCAACACGTCGTAATTCAGACGGTCAGCGGCCAGCACGTTGCGCTTGTCATTGGCCTTGTAGAGCGTCCAGTTGTCACGCAGGCGCTTCGGGACCAGCACCAGTACCCGGTCGTTGCGCAGCTCGTGGTACTTGATGACCGCCAAAGCCTCGAAGGTCTTGCCCAGGCCGACGCTGTCGGCAAGGATGCAGCCGCCAAAGCGGGCCAGCTTGTCGATAGCGCCGACCACGCCGTCGCGCTGAAACTTGAACAGCTTTTTCCAGACCACGGTGTTGCGGATGCCGGTGGCCGACTTGACGATGCGCTCTTCGTCCATCTCGTCGCCACGACCACCGAACAGGCAATTCAAGATCAAGGTGTAGACGGTGAAGGGCGCGCGGTGTTCGTCGATGCCGCGCAGGGCGGCCACCAGCGCATCCAGGCTCTTGGGCTGCGAGCGAAGTGCACTCCACTGATGGTCGAACCATTGGGAGAGCTGGGCAGCTTCGGCACCCGACTCGGACGCCTGGATCAGGTTCAAAGGGTTGCCCGGCGTCAAGCCCAGCCCGTCTGTGCTGAAGGCGAACGAGCCCAGCACCACCTGTTCGGCGGCGCCCTGAGCGTCGCGCAGCACCGCCGCGCCTTGCGGCACAGGTCCGTGCGCACGGCGAAGATCTACCTTGCTGGTGAGCCAGTGCGCGCACGGGTTGGCTAGCCACCGCACCTGTAGCCGGTTGCGGTTGGCGCGGTCGCCTTCGCCGCCCAAAAACGCCAGGGCATCGTCGGCTGGCGGCAGGATGAGTTGTACGCTGCCCAACTTGGCCAGCGCCTCGCGCAGTTCGGCAAAGGCGAACAACGAGAACGACGGCGTCACGCAGCCCAGTTGACCGCCGGGATTCAGGTGCGGTCGCACCAAGTCAATGACGCGGTCTGCCCCGCTGTTCGGCACCAGCTTCATGTGCTCTTGTCCTCTCCCTGCTCATGGGCACAGGATGACTGCGCCGCAATCCAATCGTCAATGTCGGCTCGCTTGAACCGCCAGGTCGTACCGACCTTGAAGCCAGGAAGCTTGCGCCTCACGGCAAGGCGGTAGACCGTACGCGGGTTGACGCGCAGGAAGTCGGCTACTTCCTGAACAGTCATGACGCTTTCGGGCAGGGTGACCATGCGATCTGAACTTTTACGGGTGAAATCCAGTGTAAGAGAGTGCACCGCTGACATAGCAAGTGCAGACCCCGCAATCGGCGAACGACTGCTTTGTTGCGGTTGAGGCGGTGGCGGGCTGGCCGGCACGCATTGGTTTGTCTCGCCCGCCACCGGCCTGGCCGGGGTGGTGATGGCGCAGCGGCACTGGGGTTTCTGGCACCCGTTCTGGTTTCAGTACAAGGCGCAGCTGTACCAGGCCGCAGGCTGAACGCTGGGGCAGGCGGCGAGGCCGACAGCTGTTCGCCACTTCGCAGCCCTGAAGCTCATGGGTTGTTTGGGAATGGTGAACGCCATTCGAACCCAGCTTGGCTGTCAGGGCGTGTTGCGAAGCACAATCGTCTTGATCTTCAGGCGCTGTGCATTGCGGCTCAGGACCTCGTCCAGGCTTGCCATGCGCTTGGTGCCGGCAGCCTCGGCACACGCCAGGTGCAGGGCGTCGCCGGCGCGCAATCCACTCGCGGTATCGAGCACCAGCTCGGCGGCGCGCTGAAAATCGGCGGGCGCGACCGGAAGCAGCCTAAGGTCGGCAGCCACCATGCGTTCGAAGTGCGCCCAGGCGCCCCGGGCCTGCTGCGCATCGATGGCGCCGGTGCGCTGCTTGATGCCGAGGGCGCTGGCGAACTCCGTGATGCACCAAGCCGCGGCGACGAGTTCGCTCTTCTCCCGCGCGTACCAGTCCGCGACTGCGACGCTGTGCGGTTCGTTCAGGAACAAAGCCACGAGCACGCTCGTGTCGACATAGACCATGTCAGTACCGCGCCCCGCTGCGCAGTTCCGCCATCACGGGCTCGCTCATGGGCATGGCGCTGCGGGCCTCGGCCAGTTTGAGCGCGAAAGCCTTGCGATTCCATTGCGCCGGCCGAATGGACAGACTGCCGTCGACGGTGAGCAGGGCCTCGACAGTAGCCCCTTCGCGCAGCCCGAGCCGTTGCACGACTTCGGAGGGGATGCGCAGGGCAAGACTGTTGCCCCATTTCGCAATCTGTAGATTCATAATGTATATCTTTTTATGTATATACATGCTACTCGCTGGGCATCAGATGTCAAGCTGCAGTCGCGCCCACCGATCATGGCGGCGCCAAGTCGTTGATCTGACTGCGGATGGGTCAGGGTTGTTCTTGGTTCGCTGGCGTGCTCATGCCGTTGATCGCCAAGGCGACGCCGCGGCACGCCCGCAAGCACTTGCCTGGAATGTGGCGATGCCGGCGGTGTTCCGCGACACGGGTTTCCGATTTTTCTTTTACTCCAACGAGGGCAAGCCTCGCGAGCCGTTGCATGTCCACATTCGCGCCGGCGGCCATGAGGCCAAGCCCTGACCTGACCCAAGGGCGTGTCGTGGCAGCGGCGTGACACCCGCCGTGCGAGGCTTGCCGTGTTGGCGCGCACGGCTCATCATCCCCAGCGCGCATGCCAGCCCGTCGAACCGGGTACAAGACCTAGATTGCCAGCGCCGCGCCGATCCCCCACACTGCAGGCTTTTCCGGGGGATCTCAGCATGGCGAACGAAAAGTCAAAGACGGCGATAGGCACAGGCGGCGTACCGCCGGCGGACTGGTTGGCGAGCCAGGCGAGCGAAGAAATCCTCGAGCCCTTGCTGCCTATCGTCGACCCGCACCACCACCTCTGGGACCGCGCCGGCCACCGCTACCTGCTCGATGAACTGCTCGCCGACACCGGCAGCGGCCACAAGGTGGTGGCCACCGTTTTTGTCGATTGCGTGGCCTTCTACCGCCAAGACGGGCCGGCAGAGCTCAAGCCGCTGGGCGAGACCGAGTTCGCCAACGGCGTCGCGGCGATGGCCGCCAGCGGTGTCTATGGCGACACGCAGGCCTGCGCGGCCATCGTCAGCCACGCGGATCTGACAAGGGGAGCGGCGGCGCGCGAGGTGCTTGAAGCCCAGATCCGGGCCGGCAATGGTCGCTTTCGCGGCATACGCCACGCCGGCGGCTGGGACGCCAGCCCCGAGATCCGCAACAGCCACACCCACCCGCCCGAAGGCCTGTACGGCCAGGCCGCTTTCCGCGAAGGCTTCGCGCAGCTCGCGCCCTTGGGGCTGTCGTTCGAGGCCTGGCAGTACCACCCGCAGCTGCCCGACGTGATTGCGCTGGCACGGGCTTTCCCGCAGACATCGATCATCCTGAACCATGTCGGCGGGCCGCTGGGCGTCGGGCCTTATGCCGGGCAGACCGAATCGGTTTTCGCACGCTGGAAGCAGGGCATGGTCGAGCTCGCGCGCTGCCCCAACGTGACGGTCAAGCTTGGCGGGCTGGGCATGCGCATCGGCATGTTCGACCTGCACCTGCGCGACCAGCCGCCGAACTCGCAGCAGATCGCCCAGGCCTGGCAGCCCTGGATGGAGACCTGCATCGATGCTTTCGGTGCCGACCGCTGCATGTTCGAGAGCAACTTCCCGGTCGACAAGATCACGTCAGGCTATGCGGTGCTGTGGAACGCCTTCAAGCGCATCGCCGCGGGGGCATCGGCCGACGCGAAGACTGCGCTGTTCAGCGGCACCGCGAGCCGGGTCTACCGGCTCTGACGCGTCAGTCGTCGTTGACCGTCTGGTGCTCGGCCGGCAGGATGATCTCGAGCAGCTCGCAGTCGTCCGACCAGCCCAGCACCCGGTGGCGTATGCCCGGCGGCTGGGTCCAGCATGAGCCCGCGCGCATGAGTTGCGGGCCCTGGCCCTCGAACTCGGCCTTGAACCAGCCCTTGAGCACATAGGCCATCTGGAACTGCAGCTCGTGGTGGTGCCGCCCGCCGAAGGCCTCGGCATAGGGCGCTGTCATCCGGATCACCTGCGCAGTGGCCAGGCCTTGCGTGGCTGCGGCGACGCCCAGGTCGCGGTAGGCCGAATAAGGGCGCAGGCCGCCGGTCTTGAAATCGGCCTCGTCCAGGTGGCTGACCGAGAAGTGTTGTTCGGTGTCTGACATCGGATCTTCCTCCAAGGGTTTGTCTTGCCTGGCGCGGCCTGCGTCAGTGCGCGAATCAGCGAGCGAATCAGCGAACGATACGCGGCAACCCGGCCGCCTGCTCACCGACCTCGAACAGCAGCGCCGCGCTCATCGTCAAGCCTTCGCGCATCAGCGGCGCCAACACATGCTCATTGGGTGCGTGTTGCGAGCAGGCCGGGTAGCTGTGCGGCACCCAGACCGTCGGCAGCCCCAGGATGTCGGCGAACACGTCGTTGGGCAGGCTGCCGCCCAAGTTGGGCAGCAGCGCAGGCGCCACGCCGGTCGATTTCGCCAGGCTGGCCAGCGCCAGCCGAACCCAGGCGTTGTCGGGGTCGAGCCGGGTCGCTGCCATCACCACCGGCTCGCTGACCGTGATGTCGGCATGGCCCAGCTCGGCCAACCGGGCCAGCACATGCTCGCGGATCCGGTTCGCGGCTGTGCCGACGACAAAGCGCAGTTGCAGCGTCGCACGCGCGGCCGGCGGGATCGCGTTGACCGGTTGCGCC
>JBILYN010000239.1:0-6901 GCA_044377715.1 Aquabacterium sp.
GACGAAGACCAGGCTCACCCCGGCCTCCGACTGCCGTCGCGCTTTGGGTAAGGCGCACCGTCAGAGCGGTAGACTCGCTGGCGGTTTCGCCATTCGTTCATCGCTCGCTCGTAGGCATCGTCGTGCCTCATCTTCTCTGCCAGCATCTGCCCCACCAGACGTGACACGCTGGTGTTGCGCCGCGCAGCCTCCATCCGGGCCCATTCGGCGACGCTGTCTTCCATCGTGACGGTGACGTTCTTCATCCAGGACCTCGAGATCAGTGGGTAGTTTACAACACAAACTTCGTGCATCACGAACTTAGTGTACTTTTGATCCGATGTCCTGCGATGTACAGCCGGCGCTGCTATTTGATCACCGTCAGTTGCGGTTCAATGGCGGCCGGGTCGCTGAACCGATGAACTCAGAACCTTGCCAGAACCCTTCATATGCACCTACCCAACTTGATGACTTTCGTTGCGCTGATCGCGGCAGCGTCCTTGATGGGCTGCGGTTCGCCGCCGCCAGCAACGCCTTTGCCCACCGTCGCTGCGGTAGACCTCGACCGTTACCTCGGTGCCTGGTACGAGATTGCCCTGGTGCCGAACCGGTTTCAGGCCCAATGCGTCGCCGACACCCAGGCGCGTTACCGCCTCGACGGAGCGGACATCGAGGTCTTCAATCGCTGCCGCCAGGCTGACGGCTCGGTGAGCGATGCCACTGGCGTGGCCAAGGTCGTGCCCGGCAGCGGCAACGCCAAACTGCGGGTGAGTTTTTTTCGACCCTTCTATGGCGACTACTGGGTGCTGGCCTTGCCGGCCGATTACCGCTGGGTGCTGGTGGGCGAGCCAACCCGGCGCTATGGCTGGATCTTGTCGCGCACGCCACAGATGCTGCCAGCGGACCTGCAGGTGGCAATGACCCAGGCCCAGGCGCTGGGCTACGAGCGCTCGGCCTTCAAGCTGACACCGCAGACGCAAGCGATGCCTTGAGCGGCGCTTGCGGACTCGCGCTCAGTTGCGCGTACCTGGCACTGGCGTGGGCATTTGGTTGTTGTTCGGAACCACCTGCGGCAAGACTTGCGGCGTGGCCATGGGTGCGCGCGTCACACGCACCTTGCCGCCGTTGGTCATGATGATCACTGGGTCGCCAGGCTGCAAGTTCTCGCCGGTCTTGGCCTGAACGATCGCGCGGCGCTCGCCGTTGCGCAGTTGGACCATGATTTCTTGCGACTCTTCACGCGTGGCGTTGCGTTCGATCGCATTGCCCGCAAGAGCGCCTGCCACCGCGCCCAGCACGCCGCCGACAGCCGAGTCGCGCCGGCCGCCGATCGACGAGCCAGCGATGGCACCGACCACGCCACCGGCCGTCGCACCCATGCCGCTCTGGCTGCCATCGATGGTGACGGCGCGAATGCTCAGCACGGTGGCGTCGACCACGGTGGTCATGCGCTGTGCGTCGTGGCGGCTGACCACATCGGAGCGGCTGGTGGCGCAACCCGCCAGGGTGAAAGCCAGACTGGTGGCGATGGCCAGGGCAAGTGAAGTACGAAGCATGGCATTTCCTTGAGTAGTTGCTGTTGACAACGGAAAATCCACGCCTGCCGTTGACCTGACTGTTTCGATCATGGGCCAGTTTGGTGGGTTCCCCACTGGCTGTGGGCTTGTTGTGAAGTTACGTAAATGTCTGGCATTCATCGGTTCAGCAGGACGTCGACCTCGGAAACCGGCGCCGCCTGGTTGCCCCAGGACGCGCGCAACCAAGTCGTCAGCGCCGCAAGGTCGGCGTGCGGGAGGTCGAAAGCAGGCATGCCGTATGGCCGCGGATTGCCATCGGTGGCAGGTGGAAAGCCGCCGGTGGTGATGGCTTGCAGCAGGTTGCGCGGGTTGGCCAGCGTCACGCTGCGGTTGCCTGCCAGCGCCGGGTATTGGTCCGGGGCGCCCTGGCCTTGGGCGCCGTGGCAATCGGCGCAGTGGCTGGCGTAGAGGTCCTCGCCTCGCGTCATCGTGGCGACCGGCGGGTCGGCAGCGGGCGCCCGGGCTCGATGCTGTGCCGATGAAATCGACCGCAGGTACTCGGCCATGGCGCGCAGATCTGCGATGGTCAGGTGCTGGGTGCTGCCGGCCACCACCTCGGCCATCGGTCCCATCACCGTGGCGCGCCGCGACACGCCGGTCTTGAGAAGCTGCACCAACTCGGCCTCCGACCCTTCGGTCACCCCGGCTTCGCCCGGATCGGCCAATGACGGCGCGTACCATTTCTGTGCCGGCAGCTTGCTACCGGCGTCGGTGTCGGTGTCGGCCAATGCTGCGCTGGCGCCCAGCAGATTGCGGCTGGCGTGGCAGGCGCTGCAGTGACCGAGGCCGTTGACCAGGTAGGCGCCACGGTTCCAGGCATGGGTCTGATCGGCGCGCGGCTCGAATTTGCCGGGGCTGAAAAACAGCGCGCGCCACAGCGCGAGTCCGGCCTGGCTGCTGTAAGGCCAGCGCAGTGCATGGTCGATCGGCGCCTGGGTTACCGCAGGCAGGCTGCGCAAGTAGGCCAGCAAGTCGTCGGTGTCGGCGCGGCTGACCAGGCTGTAGTTTGGGTACGGAAAGGCCGGGTAGAGCAGGCGGCCGTCGCGTGACCTGCCATGGTGCATCGCGCGCCAGAATTCGGCACCCGTCCAGCGGCCCAGGCCGGTTGAGGGGTCAGGCGTGAGGTTGCCCGAGTAGACCGTGCCGAAAGGCGTGGCGATGCCTCGTCCACCGGCATATGGCGCGCCGCCACGCGCGGTGTGGCAGGCTGCGCAGTTGCCGGCCCGCGCGAGGTAGGCGCCGCGCGAGATCTGTTCGGCGTTGGCGTTGGCGTTGGTGTTAAGGGTCTGCGGGTCGGGCAGCATCGCGACCTCGCCCTGCAGGTTGTGCCACGCCACCCACGCTGCCAGGCCCGCGAGCAAGATCACCGTGGCCAAACCGGCCTTCAGGCGCCGATTCATCGGGCGGGCTGGCTGATGCTGCCGCAGGCCAGCGGTGTTGGACCGGGGTCTGGCTTGCCGGCCCGCAATCCGGGCGCGATGGGCTGCGCCGCCAGCCAACTGGCGACAGCGCTGGCGTCCTCGGCGCCCAGGCGGCGGCTGATGTCGGCCATGCAGTCGGGTTCGATCGCATGCCGCTTGCCGGTCTGCCAGGCGCCGATCTGGCCGATCAGGTAGTCGCGTGGCAGGCCGAGCAATCCTGGCACTGCAGGCAAGGTGCCTGCCAGCGCTGCGCCGTGGCAGGCGGTGCAGGCAGGCAGTCGTCGACTGGCGTCGCCGCGCCGAACCAGGGTTTCGCCGCGCGCCATCACGTCAGCTGTCGCGCTGCCTGATGGCATCGGGGCTTGAGGCAGGTCGAGTGCGGCGAAGTAGGCCGCCATTTCCCGCAAGTAGTCGTCGCGCTGGTGGACCAGCAATCCGGCCATGGCGGCATTGCTGCGTCTGCCGTCGCGGAAATTGAGGAGTTGGTGGTACAGATAGCCTGCAGGTTTGCCAGCGATGCGTGGCAGGTAGCCTTCGCGGCTGGCGCGGCCCTCGGCACCATGGCAAGCGGTGCAGGGCTGAAGTCGCTGGGCCAGGGTGTCGGGTGCCATCGCCGCGCCGGGCGACGCGGATGCGGGCCCGGCCCAGGCTTGAATCATCAGCCAAGCCAGGCTGACCCATGCCAACCTGCGTCGCGCGTTCAATCGTGCAGCCGGCTGTAGCGTGGCACGCTGGCCAGCAAGAACTCCATTTGGTCGGCGACGATACGGCGGCCGCGCAGGATCATGTCCTCGTGCAGGCTGGGTGTGTAGGGCAGGTAGAGCAGGCTCATGTTCGATTCTTCAGGCAGTCGGTTGCCTTTGCGGCCGTTGCAGGCACGGCAGGCGGTGATGCAGTTCATCCAGCTGTCGCGCCCGCCGCGAGAACTGGGGACGATGTGTTCGCGGGTCAGTAGGTCGAAAGCAAAGTGGCCGCCGCAGTAGGCGCAGACCTGACGGTCGCGGGTGAAGAGCTTTGGGTTGGTCAAGGCCGGCGCCACCCGCCAGGCCCGGCTAGGGACGGTGCCGCGCACGGCGATGATGGGGTGTAGCTCGATGCGCGACGGCAGCCCGGTTCTGCGCTGAATGCCCCCACGCAGAACCTGGCAGGGGCTGCCCACGGTCCATGCCACACCGTCGCAAGCGTAAAGAATCGCCGCTTGTCGCGTTGCAATCCACGCTTGCGGGCGTCCGGACAGATCGAGCTGCAATACGTCCACGGAACCAAACCTCCATTTGACTGCCCTGAGCGTACTGCATATTGTGTGACGAATTCGCCTCAAGCTCGGTTCGTTCGCTGTCGCTGCTTGGCCGCTTGCAGCTGTTGCGGCACTCTCTGGCTTGCGGTTCATGTTGACTTCGGCACCGATTTGCAGGGCTAGGTTCCGCCAATAGTCTGCGACGCCTAAAAATTTCCTGGCGTCGGACCGGCACAACACGCTGTTAGCCTGCAAAATAGCACGATCGTTCGTTCCATTTTCCACCGTGACTGCCACGCCACTGCCTGCATTTTCCAAGCTTCCGTCAACACGTCCTGTCTCGCGGGTCCTGCACAAAGGCCAGCAGACCCGCGCGGTGATCCTGGATGCGGCGCTGGGGCTGGCGTCGCACATGGGATTGGAAGGCTTGTCGATCGGTGCGCTGGCCGATGTCACGCAGATGAGCAAGTCGGGCGTGTTTGCCCATTTCGGCTCGCGCGAGGAGTTGCAGATCGCGGTGATCCGCGAATACCACGCGCGCTTCGAGGAAGAGGTGTTTTTTCCCGCGGTCAGCGAGGCCCGTGGACTGCCACGGCTGCGAGCGCTGTTCGATCGCTGGGTGCGTCGGGTGTCGGTGGAACTGGACTCGGGCTGCATCTACATCAGCGGTGCGGTCGAGTTTGACGACCGTCCCGGACCGGTGCGCGACGCATTGGCGTCCATGGTGCTGGCTTGGCAGTCGGCGTTGGAGCGCGCGATCAGCCTGTCGGTGGATGCCGGTCACCTGCGGCCTGACACCGATTCGCTGCAGATCTTGTTCGAACTCCACGGCCTGATCCTGGCCTTGCATCACGATGCTCGCTTTCTGCGCCAACCCGGCGCGATCGATCGTGCCCGCCGTGGTTTCGACCGAATCCTGGACGCCTGCTTGGTGGTCGATCCAGCCACTGCCCCGCGCATCGCAGCGCGCTGACCTTTTTTGCCGGCTGTGCCGGTTGTCCCTCCTGGAGCACTTCTCATGCCTTCCTACCATCCGCCCATTCGTGACATGCAGTTCTTGCTGCACGAGGTTTTCGGCGCTGTGGCAACGCTCAAGGGCTTGCCTGCACATGCCGAGACCGATGCCGACACCCTCAACGCCGTGCTCGAGGAGGGCGGCAAGTTCGCGTCCCAGGTGACCGCCCCGCTCAACCTGTCGGGCGACGCCGAGGGCTGCACACTGGACCAGCAAAGTCACGAGGTGCGTGCGCCGCAAGGCTTCAAACAGGCTTATGAGCAGTATGTGGCTGGTGGCTGGCCGTCGCTGAGCTGTGACCCGGCCTACGGCGGCCAGGGATTACCGCTGGTGCTCAACCAGTGCATCTACGAGATGCTGAATTCGGCCAACCAGGCCTGGACCATGTACCCGGGCTTGTCGCACGGTGCTTACGAAGCCTTGCACGCGCACGGCACAACGGCTCAAAAAACGATCTACCTGCCGCGGCTGACCAGCGGCGAATGGACCGGCACGATGTGCCTGACCGAGCCCCATTGCGGCACTGACCTGGGCTTGCTGCGCAGCAAGGCCGAGCCGATCGCCGACGGGGCGGCCGAAGCGAGCTTTCGCATCAGCGGCGAGAAGATCTTCATCAGCGCCGGGGAACACGACCTGGCCGAGAACATCGTTCACCTGGTGCTGGCCAGGCTGCCCGATGCGCCAGCCGGCAGCAAGGGCATCTCGCTGTTCGTGGTGCCTAAGTTCTTGGTCAATGCCGACGGCAGTCTGGGCGATCGCAACCCAATTTTCTGCAGCGGCCTCGAGCACAAGATGGGCATCCATGGCAACGCCACCTGTCAAATGCGGTTGGATGGCGCTGTCGGCACGCTGGTCGGTGCGCCGCACAAGGGCTTGGCGGCGATGTTCGTGATGATGAACGCGGCCCGGTTGGGCGTCGGCACGCAGTCACTGGGACTGACCGAGGTGGCCTACCAAAACGCGGTGGCCTATGCCCGGGACAGGATCCAGATGCGATCGTTGTCGGGCACCAAGGCGCCCGATCTGGCCGCAGACCCGATCATCGTCCACCCGGACGTTCGCAAGATGCTGCTGACCGCGCGTGCCTACGCCGAAGGCGGCCGCGCGATGCTGATGTTCACTGCGTTGCAGCTTGATGTGCTGGTCTCGTCCGACGACGAGCAAGAGAAGAAGGAGGCCGACGACACCGTGGCCTTGCTCACCCCCATCATCAAGGCTTTCATCACCGACAACGGCTGGATCGCGACCTCGGCCTGCATGCAGGTCTTCGGTGGCCACGGCTACATCCACGGCTCGGGCATGGAGCAGTTCGTTCGCGACGCGCGGATCAACATGATTTACGAGGGCACCAACACGATCCAGTCGCTAGACCTGCTGGGGCGCAAGGTGCTGGGCGACAACGGCGCGAAGCTGAAGAAGTTCGGCCAACGCATCGCCGAGTTCGTCGAGGAGGAGGGCGTCAGCGAAGCGATGCAGGAGTTCATCAACCCGCTGGCCGACCTGGGTGACAAGCTGACCAAGCTGACCACCGAAATCGGCATGAAAGCCTTTGGCAATGCCGACGAGGTCGGCGCAGCGGCTGTCGATTACCTGCGCGTTGTCGGCCACCTGTGCTTTGCCTATTTCTGGGCCAGGATGGCCAAGATTGCGCTGGATCAGCAGGGTTCAGGCG
>JBILYN010000039.1:0-20802 GCA_044377715.1 Aquabacterium sp.
GGACTCGATCCTGGTGGCGCCGTGGTTGTCGCTGTTTCCTGGTCTGGCCATTCTGATGGCGTCACTGGCTTTGCTGCTGGTCGGCCGCAGCTTGCAACGTGTGGTCGATCGCCGATGAGCGCTGCCGCCAAGGACAGGACCCGGCGCTGTGCGCCATGATCTGAACAAGAGGAGACCAAGATGAGCACAAGCAAACCGATCTGGGCTGAACTCAGCGCCGAAGAGCACGAGTTCCAGTACAACCCGCAGCGCGCATTTCCCGATTTTGCCAAGCACCAGGCCGCGCGGGCCGGTGCCAACCTGCAAGCGCGCACCGGATTGACGCTGCAAGCCGACGTTCGCTACGGCGACCACCCGCTGCGAAGTCTCGACATCTTTGTGGCCGACGCGCCAGCGGGCTCGGCGCCGGTGCATGTGTTCTTTCACGGTGGCTATTGGCGAGCCCAGGACAAGCAGAACTTTGCGTTCATTGCCGGCGCATTGGTGCCGCTGGGCATCACGACCATCATCGCCAACTACGAGCTTTGTCCGGCATCGACGCTGGACGGCGTGGTCGACTCTGCGTTGGCGGCTTTCGAGTGGGTCTGCCGGCATGCGCACCAGTACGGCGCTGACCCGAAGCAGATCAGCCTGTCGGGGCACTCTGCTGGCGCGCATCTGGTGGCCGAGATCCTCGCCACCGATTGGTCGGCGCGCGGCATCGATGCTTCAGCACTGGTCGGCGCCGTGATGATCAGCGGCATCTTCGACCCGCGACCGGTGATGTCGACGACGGTCAACCAGCAGCTGTTGCTGACCGAAGAGATCGCTGCTCGACACGATGTGGAGCGCCGTCTGCCATTGCTTCGCTGTCCGACATCGATCCTGGTCGGCGGGCTCGAACCCGTGCAATGGATAGACCAGTCATTTCGCTATTCGCAGCGCTTGCGCGGCAACGGCCAGGACCCTGCGGTTCAGGTGCTACCAGGCCATGACCATTTCAGCATCATCGGCGATTACGCGGTCCCCGACAGCCTGATGCTCAGGGCTGTTCGGTCATCAGCGCTGCGCGCTTAGGCGAGCGCTCCAGGCCGCCCTCGATCACTTGGCCGTGATCGCGATGCCGGACTGAGCGACCGAGCTGGCCTGGCTTGCTCGCCAGCCTGCCACTTCGCTGGCCAGCGTGGCGAGTCCGGTCAGGCAGCGAACGCCTTCGATCCCGCCGCGGCGTTGCAAAGCGGGCGAGCTGCCGCCGGCCCAGAGCTCTGTCTGTGCTGGCAGGCTTGCGCGCAATGCGCTCAGGCTGCGCTGCACCACGCCGGGCGACAGCAAGCCGCTGAAGCTCAGCGCGACCATGTCGGCGCCATGCGCAGCAGCCGCTCGCGGCAATTCGTCCAGCGGCGTCTGCACGCCCAGCGACAGGCATTGGCAGCCCTCCAGCACCAGCATCGCTTCGACCATCAGCAGTCCCAGCCCATGCGGCTCTCCGGGCAAAGTGCTCAGCAATACTTTGGGTCGTTCGGCCAGCGCTTGGCGCGGGACCGCTTGCAAGGCCTGTCGCAGCACCTGCTGCAGCGCTTCGGTGTAGATGTGCTCTTCAAAGATTGCCAGCTCGCCGTGCAACCAGGCGTCGCCGACCTGTGTCGTCAACGGCGCGATCAGACCCAGCACGCAAGGCCCCAGCCCCATGCGCAGCACCGCTTGCGACAGCAGCCGCTGCAGGCCTTCGACATCGTGGTCGCGCAACAGCGCCATGCACTCGTCCACCTGCGGTAGCGCCAATCCGGCGTCCGCCGCTGGGGCCGGCGCCGGCAGCAAAGCGGCCAGCACTTGCGCACTGGCCACGACGACCCGGCCCGGGCGGTGGCCGGCGTCCATCAGTCGCTTGATCATTCTCAGGCGTTGCACCTGAGCCTGCGGGTAGACGCGCTCGCCGTTGTCATCGCGCAGCGGCGTCGGGAAGCCATAGCGCCGCTCCCAGATGCGCAGCTTGTCCTTGCTGATGCCGGTGTCGCGTTCGACCGCCGAAATGCCGGCCATCGCAGGCTCGCCTACGCTGTTGAGCAAGGTCTCAGCCATTTGGAGGGTAGACTTCGTGTTTGTCGTAGACATGAATAAGACAAATATCCTTCTATCGCCTAATATAGCGTTCAGGCGTTGTTTTTACCAGGACAAACAGTGATCACAATTTTGAATGACATGCGGCGCTTGAGCTTCATCGCTCTGGTCGCCGGGCTGGGGGCGATTGTGCAGTTGAATCCTGCGCAGGCAGCGCCGCCCGCCTGCCCTGAACTGCTGCAACGAGAGCTGCCGCGTTTGCAGGACGAGAAGCCGCAAGCGATGTGCCAGTACGCGGGCCGGGTCGTGCTGGTCGTCAACACCGCCAGCTTCTGTGGCTTCACGTCGCAGTACAAGGCGCTGGAAGCCTTGTCGTCGCGCTATGCCGACAAGGGACTGGTCGTGCTCGGTTTCCCCTCCAACGACTTTGGCAGCCAGGAGCCAGGCAGCAACAAGGACATTGCCGATTTCTGCGAGAACACCTTCAGCGTCAAGTTCCCGATGTTTGCCAAGTCCAGCGTGAAGTCCGGCAAGCCTGACATCAACCCGCTGTTTGCCGAGCTCGCGAAGAAGACTGGCAGCACGCCGAAGTGGAATTTCCACAAATACCTGATCTCGCGCGACGGCGGCGAGGTGCAGAGCTTTGGCTCCATGACCGACCCTGGGGGCCGCGCATTCACCCAGGAAGTCGAGCGCCTGCTGGCCAAGCGCTGAATCTATGCCGCATCCCCGGACCCTGAGCATGGGGCAGGCTGTCGGCGCCGACGCTGCGGTGTCCTTGCTGCCATTCTTGCGCCAGCAAGAGCGGGCTGTCGCGCTCGGGCCGTCATCGCAACGGCGTGTGGCTGTCATTGGCTCAGGCATCGCCGGCTTGTCTGCAGCCTGGAGCTTGAGCGCCCATGCGCGGGTCACGCTGTTTGAGGCGGCAGACTATTTCGGTGGGCATACGCACACGGTCGATGTCGAGTTGCAAGGGCAGCGCCACGGCGTCGATACCGGTTTTCTGGTCTTCAACGAGCGCACTTATCCGCTGTTGATCGCGCTTTTCGAGCAACTCGGCGTCGAGGTGGCGGTCAGCGAGATGTCGTTTTCGGTACAACTGCCCGAGCAACGCATCGAGTGGAGCGGCACCGACCTCAACGGTGTCTTTGCCCAGCGAGCCAATTTGCTGCGGCCGCGCTTCTGGGGCATGCTCGCCGACCTGCTGCGATTCAACCGCTTGTGCACGGCGCTCGCCAGCCGCGGCGAAGAAGCCTCGCTGGCGCAGCCGATCGGCGATTTCTTGCGCGAGCAGCGATTTGGCTCAGCGTTCACCGACTGGTATTTGCTGCCGATGGTCGCGTGCATCTGGTCCTGCCCGACAGCGCAGATGCTCAGTTTCCCGATCAGCACCTTGATCCGCTTCTGCCACAACCACGGTTTGCTGCAGATCAGCGATCGGCCGCAATGGTTCACCGTGCGCGGCGGCGCACGCCGCTATGTCGAAAAATTACTGCCGCGTATCGCTGACAGGCGGCTCGCCACGCCGGTGACATCGGTGCGGCGGCTGGCGCAAGGCGCGCTGGTGCAGACCGCTCAGGGCAGCGAGCATTTCGACGCGGTCGTGATGGCGGCGCACAGCGATCAATGCCTTCGCCTGCTCGATGATGCCGGCGCGCAGGAGCGGGCTTTGCTCGGTGCGGTCGGCTACCAGCGCAACCGCGCCGTGCTGCATACCGATGCCGGGCTGTTGCCACAGCGCAGGCGCGCCTGGGCGGCGTGGAATTACGAACATCGCGGCAGCGGTGGCGGCGAGCAGTCTGCGGTGTGCCTGCACTACCTGCTCAACCGCTTGCAGCCGCTGCCCTGGCAGCAGCCGGTGCTGGTGTCGCTGAACCCGACACGCGAACCCGCCGCTGAATCGGTCCTGGGTGAATTCGATTACGCGCATCCGGTGTTCGACGACGCAGCGGTGGCCGCACAGGCGCGCATCCCATCCTTACAAGGCCGGCGCGACACCTGGTTTTGCGGTGCCTGGACACGCTACGGTTTCCATGAGGACGGCTTGCTGTCGGGGCTGACGGTGGCCAAGGACATGGTCGAACGCTGGGCGCTGCAGCCCGACGCGCTGGCCGCATGACTGTCGCCGGCACTTCGCAGTGGCCGCGCCAGGCCTTGCTCGGCCGCGGCGAGGTTCGCCATCGCCGGCTGCGCCCAGCCCGGCATCAATTCAGCTACCGTAGTTATTTCCTGATGCTGCCGATGCGCAGCCTGCGCAGCCAGGCTTGCGCAGCGCTGCACCGCAACGCTGGCGGTCTGAACTGGCTCAGCTTTCACGATGCTGACCATGGCGACGGCGGCGCCGACAGCCTCGCCTGGCTGGACGCCTTGCTCGCAGCCGAGGGCGTTGCCGACGCCGATGGCGAGGTCTGGCTGCATTGTTTCCCGCGCGTGCTCGGGTTTGCATTCAAGCCTGTCAGTTTCTGGTACTGCCTGCGCCAGGATGAGTCGCTGGCAGCGGTCGTTGTCGAGGTCAACAACACCTTTGGCGAGCGCCATGTCTATCTGCTGCAAGGCGAGGCGATCGGCTATGGCCGGGCGCTGCGGGCGCGCAAGGTCTTCCATGTGTCGCCGTTCTGCCTTGTCGCCGGCAGCTACAGCATGCGTTTCATGAACTGCAGCGACGAGGCGGGCGGCCGCACGCTCGCGCGCATCGACCATGAGGACGACGCCGGGCCGCTGTTGCAGACCAGCGTCAGCGGCCGGCTGCAAGCCTTGACCGATGCCGGCGCGCGCGCGGCCTTCTTCGCCATGCCGGCGCTGAGCCTGATGCTGTTGGCGCGAATCCATTGGCAGGCGCTGCGCTTGGCGCTCAAGCGAGTGCCTTTCTTCGGCAAGCCGCCGCCCCCTGAAAAATTCATCACCCGTTGATTGACCAAGCTCTGCCATGAACACGACCACGCTCAAGCAAGATTTCAGCCTGCCCAGCGGCGCACCGAGCGCAGCGCGCACGGTGTTCAAACTTTTGCAGCGATTGCGCTTCGGCAGCCTCGACGTGCAGTTGCCCGACGGTAGCTCGGCCCATTTCGGCGTTGCCGAGGGACCGCGCGCTGGACTGCGGATCCGCGACTGGGCGGTCTGCGCTGCGGCACTGCGCAGCGGCGACATCGGTTTTGCTGAAAGCTATATGGCCGGGCATTGGAGCAGCCCGGACCTGCACGCCTTGCTCGAACTGTTCATCCGCAACCGCGAAGCGCTGGAGTCTGTCGTCTACGGTCATTGGTGGGGCGCATTGCTGCACCGCGCGCGCCATCTGTTGAACCGCAACAGCCGCAAGGGCAGCCGCAAGAACATCCACGCCCATTACGACCTCGGCAATTCGTTCTATCAGCTCTGGCTCGACACGAGCATGAACTATTCGAGCGCCTGGTTCGACGGCGACACAACGCGATCGCTGTCGTCAGCACAAACTGCCAAGATGCGCCGCGCGCTGCAGCAATGCCGCGTCGAGCCAGGTTCCCGCGTGCTCGAAATTGGCTGCGGCTGGGGCGCAGTGGCCGAATGCGCGGTGCGTGACTTCGGCGCGCACCTGACCGGTGTCACCTTGTCATCCGAACAGCTGGACTGGGGTCGGGCGCGCTTGCAAGACGCCGGCCTGAGCGATCAAGCCGATCTGCGCTTCCAGGACTACCGCGACATCCACGATGGGCCTTTCGACGCGGTCGTGTCGATCGAAATGTTCGAAGCCGTCGGGCGCGAATTTTGGGGCAGTTACTTCAAGACAGTGCACGACAGTCTGAAGCCCGGCGGTCACGCCTGCATCCAGACCATCACGATCCGCGACGACTTGTTCGATCGCTACACGCGATCGACCGACTTCATCCAGCAGTACATCTTTCCTGGCGGCATGTTGCCCAGCCCGAGTGAGTTCCGCCTGCAGGCTCGTCGGGCCGGGCTTCGTGTCGAGGCCGAACTGGCATTCGGCAGCGACTACGCCGAGACGCTGAAGCGCTGGCGCGAGGTTTTTTTGCGTCAAGAGGGCCTGGTGCTGGAGCAGGGTTTTGACACCCGCTTCATTCGCTTGTGGGAGTTCTACCTGGCCTATTGCGAGGCGGCTTTCGATGCTGGCAATACCGATGTGATGCAGTTCACGCTGGTGCGCGACTGAGATGCAAAGACGCCAAGCGATCGCCGGCTTGCTGGGCTTACCGCTGCTCGCGCAAGCCGCTGCACCGCCCGAACTGGGCGAACTGCGCCAACAAGGCCGAGGCCAGTTGCGCTGGTTCGGCCTGCTGATCTACGACATCCGCCTGTGGGCGCGCGAGACGGTCGATGCGCAGAACTGGGCCAGCCGATCGCTCGCGCTGGAGCTTGAATACGCCAGGTCGCTGAGCGGGCGTGAGATCGCCAAGCGCTCGTTGGTCGAGATGCGCCGTCAGGCCGGGATCGCCGAAGCCAAGGCTGCGGCCTGGCTCGCCGAGATGGAAGCGGCGTTTCCCGACGTCCAAGCCGGCGACCGTATCAGCGGCCTGCATGAGCCTGGTCTGGCGGTGCAGTTTTTCATCAATGGCCGGCCCCAGCGGCGCATTGCCGATGCCGAATTCAGCCGACTTTTCTTCGGCATCTGGTTGGCGCCGCAAAGCTCTGAGCCCGCGCTGCGCCGGCAGTTGCTGGAGGGCTCGCTTGGGCGCTGATGCATCTGGCGGGTTCGGCCCGGTCGCCGGCCTGCGCTACGGCGCCTTGGGCTTTGCGCTGGCCTTTGTCGCGTTGCCGCTGTACGTCACGCTGCCGGCGCATTACGCGCAACAGTACGGCGTGCCGCTGGCGCTGCTGGGTGCGGTGCTGTTGTTGGCCAGAACACTCGACGCCTTGGTCGACCCCTGGATCGGGCGGCGCTGCGATGTCTGGCTCAATGGCGCGCCGGGGCGACTGCTGGGCTGGATGCTTGTGGCAGCGCTGCTGCTTGTCGGTGGCTTCACAGCGCTGTTCTTCCCGCCGTTGCGCGGATCAAGCGCCTTGCTGGCCTGGTGTGCGCTGTGGTTGGTCGTGACTTACCTGGGCTACAGCTTGCTGAGCGTGTTGCACCAAGCCTGGGGCGCGCGGCTGGGCGGCGACGCTGTGCAGCAGACGCGCATCGTCGCCTGGCGCGAGGGCTTTGCGCTCGCCGGCGTGATCTGCGCCAGCATCTTGCCGGCCTTGTTCGGGCTCGCGATCACCGCCGGGGTGCTGGCGCTGGCGCTGGTGGTGGGCTTGGCCTTGTTGCGCTTGGTGCCGCGCATGCGGCCGCCCACGCACCCGCCGACGCACCCGCGAACGCAACCACCCACGCAGCCGCGCCAGCTGTTGCCAGCCGCCGAGCCGGCGCTGGCCGTTTGGCGGGTGCCGGCTTTCAGGCGTTTGCTGGCGGTCTATGTACTCAATGGCATCGCCGCAGCGATACCGGCGACCTTGCTGCTGTTTTTTGTTCGTGATCGCTTGCAGACACCAGGGCTTGAAGGGCTTTATCTGGGCGCTTACTTCGCCGCCGCAGCGTTGTCGCTGCCGTTCTGGCTGCGCGCGGTCGCGCGGCTGGGGCAGGCGCGTGCCTGGAGTCTGGGCATGCTGCTGGCGCTGCTGGCCTTTGGCTGGGCTGCGGCGCTGGGCGCTGGAGACCGCATCGCTTTCACGCTGGTGTGCCTGGCCAGCGGCGCGGCATTGGGCGCCGACCTGGCGATTCCTGGCGCGATGCTGAGCCTGGTGGTGCAACAAGCCGGGCTGGCTGGCCGCGCTGAGGGCGCATTCTTCGGTTGGTGGAATGCGGCCAACAAGATCAACCTGGCGCTTGCCGCAGGCTTGGCGCTGCCGCTGCTGCAGTGGCTGGGTTACGCACCTGGGCAGCGCAGCGACGCCGCATTGCAGGCTTTGACGCTGGCCTACTGCGTGTTGCCCTGCTTGTTGAAGCTGAGCGCTGCCGCGCTGCTCTACCTGTTCCAGATCCGACCTGTAGCCATGGAAACCGCATGAACTCATTGACATTGAAACGCCGCACGGCGCTGCTGGGCGCAGGCGCCGTGCTGCTGGTCGGCTGCGCGTCGCCAGTGCCTGCCGACTATGCGAGCGAAAAGCCTGCGCTCGACCTGCGCCAGTATTTCAACGGTCCGTTGACGGCGCATGGCATCTTCACCGACCGTAGCGGGCAGGTGAAGCGCCGCTTCATCGTCAGACTGGTCGGACGCTGGCAAGCCGATGTCGGCGTGCTGGAAGAGGACTTCGAGTACAGCGACGGTGTGCGCGAGCGCCGCGTCTGGACCATCCGTCATCTTGGCGGCGGCCGTTACAGCGGCAGCGCTAGCGACGTCGTTGGCCAGGCATCGGGCGAAGCGGCGGGCAACGCGTTGCGCTGGCGCTATTCGCTCAAGCTGCCGGTCGGTGGCAGCGTCTACGAGGTCGATTTCGACGACTGGATGTTTCTGGTCGACGATCGCGTGATGCTCAACAAGGCGCGGATGAGCAAGTTCGGCGTGCACCTCGGCGACGTCACGCTGTCGTTCCAGAAGCCATGAGCTTGGCGCTGAACCCGCCTTTGCGCGAATGGTCAGGCCGCGTCGTCTGGCTGGTCGGCGCGTCGAGCGGCATCGGCCGTGCGCTGGCCGCAGCGCTTGACCGTGCCGGCGCGCGCGTCATCGTCTCGGCACGCCAGCAAGCCTTGCTCGACGACTTCTTGCGCGAGCATGCCAGCGCGCAGGCGATCGCGCTCGACGTGCTCGATGCGCCGGCGCTCAAGCAGGCGGCGCAGGCTGTCTTGCGCGAGCATGGTCGCATCGATTTGTGCGTTTACTGTGCAGGTTATTATCAGCCGATGCGTGCGCAAGATTTTTCACTGAACGATGCGCTGCGCCATCTGGACATCAACTATGTCGGCGCGCTGAACCTGCTCGACGCGCTGCTGCCGCAGTTGCTGCTGCAGGCGCGGCAGGGCAGCCCGGCGCATCTCAGCCTGGTGTCGAGTGTGGCCGGTTATCGCGGGCTGCCGAAGTCACTCGGCTACGGGCCTTCAAAGGCCGCGCTGACGCATCTGGCCGAAGCGCTCTATCTGGACCTGTCGCCCGAGCGGGTCGGCGTGTCGGTGATCAATCCCGGTTTTGTCGCCACGCCGATGACTGCGCGCAATGACTTTCACATGCCGGCCTTGCTGACACCGGAACAGGCAGCGCAATCGATACTGGCCGGCTGGGCACGCGGCGAATTCGAGATCCATTTCCCCAAGCGTTTCACGCGCTGGCTCAAGCTGCTGCGCCACCTCAGCTATGGACTTTATTTTCGCGCGATCAAGCGCGCCACACGATGATGAATTCAAGCCCGTATGCCGATCCGCGTGTCGCCGCAGTGATCGCGTTCTTTGAACATCTGGAGGCGGCCGATGTCGCGGTGCTGGGACGGCTCTACACCGAGCAGACTTTCTTCAAGGACCCGTTCAACGAGGTCCACGACCTGGCCGGCGTACAGCGCGTGTTCGGGCATATGTTCGAGTCGCTGGCCGGGCCTCGATTCAAGGTGATCGATGCCCTGGTGCGGGACCAGCAGTGTTTTCTGAGCTGGGATTTCACGTTCAGGCTGCAGCGCCAGACGACCGAGCGCCGCATCCACGGCAGCAGCCACCTGCGCTTTGCGTCCGATGGCCGCATTGCCTATCACCGAGATTACTGGGACGCTGCCGAAGAAGTCTACGAGAAGGTCCCGTTGCTCGGTGGCTTGCTGCGCTGGATCAAGCGGCGCATGCAGGTTTGATCTCAGGGGCTTGTGCCTGACCAGCAAGCGCTGCCGACCGCGCCAGTTCGCGCAAGCGCAGGTGCTCCTCGCCCTCCCACAAGACCGGCAGCTGATTTTTTGCGCGCAGGTAATGGTGGGTGAAAACGTCCAGGTAGGCCGCCAGGGTCTGCTCAGCCAGCGTCTCACCGGCCAGGCTCAGGCACAGCGCGGCGACCTCGCTGGTGCAGAAATGGTCGTCACGGCGCGAGCGTCGCAGTTTGTAGCCTGAGATCTGGTCAGGCTCGAGGCTGAGTACCGGCAAGTGGTCCAGGCAAGGGCTCTTGCGAAACATCTTGCGCGCCTCGGTCCAGGTCGCGTCGAGCAGCACGAAGAGTGGGCGCTTGCCGGACCTACCCTGGGTGGCAGCCGGCTCGATCGAGCGCACCACCCGCTCGGGCGCCGCGTACTCGCCTGGAAACACCAGGTATGGCTGCCACTGCGGATCGGCCAACAGCGCCAGCAATGCCGGGTCGGTCTCGGTGCGGGCCCAGCCAAAGGCAAAGGTATCGGTCACCACATCGGCCACCAGCCAGCCGGTGTTGCTCGGTTTGAGCGGCTCCACATCGGCCATCAACAGGCAGGCCCCAGCGCTGGTGGCCACCGTCGGCCGAAATGCGCACAAGCAGTGGCTGGGTACCAGCCGGCAGTCGGCGCAGCGCTCGCGCTTGAAGCCGCCACGGGCGAGAAAGGGTTTGGTGCTGCGCGCCAGGCGGACGGCGCGCAGTCGGGCAACGGCGTTGAGCATGCCGCATTGTCAATTGCTGCGATCAACGCTCAACGGCGGAGTGACGGCTGGCGTCAGGGTTTTGCCAGCGCTCTGGCCAAAGCCGGTCGGGCATAACAGGCATCGGCCCAGCGTTGGACATTGGCATGCTCCGAGTAGCCGAAGTCGATCCGCTTCATCAAGTACATCACCGACGCCACATTGAGGTCAGCCACCGAGAAGTGGTCACCGATCAACCAGTCGCGGCCGGCCAGCGCAGCATTGAGCACCCGCAGCGGGCGCTGCAAGCCCTTGGCCGCACCCTCAGAGATCTTGGGGTTGCGCTTTTCTTCCGGCGTGAAGAGCTTTTGGACGACGATCTGCATCTGCAGCGGTTCGATCTCGCTGATCGCCCAGACGCTCCATTGCAGGGCCTTGGCCTCGTCCTGGGCGCTGGTCGGGTAGAGCGCAGCGCCATAACGCTTGGTGAGGTAAAGGTTGATCGCCATCGATTCAAACAGCTGCAGATCACCGTCGATCAAGGCCGGGATGCGGCCGTTGGGGTTGACGGCCAGGTGTTCGGCGGATTTGGAATCGGCGCCGTAGCTGACCGGGACATGCTCGTAGGCGATGCCCGTTTCTTCCATGCCCCAGATCGCCCGCAGCGCGCGTGAACCGGAAATGCCTAAGAGTTTGGGTTGGGTCATGGTGATCTGTCCATTGTGGTGATGTTGGTGAAGCGGAGAACGACGCGAGCCGTCGGTGCGGTAGTTTCCACGATCTGCCTTGGTTTTCGTTGCAAGCACTTGCAAGGCGCTGCCCAGCCAGCTCGTTCGGTGTCGGTCGTACCCCCTGCGCTCGATAATAGGTGTTGGTGGCCAGGCATTTTCTGGCCCTTGACCCCAGGGCGTGTTGTGAAATGCCCTAGCGATGCGCGACCAAACCCCAAGCCCCATGAGCAGCCCCGATGAACCGTTGATGCGACTGGCGCTGGACCAGGCGCTCAACGCGCAGCTCGCTGGCGAGGTGCCGGTGGGCGCGGTGATTGTTCGCGACGGTCAGCTCGTGGCCACCGGCTACAACCGGCCGATCACCACGCACGACCCGACAGCGCATGCCGAGATCGTCGCGCTGCGACACGCCGCGCAGCTGCTGCAGAACTACCGCCTGCCCGACTGCGAGCTCTACGTCACGCTAGAGCCCTGCGCGATGTGCGCGATGGCGCTGATGCACGCCCGCTTCAAGCGCGTGGTGTTCGCCGCCACCGACCCCAAGACCGGCGCCGCCGGGTCGGTGACCAACCTGTTTGCCGATCCGCGGCTCAACCACCAGACAGCGTTGCTGGGCGGCGTGCTGGCCGAGCCGGCGTCGGCGCTGTTGCGCCAGTTCTTTGCCGAGCGTCGCGCCCAACATCGGACCGAGCGCGATGCGCTGCGCGCCGCCAACCTGGATCGTCCCGCTGGCGACCCCGGCGATGGCCAAGCTCCCATCCCCGTCGGGGATGCCACCTGAATTTCACGACAATTTCACGACAGACAGCCCGCACCATGAATTCTTTGCATGTCTACAGCGCCTCGGGGGTCGAGCTGCGAAGCGCCGCCCTCAAGCTGGCGCGCCAGCGCTTGGGCGCGATGGGTTTCGAGGTCACGCTAGACCCCAGCGTGCGGGCCCGCCACCAGCGCTTTGCCGGCGACGACGACGCCAGACTCGAGACCTTGCACCGCATCGCCGACGCTGCGCCCAGCGTGGCGATGGCCTGCCGCGGCGGCTACGGCCTGAGCCGCTTGCTCGACCGCATCGACTGGCCACGGCTGGCGCGCAGCGTCGAGCAAGGCACCCGCTGGGTCGGTTTCTCTGATCTGACCGCGCTGCAGCTAGGCTTGCTGGCCCACACCGGCGCGACCAGCTGGCACGGACCGATGGCCTGCGACGACTTCGGCCGCAGCGATGAGGGCGGCGGCGTCGACGACGTGACACGCGACTGCTTTGCCGAGGCGATGTCGGGCGAGCTCGAGGCGCTGGGGTTTCGCACCGAGCCCGGCTTCGACGGCCTGCAGTTGCGCGGCCAGCTCTGGGGCGGCAACCTGACCATGGTCCTGTCGTTGCTGGGCACGCCGCATTGGCCCAAGCTGCGCGGCGGTATCCTGTTCCTGGAGGACGTCGGCGAGCATCCGTACCGGATCGAGCGCATGCTGCTGCAACTGCACCAGGCCGGCGTGCTGCAGCGCCAGAAAGCGGTGCTGCTGGGCGCGTTCAACGACTGGCGCAAGAGCCCGCTAGACCGCGGTTACACACTCAAGACCGTGGTCGCCCGGCTGCGCAGCGTCTGCGACACGCCTATCCTGACGGGTCTGCCATTCGGCCATGTCCAGACCAAAGTGACGCTGCCTGTGGGCCTGCGGGTCGAGCTGGCGGTGCAGGGGCGCGACGTGATGGTGGGCTGGTAGGCGAGGGCCCCAGCCCTAGAATGCTCTCGACATTTCGCGATCTTGGCCAGGCATGCCGTGCTCCATGGCCGTTGGCGCTGGCCCGGCAGCCCTCACGTCTCAGGAATCTGTGCATGCGCGGTATCACCCACTCACTGCGCAAGCTCTGGCGCTGCTGGCTCTGGCCGGTGGTCACGGTCTGCTGGCTGACAGGCTTGGTGACGCTGGCCGGTTGCAACAACAGCCCTTACCCGGCGGGTGCCGAACGCGAGAACACGATGTTCTACTCGTTCGACGAGCGCTCACCGCGCTACCTGGACCCGACGGCGTCTTATTCCAACCCTGAGTCGGCTTACACGTTCCAGATCTACGAGCCACCTTATGGCTACCACTACCTGAAGCGACCGTACACGCTGATTCCGAAGTCTGCCGCTGAAGTGGCCAAGCCGCGCTACCTGGACAAGAACGGCCAGCCACTGCCCGACGATGCACCGGCCGAGACCATTGCCGAGAGCGTCTACGACGTCAAGATCAAGCCCGGCATCCGCTACCAGCCGCACCCGGCTTTCGCGCTCGATGAACTTGGCAAACCGCGCTACCTGGGCCTGACCCGGGCCCAACTCGGCGACAAGCGATCGCCGCTGGCCTTCGAGCACCAGGGCACGCGCGAACTGGTGGCCGACGATTTCGTCTACGCGCTCAAGCGCCACGCGACGACGCGCATCGAGGCGCCGGTGTTCGCTGTCTTTGCGGACTACTTGATAGGCCTGAAAGACTATGCCGAGACCGTCAAGCGCGAAGACGCTAAGCTGCTCGCCGGTTTGCCGCGCGACTTGGGCGACAAGCCCTTTCTCGATTTCCGAAATTGGCCACTGGCCGGTGCTGTCGCGCTCGACAAGACCACTTACCGCGTTCGCCTGAAAGGCAAATACCCGCAGTGGAGCTACTGGATGGCGATGCCTTTCATGGCGCCGGTGCCCTGGGAGGCCGATGCTTTCTACGCCCAGCCTGGCATGAACCAGAACGGCTTGTCGCTCAACCAATGGCCGGTGGGCACCGGGCCTTACATGATGGTCGACTTCGTTCGCGACCGCCGCCATGTGATGAAGCGCAACCCGAATTTCCGCGGCGAAGCCTATCCCTGCGAAGGCATGCCCGAGGACCAGACCGACGGCCTGCTGGCCGACTGCGGCAAGACCATGCCTTTCATCGACACGCTCTACGTCACGATCGAGAAAGAAAAAGTCTCGCGCAAGGAAAAGTTCCGCCAAGGCTATCTCGATGTGCCCGAGATCGAGCGGCCCGAATGGGGGGTGGACTTCCGCAACGATGCCGACGATTCGGACGCGGTGAAAAAGCTGTTCGACGAGCGTGGCTTCAAGTTCCCGCTGATGACCGACATCAGCAACTGGTACATGGGTTTCAACATGCTCGACCCAGTGATCGGCCGTGGCGACACGCCCGATCAGCAGGCGAAGAACCGCAAGCTGCGCCAGGCCATCGCGATCGCGATCGACTGGGAAGAGGGCTACGGCCGGATCTTCAAGTCCAAGGGCGGCGTGGCCGCCCATGGTCCGGTGCCGCCGGGTCTGTTCGGATCGCGCGAAGGTCAGCCGGGCTATTTCAACCCGGTCACCCACCGACTGGTGGACGGCAAGGTGCTGCGCCGACCGATTGCCGACGCGCAGCGACTGCTGGCCGAAGCCGGCTACCCCGGCGGCCGCGAGGCCGCGACCGGCAAGCCGCTGGTGCTGAACTACGATTTCCAGCGCGCGCTGACGCCTGATTTCAAGAGCGAGAACGACTGGATGGTCAAGCAGTTCGCCAAGATCGGCGTGCAGCTCGAGATTCGCGCGACCGATTTCAACCAATACCAGGACAAGACACTGCGTGGCAAGCACCAGATCTTCTGGGGCGGTTGGCTCGCCGACTACCCCGATGCCGAGAACTTCCTGTTCCTGACCTATGGCCCGATCGGGCGCAGCAAGCATCAGGGCGACAACTACGCCAACTATGACAACCCGGCCTACGACGCGCTGTACCGCCAGTTGCAGGCGCTCGACGATGGGCCGGCCAAGCAAGCGCTGATCGACCAGATGGTGACGATGCTGCAGCAGGACTCGCCCTGGTGCTTCGGCTACTTCCCTTACGGTGGCTTGGCCTTTCAGCAATGGGTCACGAATGGCAAGCCCAGCATCCTGATCCGCGACATGGCCAAGTACTACCGGATCGATCCGACGCGGCGCGCAGCCAAGCAGGCCGAGTGGAATTCACCGGTGATCTGGCCGCTGTTGCTGATGGTGTTGGCGCTGGCCGGCTTGGTCTGGGTGGGTTGGCGCAGCCTGCGTGCCCGCGAGACTGCCACGGCCAGGCGCGGCCCAGCCTCCGGCCCGGTCTGAACCTGAAAGCCCCACGATGTTGAGCTTCATCCTGCGTCGCACCGGCTACGGCCTGTTGATCCTGGTCGGGGTCAACCTGCTGACCTTCTTCCTGTTCTTCACGGTCAACACGCCAGACGACATGGCGCGGCTCAATATCGGCGGCAAGCGCGTGACCCAGGAGCAGATCGAGAAGTGGAAGTCCGAGCGCGGTTACGACCGCCCGCTGTACTGGAACGAGGCCGCTAGCGGGGTCGAAAAAATCAAGCGCACGGTGCTGTGGGAACGCTCGGTGTCGCTGCTGGTGCTGGACTTCGGTCGCAGCGATTCGGCCCGCTCCACCGACATCGGGCACGAGGTGTCCTCCCGCATGGGCGTGAGCCTGCAGCTCGCGCTGCCGCTGTTTTTGCTGCAACTGTTCGTCAGCATCAGCTTTTCTTTGGCGCTGGTGTTCTTTCGCCACTCGGCGATCGACTTCTGGGGTGTCGTGCTGTGCGTGCTGATGCTGTCGATATCGGCGCTGTTCTACATCATCGTCGGCCAGTACCTGTTCTCGCGCGTGTTGCGTCTGGTGCCGATCTCGGGTTTCGCGCCGGGGCTCGACGCGATCCGGTTCCTGGCGCTGCCGGTGATGCTGTCGCTGCTGGCGCGGCTAGGCGGTGAGGCGCGGCTGTATCGGGCGATGTTCCTGGAGGAGGTTGGCCGCGACTATGTGCGCACCGCAAGGGCCAAAGGCTTGTCCGAGACCGTCGTGCTGTTCCGCCATGTGCTTCGCAATGCGCTGATCCCGATCATCACCAGCGCCGGCGCTTACCTGCCATACGTCTTCATGGGCAGCCTGGTGTTCGAGAGTTTCTTCGGCATCCCGGGCTTGGGCGCTTTCGTGATCGAAGCGATCTCGGGCCAGGATTTTGCGATCGTTCGCAGCATGGTGTTCCTGGGCGCTGCGCTCTACATTGCCAGCAACGTGCTGATCGACATCGCCTACACCTGGGTCGACCCGCGCGTGCGGCTGTCCTGACCCTGGAAACTCGAAGAAGACCACCATGGGTTTCAAGTTTGTCATCCTCTGGACCGATGTGGCGCTGTGGGCGCTGTTCGCCAGTTTGATCGGTTATGCCTGGCGGGTGTCGCGCCACGACACGCTGCGTGCGACCTGGTGCCGGGTGTTGCGCGACGCGCCGGCGCTGTGCTCGTCGATGCTGCTGCTGCTGTTCGTCGGCGTCACCGCGCTCGACAGTGTCCACTTCCGCCGTGGCTTGGCAGCGTCGGCGGGGCAGCCCGCCGGGCAGCAGTTCTTCGACGTCCGCACCGAGTCGCTGCTCGATTTGGCGCTGGCGCGCCAGATCGCGATGCGCGAGACCACTTATTCAGCCCCGCTGGGCTACCGTGCGATCACCAAGCAGACCGTCAACCGCGACGGCGAGTCCGTGCGTGAACTGCCGCGCCTGCTGCATGGCGGCGCGCACCTGGTCCATCCTGAAACCGAATGGGTCGCCGACCTCTGGCAGCGCGCGGCGTGGGGTGCGGCCGGTGGGCTGGCCGCCGCGCTGCTGGCCAGCCTGGGCGCGGCGACGCTGCTGGCGCGATCGCACGGCGGGCTGTTTGCTGCCTGGCGCGACATCGCTGCCGACCGCACCCACTACCCTTTGCGGGCGCTGTTGTTGACGCTGACCGTCGCCTGCCTGTGTGCTGGCCCGGTGATCGCGCTGATGGGCAGCTACCACGTCTTTGGCACCGACCGCACCGGCAACGATGTGCTGGTGCAGGCGCTCAAGAGCATCCGTACCGCTTTCGTGATCGGCATGCTCAGCACGCTGGCCGCGCTGCCGTTCGCGGTGGTGCTCGGCATTCTGGCGGGCTGGTTCCGCGGCTGGGTCGACGAGGTGGTGCAGTACCTCTACACCACGCTGACCTCGGTGCCCAACGTGCTGCTGATCGCCGCCTGCGTGCTGATGGTGCAGGTGGCGCTGGACAAACATCCCGATTGGTTCGAGACCGGTGCCGAGCGCTCCGACATCAAGGTCTTCCTGCTGTGCTTCATCCTCGGCGTCACCGGTTGGTCCACGCTGTGCAGGCTGGTGCGGGCCGAGACGCTCAAGCTGCGTGAGTTGGAGTTTGTGCAAGCCGCCACCGCGTTCGGTGTTGCACCGGTGCGCATCATGGTGCGCCACATCCTGCCCAACGTGATGCACCTGGTGTTGATCACCACGGTGCTGAGCTTTTCCGACCTGATCTTGTACGAAGCGGTGCTGACTTATGTGGGTGTCGGTGTCGACCCCAGCACCAGCAGTTTCGGCGGGATGATCAACCTGGCGCGCAGCGAGATGAGCCGCGACCCTGTCGTGTGGTGGAGCTTCGCGTCGGCTTTCGGCTTCATGGTCACGCTGGTGCTGGCCGCCAATTTGTTTGCCGATGGCGTTCGCGATGCCTTCGACCCGCGTTCGCGCGCCCAGCGGCCCCGCCTGTCACGGCGTGTCGCGGTTTGAGGATAGAACCCGGACCATGCGCATGTTGACGACCACCCAGCTCGAAGTCGAGCTCGATGCCGAGGCGGGCATCGTCAAGGCCATCGCCGGCCTGAGCTTGGCGATCCGCCAAGGCCAGACCTTCGCGCTGGTGGGCGAATCGGGCTGCGGCAAGAGCATGACCGCGTTGGCGCTGATGCGATTGCTGCCCGAGAACGGCGCGGTTGTCGGCGGCGACATCACGCTCGACGACACCGACCTGCTCGGCCTGCCCGAATCAAGCATGCGGTCGGTGCGCGGCGGGCGCATCGGCATGATCTTCCAGGAGCCCGGCACCAGCCTGAACCCAGTGCTCACGGTCGGCCGGCAGATGGTCGAGGCGATCGAGACCCACACCGCGCTGCGCGGTGACGCTGCGCGCGCCAAGGCGATCGACTGGCTCAAGCGAGTCGGCATCCCCGAGCCCGAACGGCGGATCGACGACTACCCGTTCCGTATGAGCGGCGGCCAGAAACAGCGCGTGATGATCGCGATGACGCTGGCCTGCGAGCCCGATTACCTGGTCGCTGACGAGCCGACCACCGCGCTAGACGTGACGATTCAAGCGCAGATCCTCGACCTGCTGGCCGACCTGCAGCGCGAGCACGGCATGGGCCTGTTGCTGATCACCCACGACCTGGCGGTGGTGGCCGGCATGGCCGACCAGGTGGCGCTGATGTACGCCGGACAGATCATCGAAGTCGCGCCGGCGGCGCAGTTCTTCGCTGAGCCGCAGCACCCTTATGCCCGTGCGCTGATGCAAGCGCTGCCCGGTGCAGGTCGCCGCGACCAGGCCTTGGCCGCGATCCCCGGCACGGTGCCGCCGCTGACGCAAGACTTCAGTGGCTGCCGCTTCGCGCCGCGCTGTGTCCACGCGAAGCCGGCCTGCCACGTCACGGCGCCAGCGCTGACCGGCGAGCCAGGCCGCCAGGTGCGTTGCCTGCTGCTCGCGCCTGGCGGCACTGGGCTGGGTCTGGTGGCGGCCGCAACGCCTGCCGCAACCGTCACGGCGGTCGCCGCCAAGGCCGGCACGACACCGTTGCTGCAGGTCAAAGACCTTTGCGTGAGCTTCTCCTTGCCCAAGCGCGTTTTTGCGCGCCAGGCGCCGCGCTTCGATGCGGTTAGCCAGCTGTCTTTCAACATTGCCGCTGGCCAGACATTGGCGCTGGTGGGTGAGTCGGGCTGCGGCAAGACGACCGCCGGCAAGGCCATCGTGCAACTGCTGCGCGGCCAGGCCGAGATCAGCGGATCGGCGTTGCTCGACGGCCGCAACCTGTTCGACCTGCAAGGCCCTGCGCTGCGTGAAGCACGGCGCTCGGTGCAGATCATCTTCCAGGACCCGTTTGCGTCACTGAATCCGCGCATGCGGGTGGCCGAGATCCTCGACGAAGGCCTAGCCGCGCTGCAGCCGCAGACCTCGGTCGACGAGCGCCGCGTCCGCATCCTGCGAATCGTCGATCAAGTGGGTCTGCGCGCCGATGCGCTGCAGCGCTACCCGCATGAGTTCTCAGGCGGCCAGCGCCAGCGCATTGCGATCGCGCGGGCGCTGGCGGTTCAGCCACGGTTGATCGTCTGCGACGAGCCGACTTCGGCGCTGGATGTGTCGGTGCAGGCCCAGATCCTGAACCTGCTGCGCGAGTTGCAGCGCGAGCTCGGTGTCAGCTACCTGTTCATCACGCACAACATCGCGGTGGTCGAGTACATCGCCGACCGGGTCGCAGTGATGCGCGAGGGCCGCATCGTCGAGCAAGGCGATTGCGCCGACGTGCTGATGCGGCCAACCGAGGACTACACCCGAGCCCTGCTGGCGGCGGTGCCGCGGATGTGAGGGCTGTCTGAGGTGCTTGGGCCTGGTCAGCGCGGCCCCGCGGCACGCCGGTCCGCCGCTAGCAAGGTGTTGACCCGGCCTGCCATCACCTGGGCCGCGGCCACCAAGTCGGGCACACCGTCATGGGCTGCGTTGAGCGCATCGGCCAAGGCTGCGGCATCACTGACATATTCATGCACCATGCGATTGCGCAATTGGCGCAGGCTGGCCCAGTCGGCTGCAGATCGCACCCATCCCAGCTTCTCGGCCCGGTTCAGGTTGTCTAGCACCGTGCCGGTCGGCTCCAGCAAGGCGTCCAGCAGCCGCGGCAACAAGGCCGCACCCAGCGTGTCCTGCAAGCGACCGAAGCGGGCCACAAAAGCATCGACACGTTCGGCCAGATCTTCGTCCGCCGCGAGGCCTAGCACTTCAGCCGTTCCGAGTCCTCGGCTGAAGAGTCGGTTATCGGTCGCCGACAGGTGGGCGGCTTCCTTCAGCACGACCTCAGCCAGGTGTTGCAGTCGTGGTGCCAAGCCCGGTGATCCGGTCATAGCATCACCCCGGTAGCGCGCGCGATACTGTGGATGGATTGTTCTGGAATGTTGGGTGCGGCGATCACCACGTCGATTCGCTGGTCGCCCAGCGCCAGTTGTAGGCAAGCGCCAATGCGGGCACCCACCAGCGCTGGCTGGGCTATGACCTGGTTCGACTCCACCAGCAGATCGATGTCGCCGCCACGGGCGTCGTCATCCGTGCGCGAGCCAAACAAACGCACGGTGGCATCGGGCCCAAGCACCGACCGGACGGTGTCTCGAATGGTGCTGCGTGTAGACAAGCTCAAGCGCATGACTGGAGTATAGGCAGGCGGAACTTTGGCGCTGGCGGTCATCCTGGCCACTGCCCGTTCAATCCCGGCCAGCTTGGCCTTCCAGCCGGCATAGCCGCTGCCCATGGATTCCGCAGCCGCTACCGTGGCCAGTACCGCGCTGTGGCGAAGGGCGGTCTGGTCGGGGTATTCGTGCGCCAGTCGGTTGCGCACCTCGCGCCATGGCAGCCAGGCATCGACGTCGAGGAAGCCGAGCTTCTCCAGGCGATCCAGCCGGTCTCGCATCGGCCATGCCTCTCAAGCAAATGTGGCTTTGCCACTTTGCTTGATCCCCACGGGGGGTGGCCGGCT
>JBILYN010000041.1:0-20483 GCA_044377715.1 Aquabacterium sp.
TACAGTGACTGGATAAAACGTCAGGACTCATGATGAACCCGGATTCACAAGACAGCCCCAGGCTGACCCCGCGCCAGCAGCAGATTCTCGATCTGGTGCACGACGCGATCGAGCGCACCGGCGCACCACCCACCCGCGCCGAGATCGCCGCCGAGCTGGGTTTCAAGTCGGCCAACGCGGCCGAGGAACATCTGCAAGCCCTGGCGCGCAAAGGCATGCTTGAGTTGGTGGGCGGCACTTCGCGCGGCATCCGCCTGAGTCGCCAAGCCTTGCGCGGGCTCAATGAGACGCGCAACAAGCCATTCTCGCTGCCGATGCCAGGTCTTGAGCAGATCTCGCTGGCGCTGGTGGGCCGGGTGGCGGCTGGCAGTCCGATCCTGGCGCAGGAGCATATTGACCAGCGCTATTCGGTCGAGGCCTCGCTCTTTCCTGGCAAGCCCGACTACCTGCTGCGCGTGCGCGGCATGAGCATGCAGGGCGCGGGCATCCTTGACGGCGACCTGCTCGCGGTGCACAAGACGAAGGAGGCGCGCGAAGGCCAAATCGTCGTGGCACGCTTGGGCGACGAGGTCACCGTCAAACGGCTGCACCGCACCAGACACGGCATCGAGTTGCTGCCCGAGAACCCCGACTTCCAGCCCATCGTGGTGGGCGCCGACGACGCTTTCGAGCTCGAAGGCATCGCGGTGGGCCTGATCCGCAACAACCCGTTGATGTAGCCATGGCCACCACCCACCGGTTCAAATCGCCCAAGGTCGCCACGGCCAAGGACTGCTGGCACTTGGAGCAATTGCCCAACATCGGGCCGGTGATGGCCGATGACCTGCGCTCGCTTGGCATCCAGCATCCCAGCGAGCTGGCCCAGCGCGATCCATTCGCGCTCTATCAGGCCTTGTGCGTGCACAGTGGCAAGCGCCAGGACCCTTGTGTGCTCGACACTTTCATGGCCGCCACCGATTTCATGCAAGGCGCTGCCGCCGCGCCTTGGTGGGCTTACACAGCGCAGCGCAAGCAGCGCTACGGGCTGGTCTAGCCTGCGACCGCAAGCTCTCAGCGCTGGGGGCGCGTGGGCTGGATCACCAAGGTCTGGACCGGCGCACCTGCAGCCGGCCAGAGCGGCACGCCTTCGGACTGCAGCCAGCGCTGGTTGAAGCTTCGAAACAGCGGCGACCAAGGGATGCCGCTCTGTCCGCTGCTGTGGATCACCCGCGACCGACTGGCGTCGCCCAAATCGTAGCGGCCGCGCAGGCTGGGGCCGTGCTCGTCGAGGTAGAACTCGGCGGTCGTGGCGTCGGCCTTCAGGCTGACCCGGCTGACATTGACGGTGTGACTGTCACCGCCCACCGGACCGCGCAACTCGAACCAGCGCGCCAAAGCCTGGACCTTGGAGAACGGCCGGTGCTCGGCGCGGACCTGGTGCGCAAGACCCCACTGCCATGCCGCCACATCGCCGCCTTGCTGGCGCTGCAGTTCGTTCAAGGCCTCGGTGAACGCTCGGTTGACTTGGGCCTCGCAGGTCTCGATCGCCGGCGTGGCCTTGTCGTCGCACCACCAGGCATCGTCACGCGCCAGCACGCCTTCAAGCGCGTCGAAGTAGCCACGCTGGCCCAGCATCCGGTCGTAGAGCGGCGCGCCCAGTTCGTCAGCCAGCACCTGCTCAGACAGATGGCGCATCCAGCTCCAGTAGATCAGCGGTGCGGCCTTGTCAACCGCCATCGTCCCGTCGAAACCCGCCAACTGGCCCTGCGCCGCCGCGGTCAATGGATGGTCCGATCTCGCCTTCAGCAAGCGAGGCAGCAGCCTGCCCACGGCCAGCGACTTGACATCGCCCTGCATGCGGCCCAAGTCGGCGAGCGTGTGCCTGGGCGCTGCCTCGATCATCTGCTCGATGCGCTGGTGACGGAACGGCAGCGCCCAGTGGTGGGTGATGAAGTGCGGGTAACCCGGCGGGGTGATCCTCTGGTTGGCGTTGGCGATGAAGCCGCGCGCGGGATCGCGCTGCTGCGGCAGCAACCCGACCGGCAGGTAGCCGGCCCAGTCGTAGCGGGCGTCCCAGCCCGGCGCCGGCGCCAGGCCTTTCAAGTCGTTGTCAGACCGGCGCAGCGGCACTCGGCCGGGCGAGACCAACGCGATGTGGCCGGCGTCATCGGCCACCGCCATGTTCTGCTGCGGCACCTGCCAACTTGCTGCGGCTCGGACAAAGGCATCGACCGACCCCGCCTGGTTCATCGCCAGCGTCGTCGCGACGATGTCATTGTCGGTATCGAGGCCGGTCCAGCGCAACGCGATCGCGTAAGCAGGCTTGGCGCCGAGCGCGCCGAGCGCGCCATCAGCCATGCCTGACAGCGCCGCGTCCGAGATCACCGGCCCGTGGCGGGTGCTGCGAACCGTCAGCAGCAGGTCGGCCTTGCCTTTGACCTTGATGGTCTCCTGACGGCTTTCGAAACGTGCCCAGCCCTCCGGCGTCTGGTACTGCTGCGGGTCATCGGGTTTGATGCGTTCGAGGTAGCTGTCCTGAACGTCAGGTCCGGTGTTGGTCAGACCCCAGGCGATGTGTTCGTTCTGGCCCATCACCACGCCAGGCAAGCCGGGCAAGGTAGCGCCGGCGATCTTGAGGCCCGGCGCTTCGAGGCGGGCAAAGTACCACAGCGCCGGGGTCGAGAGCTTGAGGTGAGGGTCGCTGGCCAGCAGCGGCTGGCCGGTGGCGCTGCGGCTGCCGGCCAGCACCCAGCTGTTTGAACCGACACCCTCGACCTCGCTCTCGGGTGCTGCGGCCATCAGCCTGAGCAACGCAGCCTCGCTCGTGGCCTGCTGACCGTCGAGCAGCAGCGAGCGGTAGAACACCGCGTAATCCATGCTGGCCGGCACCACGTCGCCGGGGTACGGCGGCATCAGTTGGTCGATGCGCTGCTTCGGCAGCTTGGCCGACAGACGCAGCCGAATCAGTTCGCTCTGCCAGTTTGCGCCAAGGTCCCAGGCCATCATGATCGCCCAGGCCAGGCTGTCCTGTGGCGTCCAGGGCTCAGGCTGCAGCCCCAGCAACACAAATTCGGGCGGCCGCGCACTCAGGTTCGCGATCACCGCGTTGACGCCGTCGGCGTAAGCCTGCAAGGCCGAGCGCGAGGCAGCCGGCAACTGGTCCCATTGCGCCGACGCGGTTCTCCGAACGCCCAGCGTGCGCAGAAAGCGGTCGGTGTCGGCTGCGCCTTCGCCGAAGGCTTCGGCGAGCCGCCCTGCGCCGATGCGTCGGTGGGTCTCCATCTGCCACAGCCGGTCCTGTGCATGGGCCACGCCCAGACCAAAAAAGGCGTCGGCGATGCTGGCCGCACGGATCGTGGGGATGCCATGCTCGTCGCGCTCGATCCGCAGTTCAGCGCGGGCGCCGGGCAGCACCATGTCGCCCGCAGTCTGCGGCAACACACGCTGGGCATAGATCCAGGCCGCCGCGGCGCAGGCCAAGACCAGCAACAACAGCCCGACCAGCGAGCGGGCCATCCATTTGCGAACCATGCTGTGCTCCGTGTCGAGGTCGGCGACGATTTCGAGCGCGCGCCGTTCGGCCGCGCTCTACGGCGTGGCGAGAAAGTCGCTCTTGCCGATTTCAACACCGGCTTGTCGCAGCAAAGCGTAAGCCATCGAGATGTGGAAGAAAAAGTTGGGCAGCGCCCAGTGCTTGAGAAACACTTCGCCAGTGAAATGCAGCGGGTCGCGGGTTCGCATCGGGATCACGATCTCGCGGCCCTCGCTGCCGTCGACCGCCGCCGCCGGCACCGAGTCCACATAGGCCAGGGTCTTGCGGACGCGCTCGCGCAGATCAGCCAGACTGACTTCGTTGTCCTCGAACTTGGGCAACTCTTGCCCGGCCAGCCGCGCGACGCAACCCTTGGCGGCATCGCTGGCGATGCGGATCTGCGAGACGAAGGGCAGCATGTCGGGCGACAAGCGAAGCTGAAGGTAATTGTCTGGATCGAACTTGCGCGCCAACGCATGGGCTTCGGCCTTGTCCAGCCAGGCCAGCAAGGCGCCGAGCTGGCGTTTGAACACCGGCACGCTGGCCGAGTGCATCGAGAGGTTTGTCGCAATCGTCATGAGCATCTCCGTCGAAACGGTTTGTGAAAGGTTACGCATGCTAGCGCCGGCCAGGCCTAGCAGCCGGACGCGGCACAATCCCGGACCACACCATGAACATCATCATCCTCGACGACTACCAGGACGCGGTGCGCAAGCTGCGCTGCGCGACCCAGCTGGAGCGCTACAACGCCAAGGTCTTCACCAACACCGTCAAGGGCATCGGCCAGTTGGCGATCCGGTTGCGCGATGCCGAGGTGCTGGTGCTGATCCGCGAACGCACCCATTTCCCACGCGCGCTGCTGGAAAAACTGCCCAAGCTGCGGCTGATCGTGCAGACCGGCAAGGTCGGCTCGCACATCGATCTGGCCACCTGCAACAAGCTGGGCATCGCAGTGGCCGAAGGCGCAGGATCGCCGGTTGCCGCCGCCGAGCTGACCTGGGCCTTGATCATGGCCGCGATGCGCAGGCTGCCGCAATACATTGGCAACCTCAAGCACGGCGCCTGGCAGCAAAGCGGGCTCAAAGCCGCGTCGATGCCACCCAACTTCGGCCTGGGCATGCTGCTCAAGGGCCGCAGACTGGGGATCTGGGGATACGGCAAGATCGGCCAACTCGTCGCCGGCTATGGCCGAGCTTTCGGCATGCAGGTACAGATCTGGGGCAGCGAAGCATCGCGAGGGCGCGCCGTTGCCGACGGCTACCAGACCGCCGAAAACCGCGAAGCTTTTTTCGAGAGCTGTGACGTGTTGTCGGTGCATTTGCGCTTGAACGACGAGACCCGTTCAAGCATCGGGCTTGAAGACCTGGCTCGGATGAAACCCACGGCACTGTTCGTCAACACCTCGCGCGCCGAACTGGTGGCAGACAGCGCGCTGGTCTCAGCGCTCAACAAGGGCCGTCCCGGCATGGCAGCGGTCGATGTCTTCGAGACCGAGCCTATCCTGCAGGGTCACCCCTTGCTGCGGATGGAAAACGCCATCTGCACCCCGCACATAGGTTTTGTCGAGCAAGACAGCTACGAGATGTATTTCGGCGCGGCGTTCGAGAACGTCATCAATTTCATCCGCAACGAGCCCAGCAACATCGTCAACCCGGACGCCCTCAAGGTGATCCGTTGAACCTGGCGGGCGCAACGCGGGATCCTGGTGTTGGCTGAACCACCGACCCAAGTCTCGTCGGACGACAACAGTCTGCGCCAGCCGGCGTCCTGCGCCGAGTTGTTGCGGGTCTTCAATCGCCTGGCCTTGCAAGGCTTTGGCGGCGTGTTGCCGATCGCCCACCATGAACTGGTCGAACGCGAGCGCTGGATCAACGCGCAGCAGTTCGTCGAACTGCTCACCATCAGCCAGGTGCTGCCGGGGCCGAACATCGTCAACTTTGCGATCATCTTCGGTGACCGCTTCTTTGGCTGGCGTGGCGCGGTAGCCGCCAGCGCCGGATTGCTGGTCCTGCCAATGGTGATCGTGCTGGCGCTGGCGATGGCTTACCAGCACCTTGCAGACTGGCCGACGGTGGCCGGCGCTTTGCGCGGCATGGGCGCAGTGGCTGCCGGCCTGATCATCGCCACGGCGCTGAAGCTGGCCCGTGCGCTCAAGCGCAATCCCTTGGGCATGCCGACCAGTTTTGCGCTGGGCGCTGCGACGCTGGTGATGGTGGGATTCCTGCGCTGGCCGATGGTGTGGGTGGTGCTCGGCCTGGGCTCGCTGGGTATGGCGCTGGCGGCATGGCGACTGAGCGAGCAGCGCCTGCCCGGCCCAAGCGAATATCCGCGGCCATGAGCGCAAGCATCTGGTTCGACCTGCACGGTCTGACCTGGGCCGATCTGCTGCAGCTGTGGCTTCACTTCATGCTGCTGTCGATGCTGGCAGTGGGTGGCGCGATCACCACCGCACCCGACATGCAGCGCTACCTGGTGGCCGAGCATGGCTGGATGTCCGACGCGCAATTCACCGCCGGCGTGGCGATTGCCCAGGCCGCACCCGGCCCCAATATCCTTTTCGTCGCGGTGATGGGCTGGCAGGTGGCGGGCGCTGCCGGTCTGATCGCCACCATGGTCGGCATCCTGGGCCCGTCGTCGATCGTCGCGGTGCTGGTCGGGCGCTACCGCAGACGCCGTGCCGACTCGCTGGCGCTGCGGGCTTTCACTGCTGGCCTGGCACCGCTGACGCTGGGTTTGCTGCTGTCGACCGGCTGGATCCTGACCGCGCCGGATCGCCAGCATGGGGTGGCGCTGGCCTTGGTGGCGGGAACAGTGGTGCTGTCCGTGCGCGGCAAGCTCAGCCCGATGTGGTTGATCGCCGCAGGCGCGGTGGCGGGCGTGCTGGCGCTAACCTGATCGCGACGATGCCGATGCTCGACGCTGTCCAACATTGGCCGCTGTTCATCAGCGCCGGCTTGCTGCTCAACCTGACACCTGGCGCCGACATGGCGCTGGTCACCCGCAACGCTGCCAGCCAAGGCTTCAAGGCCGGTGCAGCCGCCGCGCTGGGGGTGGGTGCGGGCTGCTGGGTGCACATTGCCGCCGCCGCGCTCGGCTTGTCAGCGCTGCTGGCCGGATCGACCATCGCTTTCGACTTGCTGCGCTGGGTCGGTGCTGCCTACCTGTTGTGGCTGGGCTGGAGTCTTCTGCGCCAACGTCAACCCGTCCCACAAGATACGCAGTCATCTGGCACTGAAGCCAGCCGCAGCACGCTTCGCCGCATGTTTGCACAAGGATTCTTGACCAACGCGCTCAACCCCAAGGTGGCGCTGTTCTTCCTCGCCTTCGTACCGCAATTCATCCGGCCCGACGCGTCCGAGCGCACGCTGGCCTTCATTGCGCTGGGCACGGTGTTCGTCGTCAACGCAACCCTGGTCAACCTGGGTATCGCCTGGGCTGTGTCGGCGCTGCGCCAACGACTGGACGGAAGGCCGGCGCTACGCCGGGCCGGCGATTGGCTGAACCGCGGCGTGGGCGGGCTGTTCGTGCTGCTCGGCCTGCGCCTGGCCTGGGGCGACGGCGGGCGCTGAGACGATCAGCGCAGCGCTGGCAGCGACCTGCGCTTCGGACACCACGGCTGAACCTGTGGCGGGTGCCCGTCAAGCCGACCCGATCGTTCACACCGGGATGTCGCGTTGAGGCACAAACGGATGCGACGCTGCGCAAAGTCAATCGCCGCCGCGTGAAAATTTCTAACGTACATGGAGTGCAGGCTTGAGCCTGCAGGTTTTGTCACCGGGCACCCTCCGGGTCAACGAAAAGGACAGGACAGCCATGAAAATTTCTCTCGCTCGCACGCCGATCGCGCTGGCGATGGCCGGTTTCGCTTTTGCCTGCGCCCCGGCCTTCGGCGCAGGATTCCAGCTCAATGAGTCCTCGGCCTCGGGTTTGGGCAACGCCTTCGCGGGCGGTGCCGCAGCAGCCGAAGACGCCAGCACGCTGTGGTCCAACCCCGCCGGCATGTCGCGCCTGCGCACCAAGCAACTGGTGGGCGCGCTGCACGTGATCACACCGTCGATGAAATTCAATAACGAGGCCTCGGTCGCCGCCAGTCAGCAATCGATGGGCGGCGCCGGCGGCGACGCCGGCGGGCCGAACTACGTGCCCAATCTCTATTTTTCGATGCCAATCAACCAGGCTTGGTCCTTCGGCGTTGGCTTCACCGCGCCCTGGGGCTTGGTCACCGACTACGAAGGCGGCTGGGCAGGCAGATTTCAGGCAGTCAAGTCCAGCATCAAGACCATGAACTTCAATCCGGCGGTGTCGTGGAAGGTGGCGAACAACTTAGCGCTCGGACTCGGCCTGAACGTGCAGCGAATCGAAGGCGAATTCACGAACAACGTCAATTACTCGGGTGCACTGCTGAGCGCCGCCGTCGCCGCAGGCTTCGCGCCGGGGTCGCCGACCTTCAGTGCCATCGCCGCAACCACATCGGGGCTTGAGTCGACCGCGGTGATCAAGGGCACCGACACCGGCACCGGCTGGAACATCGGGTTGCTGTGGGATCTGGATGCGAATTCACGCCTCGGGCTCAGCTACCGTTCGCGGGTGAGCTATACGCTCAGCGGCGACGCGATGTTCACGAATCCCGTGCCAGCGTCGTTACCGGTACTGGCTCAGGGCTTGGCCAACGCGGTCAACGCGCAGAAGCTGAACAACTCCGGCATCACTTCAAAAGTCAAGATACCCGACATCGTCAACATCTCTTACTTCCGTGCGATGGGAAGCTGGGACATCATGGCCGACGCGCAGTGGACTGGATGGTCGGCGATCCAGGACTTGACCTTCGTTCGCGATAACGGCCAGACGCTGATCAACACGCCGGAAAACTTCAAGAACGTCTGGAAGTTTGCCGTGGGCGCCAGCTGGCGGCCCGACAGCGCCTGGACCTTGCGCGGCGGCCTAGCCCACGATCAATCGCCGGTGCAAACCGAATACCGGACCGCACGCCTGCCCGACGCCAACAAAAACTGGCTGACCTTGGGTGGCCAGTACAAGATGAGCAACGCGGTCAAACTCGACTTCGGCGCGGCCTATCTCTGGGTCAACAGAAGCCAGATCAACAACAACGGTGGCGACCCTTCAGGCAACGGCTTGCTCAATGGCCACTACAACAGCAGCACCTGGATACTGTCAAGCCAGGCAACTTGGTCGTTCTAAACGATCTCGCCAGGCCGTGGCCCTGAGGCAGTGCGGAGTTCCCGCAACGGGTTCGCGGCCTGCTGGCTGCAACGCGCCACAACTGGCCTGCCGCGCAACGATGCGGCTGAACCGGGGTGCGACATGGCCATGGTCGATGCGATCGTCGACGAAATGGCCGCAACGCTGAGCCTGGGGCGACTGCGGGCACTCAAGCGCTGAGGCGCTCAACGCGGCGCCGGCAGCAAGCGCTGCACCAGCGGGTGCAGCACCCGCTTTTCGGTGGCGATGGCAAAGAAGAGTTCCTCGACGCCGCCACAGGCGGCCACGCGCTGAACCTCGCCCGCATCGGTCAGCTTGTCATCTATCAGTTCAGCCGCCGGGAAGACCCCCATGCCAGCAGCACCGAAGGTGGCCAACAGGGCGCTGTCCTCGAACTCACCGACGATGTTGGGGGCGATGCCTAGGCGTTCGAACCATTGGTCGATGCGCCCCCGGACCGCTGAATGCGCCGTCGGCAACAGCACTGGCAGCCTGGCCAGCGACTGCGGGAAACCCTCGCGCGCGGCGGCCAGCAAGCCCAGCGGCGCGTACCAGACCAGCGATGACGAGCCCAACGGGTGGCTGTAGAGCCTCAGGTTGCGGTTGGGCGGCGCGGCCCTGTCGGCCAGCACAACGTCCAGCCGATGCAATGCCAAGTCACCCAGCAAGTCGTCGAACTCGTCTTCATGGCACAGCAGCCGCAGCCGCGGGGTGTCGATCACCGGTTGTAGCAAGCGCCGCACCGCCAGCTTGGGCAAGCCTTCGGAGATGCCTACCGCCAGCCGTATGCCAGGCGCCACCGCTGCGTCGCGCACCACGCCGGGCAACTGCTCACCGAGCGCGAAGATCTGGTCGGCCTGGTGCATCGCCGCCAGCCCGGCCTCGGTCAGTACCAGCCCGCGCCCGGCCGGCTTGAGCAGCGCATGGCCTAACGACTGCTCCAGTTCACGCACCTGCGTGCTGACGGTCTGCACCGCCATGCCTAGCCGGCCGGCAGCCCGCGCCATGCCGCCTTCCTTGGCCACGACCCAAAAGTAGTAAAGATGGCGGTAGTTAAATTCTTGACTCATCGTGTTTTTCAGAAGACTTGTTCATTGATTGTCTGCTTTCAAAGAAGATTCGAGCACTCTACCGTGCGATCTCCTTTCACCTCTTGGAGTACTGCCATGCAAATGCTGTTCGAGTCCCTCGACCCAAAGGCTGCTTCGATGCGAGATCTGGCGCTGCATCGGCTGCAGTTCGTGCTGCGGCGACTGCGCGGGCTGGTGTCGCGGGCCAGGCTGCGGCTGTCCGACATCAACGGTCCGCGCGGCGGCGTGGACAAGCGCTGCCAGATCGAACTGGCCACTGCCAGCGCCGGCACGCTGGTGATCAGCGCAACGGCGCGCGACTGGCGCAGCGCGATCGACAGCGCGCTGGCACGCGCCGCCAGGCTGTTGCTGCGCCAGGGACTGCGCGACCGGGCGACCACGAGACAGACCGGCCGAGGCACCCGGCAGGCGCCCGGGGTCGAACCCTGACATAGCCAAGCGCGCATGCCCCGACCTGTTTCAACCCTTCACCGAAAGCAAACCCCTCCAATGAACATCCTGACCCAGACCGCCGCCAACACCCACCCAGCCGCCGCCACCCACTACCCCGTCGCGCTGCTGCCGTCCGCCACCCCGGCCGAAGCGACCACCTCTGACAAGACCGCCGCGCGCCGGGTGTTGCGCAATACCTACGCGCTGTTGTCGATGACGCTGCTGTTCAGCGCCGCAGTGGCGGCGGTCAGCGTGGCGACTCGGTGGCCGGCGCCGGGTCTGGTGTTGATGCTGGCGGGTAGCTTCGGCTTGCTGTATGCCGTCAACAAGTTGCAGAACAGCGCCTGGGCGCTGCCGGCGGTGTTTGGGCTGACGGGATTCCTGGGCTACACCCTGGGGCCGGTGCTGTCCAAGTCGCTGGCGCTGCCCGGCGGCGCGCAAGTGGTCACGCTGGCGCTGGCGGCCACCGGCGCGACCTTCCTGTCGCTGTCGGCCTGGGTGCTGACGAGCAAGCGCGATTTCAGCTTCATGGGCGGCTTCTTGTTCGCCGGCATGGTGGTGGCCCTGCTGGCCGGTCTGGGCGCGGTGTTCTTTCAGATGCCGGCACTCGGCTTGGCGGTCTCGGCGATGGTCGCGCTGCTCTCGGCTGGCCTGATCCTGTTCGAGACCAGCCGCATCGTCAACGGCGGCGAAACCAATTATGTGCTCGCCACGGTCGGCCTGTACTTGTCGATCTTCAACCTGTTCACCAGCCTGTTGGCGCTGTTCGGCTTCGGCGGGTCGGACGACTGAGCCGATCACCCACAGCCAGAGGCCAATCTCGCCCTACAAGTTGAAGCCATGATGAGGTGAATCGTTGCCGACAGCAGTTGATCGTCAGCGCCCGCTTGTCCCTGCGGTGTTACGCGGCCCCGCCAGGCTGGACAACGAAGCCGTGAACGCCTTGTTGGTGCGACGACCGCTTGCGGCTGCTCAGCATCGTGACCGTGGTCGGCCACAATATAGAGCATGGTTGAACCAATGGTATAAGGTATACTCAATTACCTTTATCGCCAATACCCGCCATGTCCATTAGACGCCAGGCCTGCATCGCAGGCGCTTTCGAGCACCCCACCCGCAAAGCCCCCGACAAGACGGTGGCGCAATTGCACGCCGAATGCGCCCGTGGCGCCTTGGAGGACGCCGGCCTGACGCTGCAAGACGTCGACGGCTACTTCTGCGCGAGTGATGCCCCAGGTCTGGGTGCGATCAACATGGCCGACTACCTGGGACTGAAGCTCAAGCATGTCGACAGCACCGACACCGGTGGCTCGTCCTATCTGCTCCATGTGGCGCATGCCGCGCAAGCGATCGCCACGGGCAAGTGCAATGTCGCATTGATCACGCTCGCGGGCCGTCCGCGCAGCGAGGGCTCCAGCGGTGTTGCCCCGCGCGTGGCCATCCCGGGCACGCCCGATGTGCCCTGGGAATTGCCTTACGGCCCGGTGACCGTCAACATGTACGCACTGGTGGCTGCGCGCCACATGTACGAATACGGCACCACCGCCGAGCAACTGGCCTGGATCAAAGTGGCCGCCTCCCACCACGCCCAACACAACCCGCATGCGATGTTGCGCGATGTGGTGACGGTCGAGGATGTTCTGGCCTCGCCGATGATCTCCGACCCGCTGCGCAAGCTCGACTGCTGCGTGGTCAGCGACGGCGGCGGCGCGCTGCTGATCGTGCGGCCTGAGATCGCACGCGCGCTCAAGCGCCCGGTGGTCAACCTGCTGGGCGCCGGCGAGTTCATCAAGGGCCAGCTCGGTGGCAAGGTCGACCTGAGCTGGTCGGGCGCTGCGGTCTCGGGCCCGATTGCCTTTGCCGAAGCCGGCGTCAAGCCCTCAGACATCCAGTACGCCTCGATCTACGACAGCTTCACGATCACGGTGCTGATGCAGCTCGAAGACCTGGGCTTTTGCAAGAAGGGTGAAGGCGGACGCTTTGTGGCCGACGGCAACCTGATCTCGGGCGTCGGCAAGCTGCCTTTCAACACCGACGGCGGCGGCCTGTGCAACAACCACCCGGCCAACCGCGGCGGCATCACCAAGGTGATCGAAGCGGTGCGCCAACTGCGCGGCGAAGCCCATGCCAAGGTCCAGGTGCCCAACTGCACGCTCGCGCTCGCACAGGGCACGGGCGGCCTGCTCGGCTCGCGCCACGGCAGCGCCACCTTGATCATGGAAAGGGAGTGACAACATGACCACGATGCACCAAGACCGCCCGATCTCCCTGCCGGCCAGTGATCCGGCCACCGAACCGTACTGGAGCGCTGCCAAGCAAGGCGTGCTGCGCCTGCGGCGCTGCACCGCCTGCCATGAAGCGCACTGGTATCCACGGCCGCTGTGCCCGTTCTGCCTGGCCGACACCGAGTGGATCGACGCCAGCGGCGGCGGCACGATCTACAGCGTCAGCGTGACGCGGCGCGCCGGGCCCATCCCCTACGCCATCGCCTATGTGACGCTGGACGAGGGCGTGACGATGCTGACCAACATCGTCGACTGCGACCTCGACAGCTTGCGCATCGGCCAGCGTGTGAAGGTCTGCTTCAAATCCGTCGACGGCGGTACGCTGCCGATGTTCACGCCAGCCTGATCACCGCGCGCCTCCAGCTGATCCAGGCTACTGCCCATGGTCAGCGCCCCTGAGGTCTAGGCTCTGGCCGTGCTTCAGGGTGCGTCAGCATCAAGTTGATCACTGCGCTTGGCGGCCCTGTCCAGCATGGTGCAGGCCGATGCAAACAGGCCTCACCAGGCGGCGGCACTGGGTTTGGAAACCGTCCGCGGGATCGGCGGCGCGCCCTCGGTGACGAGGGCAAAACCGGCAGCGTTCAAACGTGACAACAAATGGATGGCATTCTTGAGCACAGCACCCGATGCAAGCGAACTCAGCCGCCTGCTGCAACAGCGCTACAGCTGCCGCGGCTTCCTGGCTGAATCCGTGCCGAAAGCGACGCTGGAGCGCATCGCGACGCTGGCCCAACGCACCGCATCCTGGTGCAACGCACAGCCATGGCGGGTTCACATCACCTCGGGCGACGCCACCCAGCGATTTCGCGACCTGATGCTAGCGCCCGTGCAGGACGGCGAGCCGGCCGCCGACTTCCCTTGGCCTCGCGAGTACCAAGGCGTCTACCAGGAGCGTCGACGCGAATGCGGCCTGGCGCTGTACGACAGCGTCGGCATTGCACGCGGCGACCGCGAGGCTTCTGCGCGCCAGTCACGCGAGAACTTCAGGTTGTTCGGCGCCCCGCACGTGGCCATGATCACGACGGACGAAGCACTAGGCGTCTACGGCGCGGTCGACTGCGGCGCCTACGTCGCCAACTTCATGCTGGCCGCCACCGCGATGGGCGTGGCCACCATCGCCCAGGCAGCGCTGGCTTCACGGCCGCAGCGTGTGCGCGATTTCTTCGCACTGGCGCCGGGCCGGCGCGTCGTGTGCGGCATCTCGCTTGGCTTCGAAGACACGGCACATCCCGCCAACGGCTTTCGAACCCGGCGCGCCGAGCTGCCAGCGACGGTGGACTGGGTCGACTGAGCATCTGCGCGATCGCTGGCGCTGGCAGTCGCCAGCGATCTGGACAGACCCTCTGTCTCGCGGTACCGGTCAACGGTGGGCCATCCCCGCCAAGCGACGGTAGGTCAGCATGCGCCCCTTGTAGGCAGGCAAGCTGGCATCGTGCAAAGCCAGCGAATCGCTCAGCCGCTCATCATGACACCCAAAACCCAGGCCAGCCATCTGGCGGTTGAATGCCGACCGGTTGCCACGGTCAGGATCGATGATCCAAACCTCGGCGCCCACAGCCGCATGGGTGTCGATGAAACCAGCCAGGTAGCCACCGGCATCGCGCTCGTATAGCAGGTCGCTGCCGATGATCAGGTCGAACAAGCCATCCACCGGTGCCGCCGCCAACACCTGTGATGCCAGTGACGACCGAGACTCCCCCCATTGGCCGTGCCGGTACTTCATTGGCAGCAGACCGTTCAGACGCAAATTCTCCAGCAGGAACGCACCCGCCAGCGGATGGCAGTCGCTGGCCGTGACATCGGCGCCGCGCCGGTGTCCCACCAGGCTGGCCAGTGCCAGCCCGCAACCGATCTCCAGGATCCGGTCGCCAGCAGCCACTGGCCGCAGTGCCAGACGCGCCGCCAAATGGGCACCAGACGGCCACAACAAACCAAACAGCGGCCAAGCGGCCGAAGAAATTCCCAGCCGGTCGGCGTGACCCAATGGATCGGCATACTGCTGCCGATCAAGCAGCGAGCGGATCAACAGGTCGGCAACGCCTGCAACGGCGATGGATTCTTGCTTGGTCTGGTAGCCGGGCATCGCAGATTTGCGAAGCCCGAGCGGGCAGCTTCTGAAGCTGTGGAGATCCGCGAGTATGAGGCCGAATCGCGCCTTGCCATTTGGCCCGCCGCGCCCGCCAGTCGGCGAGCGTCTAGACCCCTACCGCTTACATCAGCACGATGTCGTAGTGCTCCGGGCTGAACGACGGCTCGGTCGACAGCGAGATCGGCTTGCCGATGAAGTCGCTCAAGCCTGCCAGGTGCTGGCTCTCCTCGTCGAGCAGCATCTCGACCACCGCTGCACTGGCGATCACCCGAAATTCCCTGGGGTTGAACTGGCGCGCCTCGCGCAAGATCTCGCGCAGCACGTCGTAGCAGACGCTGCGCGCGGTCTTGACTTGACCGCGGCCCTCGCAGGTCGGGCAAGGCTGGCACAGCATGTGGGCCAGGCTCTCGCGCGTTCTCTTGCGCGTCATCTCGACCAGACCCAGGCCGGTGAAACCGCTGACCGTGACCTTGGTGCGATCGCGCGCGAGCTGCTTTCTGAACTCAGCCAGCACCGCGGTCTGGTGTTCGTCGCGAACCATGTCGATGAAGTCGACGATGATGATGCCACCCAGGTTGCGCAGCCGCAGTTGGCGCGCAATCGCACCGGCCGACTCGAGGTTGGTCTTGAAGATCGTTTCATCGAAGTTGCGCGCACCGACAAAGCCGCCGGTGTTCACGTCGACCGTGGTCAGGGCTTCGGTCTGGTCGATGATCAAGTAGCCGCCGCTCTTGAGGTCAACGCGACGAGCCAGCGCCCGAGCGATCTCCTCCTCAATGCCGAACAGATCGAAGATCGGCCGCTCGCCCTGGTAGCGCTCAAGTTTGGACGCCGATGATGGCGTATAGGATTCACCAAACGCCTTCAGGTCATCGAACTGCAGCTTGCTGTCGATGCGGATCGTCTGGGTGCTGTCATTGACCATGTCGCGCAGCACGCGCTGCGCCAGGTTCAAGTCCTCGTGCAGCATGCTGCCAGGCGGCCTGGACAGGCCGTTGGCGCGGATCGAGGCCCAGGCCTTGCGCAGGTAGGCAATGTCATCAGCGAGCTCAGCATCGCTGGCGTCCTCGGCATTGGTGCGCAGGATGAAGCCCCCTGGCGAACTGCCATCGGTCGTGGCAGTGAGCGACTGCATGCGGCTGCGCAGTTGCTCGCGCGCCTCGACCGAGCCTATCTTCTGCGAGATGCCGATGTGGGTGTCCTGCGGCAAGAAGACCAACAGGCGCCCGGCAATGCTGATCTGCGTCGACAGCCTAGCCCCCTTGCTGCCGATCGGGTCCTTGATCACCTGCACCATCAGGGTCTGACCTTCGAACACCTGGCGCTCAATCGGCACCTGCACCGTCACATCGTGCTTGTGGTGGCCACCGCCGTGCAAGTCGGCAACATGCAGAAAAGCCGCGCGTTCAAGCCCGACCTCGATGAAAGCGCTCTGCATGCCCGGCAGCACCCGCGCAACCTTGCCGAGGTAGACGTTGCCGACCAAGCCGCGCTCGAGCGAGCGCTCAATGTGCAGGTCTTGCACCGCGCCATTCTCGATGAGGGCGACCCGGGTTTCCTGCGGAGTCCAGTTGATCAGGATGTCATGCATGGCGCGGTGAGCTCCGGTGGCGGCGCGCCGCAATGCAAGAAACTCACGCGAGCCTGTCGCAGCAACTGCGCTGTCTCGAAAAGGGGCAAACCCATGATACCGGAGTAGCTGCCGGCGATATGCGCGATCCAGGCCGCCGCCTGGCTCTGGATCGCGTAGGCACCGGCCTTGCCGAAAGGTTCGCCGCTGGCGATGTAATCGTCGATTGTTGCCGGACTCAGCGGCGCAAAACGGACCTGCGACAGGCTGATGGCTGCCCAACTGCGTCGGCCGCTGCTCACAGCCACGGCGGTCAGCACACGGTGGCTGTGGCCAGACAGCGACGACAGCATCGCACGCGCTTGGTCAGCATCGGCCGGCTTGCCCAGAATTCGTCGGCCCAGCGCAACTGTCGTGTCAGCACACAGGATAGGCGCGGCCGGCAGGCCGCGGCGCTTGAGCCTAGCGCGCGCGGCCTTGAGTTTGAGCGCTGTGACGCGCTGCACATAGTCGGCCGGCAACTCGCCCGGCAATGTGGCTTCGAGTGACTCAGCGTCTTCTTGCGCGTCTGGCAGCAACAGTTCATGGCCAACGCCGAGTTGGTGCAGCAGTTGGCGCCGACGCGGGCTTTGCGAGGCGAGGTAGATGAAGTCGGACAAGCTCAATCCTGGTGTTCACTCACGGGAGTCATTCCCGGTGATAGGGGTGGCCAGCGGTGACGCTCCAGGCCCGGTACAGCGCTTCGGCCAGCAGCACCCGGACGAAGGCATGAGGCAGTGTCAGGTCGGACAGCCTCAGGGTTTCGTCGGCCGTGGCCTTGAGGGCTGGATCCAGCCCGTCCGGACCACCAACCAGCAGCACCACGTCGCGTCCATCACCCAGCCAGAAGCGCAGCCGCTCGGCCAACTGCGGCGTCGTCAAGCGGCTGCCGTGCTCGTCGAGCACGACCCGTCGCGCCCCTTTGGGGCAAGCCAGTTCCAGGCGCTGCGCCTCCGCGGCCATCAGCTGCGTCGGCGTTCTGGCACTGGTCCGCGCTTCGGCCTTGACGGCCTTGAGCTCCAGGCGCATCTCAGGCGGGAAGCGCTTGGCGAAGTCCTCGTATGCGGTTTGGCTCCAGGCCGGCTGCCGCTGGCCGACGGCCGCCAAGACCAGACGCATGGTCAGCGATCAAGAACGCGCAGGCTTGCGCAGCGCTGTCTTGCGCGCCGCCGGCGCCGGCTTGTCGCGCGATGACGACTTGGCTGTCGTCGCGGTGGCCGTCTTGCGGACAAATGGCTTGACCACGATGGTCTTGCTTGCAGGCACGACGGCCTTGCGCGCCGGCGCCTTCTTGGCTGGGAGTTTCGCGACCGCCGCGGCGGCGCGCGCCGCATTGCCACCGGCACGGCCTGCGCCAGTGATCTTGACCACGTCCTGCTTGGCGACAGCCTTTTTGGCAGGCAGCTTGCGGGCGCTGACCAGTTTGATGGGTGCGGTCTTGGCCGCAACTTTCTTGGCCGGCGCGCGCTTGGCCGGCGCACGTTTGACAGGCACTTTCTTCGCTGCAGGCTTGCGTTTGACCGTCGGCTCATCGTCCTCGGGCTCCTCGGGCTCCTCGGGCTCCGAGGCCTTGACCAAACCTCTCGGCGCGTCGCTGCCGATCTTCATCCTGACCGGTTTGCCACCCCAGATCTCTTCGAGCCGGTAGTACTCACGGATCGCCGGTTGCATGACATGCACCACCGCAGCACCGCAGTCGACGATGATCCACTCGCCGTTCTCGCCGCCTTCCGTCGCAAGAACCGGAAAGCCGGCCGCCCGAACTGCCGAGCGCACACCCGAGGCCAGTGCCTTGGTCTGGCGGTTGCTGGTGCCCGAGGCGATGATCACCCGCTCAAACAAGGCCGAGAGATGTTCGGTGTTGAACACCAGGATGTCCTGGGCCTTGACGTCCTCGAGTCCATCGACGATGGCCCGTTGCAGTTTGCGAATGTCCATTCAGTGCGTGGTGTTCCGTGGTTGGTGTGAGTAGAGCCGATGTTGTTCAATATAGCTTGCCACGCGCTCACCGACCAGCGCGGTCACTGTTTGCCCGTCGGCGACCCGGTTCCGGATGTCGGTGGCGGCGATATCCGTCGGCGCCATGTCCAGCAACACGCAGCGTTGCGGCAGGCCCGCCAAAGCCGGCGGCGCCTGTGGCGCCTGCCCCCCCCGGCCGGCCACTGCCAGCGTCAGCCGCTGCAGCAGTTCAGGTGCGTCCCGCCAGGTATGAAATTGAGCGTACTGGTCCTGACCGAGGATCAGGAACCACTCGGCGCCAGAGCGCTCGGCTTGCAGCTCGCGCACGGTGTCGATGGTGAAGGTTGGGCCTGCGCGCTCGAGTTCGCGTCGGTCGATCACGCAGCGAGGTTCGCCTGCCAGCAGCGCCGCCAGCATCGCCGCGCGGTGGTCGGCGTCTGCCATCACCCGGCCGGCTTTCTGCCAAGGTGCACCGGCAGGCAGCCAGCGCAGTTCGTCGAGCGCGAGTTGCTGCGCAGCAGCGCGACCCAACGCGAGGTGCGCCAAGTGCGGCGGATCGAAGCTTCCACCCAGCAAGCCGATGCGCGGGGCTGCGCTCAAGCGCCGCCCGCCCAGTCGCGCACGGGCAAGAAGTCGCTGTAGAGCCGCGCTTCAGGTGTGTCGGGTTCGGGCTGCCAGTTGTAGCGCCATTTGACGATCGGCGGCATCGACATCAGGATGCTCTCGGTGCGCCCCCCCGACTGCAGGCCGAACAAGGTGCCGCGGTCGAACACCAGGTTGAACTCGACATAGCGACCTCGTCGGTAGGCCTGGAAATCACGCTCGCGCTCGCCGTAAGGTGTTTCACGCCGACGCTCGACGATCGGCATGTAAGCCGGCAAGAAGGCGTCGCCCACTGAACGCATCATCGCAAAGCTGCGGTCGAAACCAAGTTCAGCAAAGTCGTCAAAAAACACACCGCCAATTCCTCGCGCCTCATGGCGGTGCTTGAGGAAGAAATACTCGTCGCACCAGTGTTTGAAGCGCGGATAAAGGTCGGGACCGAAACCGACCAATGCTTCGCGGCAGGTGCGGTGGAAATGCTGCGCATCGGCTTCGACGCCGTAGTAAGGGGTCAGGTCCATGCCACCACCAAACCAGATCACCGGCGGTTTGCCTTCGGGCAGCGCGGCGAACATCCGCACGTTCATGTGTACCGTGGGCACGTGCGGATTGCGCGGGTGCAGCACCAGCGACACGCCCATTGCCTCGAACGGTGCGCCCGCCAGCTCAGGCCGATGCTGGGTCGCCGAAGGTGGCAGCTGCGGACCCTTGACATGGCTGAAGTTGCAACCGCCACGCTCGAGCAGGCCGCCGTCCTCGACCAATTGGGTGCGACCATCGCCCTGCAGGCGCTCGCCAGGCGCACGGACCCAGGCATCGGTGACAAAGCGCTTGCCCTCCACAGCCAACTCGGCCGCTTCCAGCGTTTCGATGATGCGCCGCTGCAGGCCGAGCAGGTAGTCGCGAACGGCTTGGGTGTCCATGCGTTTGTTTCGATCCGTTCTCAGCGCTTGATCGCGCGGTAGCCTATGTCGTGGCGGAACTGCATGCCATCGATGCGGATACCGCTCAAGTGCTCGTAGGCCTGTTGTTGCGCCTGTTTGACCGAATCGCCCAGCGCGGTGACGCACAGCACCCGGCCACCAGTCACGCGCAACACGCCATCTTGCAGTGCGGTACCCGCATGAAAAACCACTGCTTCCTCGGTGTCAGCAGCCAGACCTGCGATCGCGTCGCCCTTGCGGGGATGAGCTGGATAGCCGGCAGCGGCCAGCACGACGCCGAGTGCCACCCGCCGGTCCCACCGCAACTCGACCTGGTCCAAGCTGCCAACTGTGGCATGCAACAGCACGTCGACGAGGTCGCTCTTGAGCCGCATCAGGATGGGCTGGGTCTCCGGGTCACCCATCCGGGTGTTGAACTCGAGCGCCTTGGGTCGGCCCTTGGCATCGATCATCAAGCCAGCATAGAGAAAGCCGGTGAACACGATGCCGTCACGCGCCATGCCCTGCACGGTGGGCAGGATGATCTCCTGCATGGCCTTGGCGTGCACGTTGGGCGTGACCACCGGCGCCGGCGAATAAGCACCCATGCCGCCGGTGTTGGGCCCCAGGTCGCCGTCCAACAAGCGTTTGTGGTCCTGGCTGGAGGCCAGCGCCAGCACGTTCTTGCCGTCCACCAGCACGATGAAGCTGGCCTCCTCGCCCTGCAGAAACTCTTCGATCACAACCCGGGGCACGGCTTG
>JBILYN010000240.1:0-6798 GCA_044377715.1 Aquabacterium sp.
CGGTTTACTCATACCGCCTGTCTATCGTTCACTTTTGGGCGCTGATCTTTACCTACATGTGGGCCGGCCCGCACCACCTGCACTACACGGCCTTGCCCGATTGGGTGCAGAGCGTTGGCATGATCTTCTCGCTGGTGCTGCTCGCGCCGAGCTGGGGCGGCATGATCAACGGCATCATGACGTTGTCTGGCGCCTGGCACAAACTGCGTGACGACCCGATCCTGAAATTTCTGATCGTCTCGCTGTCGTTCTACGGCATGTCGACCTTCGAGGGGCCGATGATGTCTATCAAGACTGTCAACGCGCTGTCCCACTACACCGACTGGACCGTGGGCCATGTGCACTCGGGCGCACTCGGCTGGGTCGGCATGATCTCGATCGGTTCGCTCTACCACCTGATCCCGCGCATGTTCGGCAAGGACAAGATGTTCAGCATGCGGGCGGTCGAGTTGCATTTCTGGATCGCGACGATCGGCATCGTGCTCTACATCGCCGCGATGTGGATCGCCGGCGTGATGCAGGGTTTGATGTGGCGCGCGGTCAACCCCGACGGCACCCTGGTCTACAGCTTCGTCGAGAGCGTCAAGGCAACTTACCCGTTCTACGTGATCCGTTTGGGCGGCGGCGTGCTTTACCTGGGCGGCATGCTGATCATGGCTTGGAACGTCGTGATGACGGTCAAGGGCGCCAAGGCTGCCACAGCCCGAATCCCGATGGTTGCGGCGGCTCACGCCTGACGACAAGGAACACATTCAGATGGCACAACTCCATGCTCCCGTGGGTCACGAGAAGATCGAGACCAACAACTTCTTGATGATCGTGTTGATCTTGTTGGCGCTGCTGTTTGGCGGCCTGGTCGAGATCGTGCCGCTGTTCTTTCAGCGCAGCACCACGCAGCCGATTGATGGCCTCAAGCCCTACACCTCGCTGCAACTGGCTGGGCGTGACATCTACTTGCGTGAGGGTTGTTACAACTGCCATTCGCAGATGATCCGACCGTTCCGGGCTGAGACGTTGCGTTACGGCCCGTACTCGGTGGCCGGTGAATTCGTCTACGACCACCCGTTCCAGTGGGGCAGCAAGCGCACCGGCCCCGATCTGCACCGCGTCGGTGGCAAGTACAGCGACGAGTGGCACCGCATCCACCTGAACAACCCCCGCGACCTGGTGCCTGAGAGCAACATGCCGGCCTATGCTTGGCTGAGCACAGGCCAGCTCGACCCGGCTGACATGGCATCCAAGATGAAGGCGCTGCGCATTGTCGGCGTGCCCTATACCGACGAAGAGATCGCCAAGGCCGGTGACGAGATCAAGGGCAAGAGCGAACTCGATGCAGTGGTCGCCTATCTGCAGGTGCTGGGCACTTCGCGCAAATGAGCAGCCTCGGAGCCATAAATCATGGATGTCAATGATCTGCGCAGCGTGACCACGCTGTTGATGTTCGGGGTCTTCGTCGGCATCGTGGTCTGGGCGCTGGCGGGCAAGCGCCAGGCCCAGTTCGACGAAGCTGCCCAACTGCCTTTTGCCGAACCCGATGACGCGCGCGTTTCGGTGCTCCAAGGAGAGAAACAATGAGTGATTTCGTCGACATCGGTTGGGCTTGGTATGCCGGTGGCATCACGGCCGCCGGGTTGTTGTTCTGTGTCTTCATCCTGTTGATCGCCAGCAAACGCAAGGTGATGGCCAACGACAACACCACCGGACATGTCTGGGACGAAGATCTGCGCGAACTCAACAATCCGTTGCCGCGCTGGTGGATGTGGCTGTTCGTGATCACGCTGGTCTTTGCGGCGGTCTATCTGGCGCTCTATCCAGGCCTTGGCACGCTGCCAGGCAGCTTCAAGTGGTCCAGCATAGGCCAATGGCAGGCCGAGCAGGACAAGGCCCATGCGGCGATGGCGCCGGTCTATGCCAAGTTCAGCGCGATGCCTGCGGCCGAACTGGCCAAGGATGCGCAGGCCATGGGCATTGGCGAGCGGTTGTTCATCAACAACTGTTCGCAATGCCACGGCTCTGACGCCCGCGGCAGCAAGGGTTTCCCCAATCTGGCCGACAGCGACTGGCTGGGCGGCAGCGATGCGGCCTACATTGAGAAGACTGTCACGGGAGGACGCATTGGCATGATGCCGCCTATGGCCGCTGCGCTGGGCAGTGCTGATGATGTCAAGAACGTTGCCAACTATGTCTTGAGCTTGTCGGGCAGTGCGCACAACAACCTGGCGGCGCAGCTTGGCAAACCGAAGTTCGCTGTCTGCGCCGCCTGTCATGGTGCGGACGGACGCGGCAACCAGGCGCTGGGTGCCCCCAATCTGACCGACAAGATATGGCTCCACGGCTGGGGTGAAGCGGCGGTGACTGCGATGGTCAACCAGGGCAAGACCAATGTGATGCCCAAGTTCGAGGGGCGGCTCAGCGCCGAACAGATCCACGTGCTGGCTGCCTATGTCTGGAACCTGTCGCAAGCCACTGCCGTGGCGGTCAGGTAAGTCGACGCGGTCCACGGCTTCATGAGACAACCTGATGGCCTGATGCCGCCTGTCATCACCACGCCGCCACAGCGTCAAAGCGCTGATGCGCTGGAGGGTGACGATGCCAAGGTGGCGGTGGTCTCGCTGTACCAGAAGCAACAGCGGATCTACCCGCGCGCGGTCAGCGGTCTTTTCGCCACCTGGCGCTGGTCGCTGGTCTGGTTGACGCAGTTGTTGTTCTACGGTCTGCCTTGGTTGCAGTGGAATCAGCGCCAGGCGGTCTTGTTTGACCTCGGTTCGCGCCGCTTCTACATCGGTCCGCTGCTGCTGTACCCGCAGGATTTCATCTACCTGACCGGCATTCTGGTCATCTCGGCTTATGCCTTGTTCCTGTTCACTGCGGTGGCTGGGCGGCTGTGGTGCGGTTTTGCCTGTCCGCAGACGGTGTACACCGAGATCTTCATGTGGGTGGAGAAAAAGATCGAAGGCGACCGCATTGCTCGCATGAGGCTGGACGCCAGTGGCTGGAGCCTGGACAAGCTCTGGCGCAAGAGCGCCAAGCAATTGGTCTGGATCGGGCTCGGCTTGTGGACCGGTTTCACTTTCGTCGGCTATTTCACGCCGATCCATACCCTGGCCGCCGAAGCCATGAGCCTGGGCTTCGGTCCCTGGGAGTGGTTTTGGGTCTTGTTCTACAGTCTGGCAACTTACGGCAATGCTGGCTTCATGCGCGAGCAGGTCTGCAAGTACATGTGTCCGTACGCGCGCTTCCAGAGCGCGATGTTCGACCGAGACACCTTGATCATCAGCTATGACAGCGAGCGCGGTGAGCCGCGCGGTTCGCGCTCGCGCAAAGCCGAACCCAAGACACTGGGCCTGGGCTCGTGCATAGACTGCAGTCTGTGCGTTCAGGTCTGCCCCACTGGCATCGACATCCGCCAGGGTTTGCAATACGAGTGCATAGGTTGTGCTGCCTGCATCGACGTCTGCGACAGCGTGATGGACAAGATGAATTACCCGCGAGGACTGGTTCGCTACGACACCCAGAACGGCCTGGCGCAGCATCTGGGCCCGCGCCAGCGCTTGGCGCGCATCTTCAGGCCGCGCGTGCTGGTCTACACCGCGATCCTCGGGTTGATCGTGCTTGGGTTTTCCATCAGCCTGGCGCTGCGTCATCCATTCAAGGTTGATGTGGTGCGAGACCGCGGCGCGCTCGCCAGGCAGGTCGACGAGGGTCAGGTCGAGAATGTCTACCGCTTGCAGATCATGAACGCCACCGAGCAATCACAGCGTTACCAGATCGCCGTCAAGGGACTGGCCGGCATCAGCCTGGCAGCATCGCCCGAGATCCATCTCGAGTCCGCACAAGCGCGTTGGGTGACGCTGGCTGTGCGCATCCCGCCCGAGACAGCGCAGGCGACCGCTGCTGGGGCCCATCCGATCCACTTCGACATCGGCCTGGTCAGTGTCGACGTCAGTGGCAAGATCATCAGCGGTGCTACGCTGAGCGAGAAATCAACTTTTGTCGTGCCGCGCTGAGCGTCGGCCAGGAGCGTTTCAACATGAAAAACCCTGCAGAAAGCCGTTCGTCGATGGTCGCAGCAGTACCTGGTGGTGCGGCTGACCCGTCCATCGCGATGCCGCGTCCAACGCCCTGGTGGCGCGTTGGCATGGTGTGGCTGGTCTTCGGAGGCCCGGCGGTGGTGGTGGTCGCGAGTCTGGGCACGGCGGTGGTGGCCTACCGTGGTGCTGATGTGGTGCTATTGGAGACGGCTTCTGCGCGAGATGTGCCGGTTCGACCCACCGGCCAGACGCCTGCACTGACGGCCCGCAACCATGCGGCCACTGCGGCAGCGGGTCGTTGAAGCGGCAGCACCGGATGGCAGCGGGCAAGCGACGACTGCGGGTGATGGCCGTGCTGTGGCCCGCGTTTCTGATGGCCGGTGTGCTCGAGACGCTGGTGTTCGCTTTGGTCGACCCGTCCAGCCTGCATGGATTTGGCGGCGCCCCGGTCGAGTGGTCGAACTCCGGCGTCTACACGCTGGCTTTCTTTGTGTTCTGGGGCGTGATTGCAGCGGCCGGTACCTTGACACAGCTGCTGGCTTTGAGCGCCGATGACCTGAACACCAACGATTCAGGTTTGCCGCCAGCGCTATGACGCTGGTTTGCCGGCAGTGACTTGAGCCAAATCCGGTGGCCGAGCAGCCGCCAACCCTGCGCCTAGCAGTTCGTGCCGTTGACCAGTTTTTCCAGCTTTTCCTGGGCCAGGATGCGGATCTGCCGCTGTTTGACATCGAGGATGCCTTCGTCCTGGAATTTGCTGAAGGTGCGGCTGACCGTCTCGAGTTTGAGCCCCAGGTAGCTGCCGATTTCTTCGCGCGTCATGCGCAGGATCAGCGACGAGGCCGAGAAGCCGCGAGCCTGCAGTCGCTGGGTCAGGTTCAGCAAGAAAGCCGCCAATCGCTCTTCGGCCCGCATGCTGCCGAGCAGCAGCATCACACCGTGGTCGCGCACGATCTCGCGGCTCATGATCTTGTGGAACTGGTGCTGCAGTTCGGTGAACTCGCGCGACAGACCTTCGAGCTGGTTGTACGGGATCACGCAGACCTGCGAGTCCTCCAGCGCCACCGCATCGCAGGTGTGGTTGTCGGTACTGATGCCATCGAGCCCGAGCAACTCGCCGGCCATCTGGAAACCGGTGACCTGGTCGCGCCCATCCTCCGACGACACCCGGGTCTTGAAGAAGCCGGTGCGAACCGCATAGAGCGACAGAAAAGTCTCGCCTGCGCGGAACAGCGATTCGCCTCTTGCGACGGCGCGTCGGTTGGCGACCAAGGTGTCGAGTCGCTCCAGGTTCTCGCGCGACAAGCCTACCGGCAAGCACAGCTCACGCAGGTTGCAACTCGAGCAGGCCACTTTGAAGGGTTCGAGTCGAAGTCTTGGAGATTCAGCGGTAGAGTTCATAGCGCATTGTGTGCGCGACTGACGCACTTGTCATTGATCAATTTGTGATGGTTCGGCGGCAAGCGACCTGTTGGTCTCAATCGGCCAAGCCTGGCCATTGTTCGATCAGTTGCGCCGGTCGGGCTTGAGCTAAGTCAAGGTGTGACCTGTTCAATTTGGCACAGTCTGGGCCATGTTGAAGACTTCTGCCGACCAAGTTCCCGTGTTGACCGAGGCGATGTTGCGTCGCCTGGATCGACCGGGCCCGCGCTACACCTCGTATCCCACCGCAGACCGGTTCGTCGAGGCCTTCGGCCCGGTGGATTACGCGCAAGCGCTGGCCCATCGGGTATCGGGAGCGGTTGTTGGGGGCAAACCACCGCTGTCGATCTATGTGCACATCCCATTCTGTGAATCGGTGTGCTACTACTGCGCCTGCAACAAGGTGATCACCAAGCACCACGAGCGAGCCGCCGAGTATCTGGAGGTATTGGCGCAGGAGGTGGCACTCAATGTGTCGGTGCTGGGTGGCGGGCAGGCGGTGACCCAGTTGCATCTGGGTGGCGGCACGCCCACTTTCCTCAGCGACGCCGAACTCAGCAGTTTGATGGCGATGCTGGGCCGGGCTTTCCGCCTGGCGCCTGGTGCCGAGGTGTCGATCGAGGTCGATCCGCGCACGGCGTCGCCCGATCGCCTGCGCCACTTTGCCAAGCTCGGGTTCAACCGCCTGAGCTTTGGCGTGCAGGATTTCGATGCTGATGTGCAGAAGGCGGTGCACCGGGTGCAGCCCTTCGAGTCGGTTCGGGACCTGATGCTTGCCGCGCGCGAGATCGGCTTCGAATCTGTCAACGCGGATCTGATCTATGGCCTGCCCAAACAGACCCCCGAGTCGTTTGCCCGAACAGTCAATCAGGTGGCTGAGTTGCGACCAGACCGCATTGCGCTCTATGCCTATGCCCACTTGCCGCAGCGCTTCAAACCGCAGCGACGCATCGTCATCGAGCAGTTGCCGCCGCCGGACCATCGGGTGCAGATGCTTGGCGGCGCGATGGCGGGTTTTGTGGCACAGGGCTACACCTACATCGGCATGGACCATTTTGCGCTGCCCGAGGATTCGCTGGCCGTTGCCAAGCGGCAGGGCCGCTTGCACCGCAACTTCCAGGGCTACAGCACCCAGCCCGACTGCGATCTGGTCGCACTCGGTGTATCGGCCATCGGTCGCATGGGTGCGACATACAGCCAGAATGCCAAGACCCTGGACGAGTACTACGACGCGGTGCGCCAAGGCCAGTTTCCGGTGGTCAGAGGTCTGGCATTGACGCGCGACGATCTGCTCCGCCGTGCGGTGGTGATGGCGCTGATGTGCCAGGGCCGGTTAGAGTTCGAA
>JBILYN010000042.1:0-20404 GCA_044377715.1 Aquabacterium sp.
GATTCGATGCGCTCCCGGTATCCTGATGTGGCAAAGTATCCTAAGAGTGTCCTAAAGCGGTCCGAATCGACGCTCCTTTTGGCTTGAAGGCCGCGCCTATTTGCGCACAGAGCTTGGATTGATCTGGAAGCCGAGTGTGGCGCACGGCGGGTGAGGAACGACGACCCCGGCAGCGTTCCCGATCTTGATGAAACTGTCGCCGGCATCACAAACGCCGCGTCGGGCGTGACGGTCAAGATTCGATCCGGTGGGCTACGAGGAGTGCCGTCTTGAACTGGCCTCTGCTCGTGCCAGCAGCGATGCCAGGCTCTGGTCAAACGGTTGGCCGGCAGCTTCAGCATCGACACACCGCCACGCCAGGGTGTCCAACTATGACCTGCCAGTGCGTCAGCAACAGTGACCCAGCCAATGATGGACGCCTGCTGAGGTTGTCGGCGATCCTTCCCCAACGATGCAGACAGGTCGATAGCTCAGATCACCGACCCGGCCGACAGCGCAGGCCCCGCGCCAGGATTCGATGGGCGGCCAGCAAGCGCCTGCATGTGCCATGTCCCGTTTCTGGGATAGAAGACCAGGAAACCATGTCCTGAATGTCCTGCATCTCCTGCTCGCCGAGTCTCAGTCACTTCGGTTCGGCAGGTTTGGGGCGACGTAACAGGACATCCAGGACTTGTAGGACATGGTTCAGAAGCTAAGGGGATGCTCAAATCGTCAAGGGCGCTGGCCGCTGGCCGGCGCACACACAACACGAGCAGCACAGCCGCTCCATTGATCGACAGCCGATCCGCGGTCACCGAGAAGGGCTGCACCGGCACCTGATAGGTCGCGTTGTAAAGCTGGCAGGCCGCGGTGACATGCACCGCATGGCGGGCAGAACCCGCAGCGTTTGAGGCAACCAGTCGCCATCATCGAAGCGCACCTAATGGGAGCATCGACGATGGGGATTCCGAGGCCGTCGGCCGATGGCTTGCCCGCATGGCCCCCAAGGTGCTCAGCCCGGACGAGATCGCAATTCAGTGCCGGCACAATTCGCCCGCTGGCATCGCGCGGCGCGTTGAGTGCGCTTGACATCGGCGCCAAGACCTTTGCACTTCGCACCGTGATGGTGCCCTTTGGCGGCAGCGCGCCGACCTGCCCAACGTCAAGAATGTCGATGTATCCGTCGTGCTGACAACATCACCCAGGCAGGCGATATGTCGGCGGTCGATGGCGTTCAGTTGTCATTCCTCGAAGCAATGCCCGAGAACGGACATTGAGCAGTCCCGAATGGTGCGCTTAGGTACAGATGTTCTGCGCCTCATACTCGCTCACCGGAGAATTGTTGCCCGATGCTAGCCCACACGGCCCTCCTGCCCGAACCGTCCTCCCATGCTCTGCTGCCAAACATGCTCATAAAGCAGCTTCGCCATGGCATCCTTGTCGGCTTGTGAGTAAGGCGGTTCCGGCAGCACAAAGACGCTGTCGAGGATGTGGGTCTCGACCTCCGCACGGGTCTGTTCCTTCTCGGTCCACTGGTCCAACGGCGTGATGATCCGCTGCAGTTCAGCCAGCAGGTCACGGCTGGACTGCTTGATGCGCTCGCGCTCGGTGCCGGTCAGGGTCTTCTTTTCGAGCAGGTCGAAGATCGCCAGTTCGTCTTCGCTCAGGCCCTCCCGGGCCGCCCTGCGCTGCTCGTCGTCCAGACTCTGCGACAGCGCCAGCAACTTGGCCAAGGTTTCCTCCACCGTCGCCCTGTCCTTGTCCAGGTTGTACTGGGCGACGATTTCGCGATACCGGATGTCGAAGTTCATGCGCTGCGGATTCCGGGCCAGCAGCAGCACCAGCTTGCGCTCGACCAGTTTCCGGATGTCCTCGATGGCTGTGGCCTTGTGCTTGACCTTCTTCGCGAACTCCGCCTGCAACTTCTCGATGTCGATGCGCGACAGGTCCACGGTCAAGCCCCTGGCCTGATCCGCGCCTGGCGATTCGGTGGTGATCGCTTCGTTGACGATCCGGTGCAGCGCCTTCAGCAACTCGGTCACATCGGCCGTGTCGCACTTCTCGCCGAGCTTCTTGTAGATGGCCTCGATGTTGTCGTGGCGCTCCGCATACAAATGCACCGTTGGTTCGGTGACCAAGGCCTTGAATCGCTGAAAGATCGCCCTGGCCAGGATCTCGAAGCGCTGGCGTGCATGGTCAGCCCCCTTGGGCAGGTCCGCCAGCCCGGCCCCCCGCTTGACATCACCGCTAGTCGAGGCGTCGGCGGCGGTAACGGTGGCGTCCACCGGCTTGTCGATGCGGCCGGCGGCATTGATGGCCTCCACGGCGTCGGCCAGCGCAGCGATCCGCACCCAGCCGGTCGCGCCGGTCAGCCGATTGGGCTCGAAGCCCAAACCACGCAGAAACGATTCGGCCTCGGTAATCGCCACATCCAGCGCCACCACCCGATCTTTCAGCGGCGCCACGATTTCTGCCGCCCCAGCTGCGTCATCGCCCAGCGCGTACATCGCAAGCGCGGCACGCAGGCTACCGAGCATGCCGTTGTAGTCCACCACCAAACCGAAGTCCTTGCCCGCAAAGCGCCGGTTGGCGCGCGCAATCGCCTGCATCAACGTGTGTGCCTTCATCGGCTTGTCGATGTACAGCGTCGACAAGCACTCCACATCGAATCCCGTCAGCCACATCGCGCACACCACCGCCACCCGAAACCGATGCTGTGGGTTCTTGAAGGCAGACTCCACATCCACCCGCTGGCCGTCCGGCGTCTCGAAGCCCTTCTTCATCAGCGCACGGTGCGGGATGATGTCGAAGCCCCATCGATTGAACTCGGCCACCTCCCCCTGCGCCTCGCTGACGATCAGGCCCAGAATCGTCTCGTCCAGCCATTGCGCCTGCGCCAACAGCCGGTCACGCTGGGCATGCAGTTGCTGGCGCAGTTCGGCGTCCGTGGCCGCGCCGATCTCCACCATCTTGTCGGCTGCGGCCAACCTGACCGATCCCGCCTTCGCCAGCCAAAGTGGCTGCGCCAGTTTCAACATGCGCCCGCAGGTCACCTTGTCGATGCACACCAGCAACGCCTTGCCTGCCTCCCAGCGTGCCGCGCAGTGCTCGACGAAGTCGTTGGCGATCTTTGCCAGCCGCTCGTCGGCAGTGATCACCTCGTAATCCTGGCCCAACAGCTTCTGCAGCTTGGCCTGCTGGTCGGGCTCGAGATCGGCTTTCTCGATGGCGGCCGCAATGCGGTCGTTCAGATCCTTGTGCGCCACCCCCAGCTTCTCGCCGCGGTTCTCGTAGACCAGCTTGACCGTGGCACCGTCCTGCTCGGACCGTTTGAAGTCATAGCGAGACACATAGCCGCCGAAGATGCGCCGTGTGATTTGGTCATGCTTGAACAGCGGGGTGCCGGTGAAGCCGATGAAGGCAGCGTTCGGCAGCGCGATCCGCATGTTGCGCGCCATGCGGCCCGACTGCGTGCGGTGGGCCTCGTCCGAGATCACGATGATGTCGTCGCGCTCGCTGTAGGGCTGCTTCGGGTCCACGTCCTGGTTGAACTTGTGGATCAGGCTGAACACGTACCGGTGGTTCTGTCCCAGCAGCGTTCGCAGCGCCTCGCCCGACTCCGCACGCGGCGTGGCATCGTCTGCCACACCACAGCCCACAAAGGTCTTGTGGATCTGGGTGTCCAGATCGTTGCGGTCGGTCATCAACAGGAAGGTGAAGTTGCCAGGCAGCTTGCGCCGCACCTTCTCGGCAAAGAACAGCATCGAGTACGACTTGCCGCTGCCCTGGGTGTGCCACACCACGCCTAGGCGCCCCAGGTCAAGGTGGGCGCGCTCGATCAGCGAAATTTCCCGCGTTGCCTCCGGTGCCTTCAGGCCCGCCGCCGGCGGTTCAGCCGCATGCAGCGCCACCAGCGCTGGCTCGTTGGCCGCCTCGCCCATCAGCTTCTTATCCACGGCCGGCTCGTCCAGCGGAATCGACACCAGGCTGTGGCGCAGGCGCTCACCGGGCTGCAGCCGCGCCTTCAGGTCCTCCTGCTTCTGCACCGCGCCCACCGCCAGGTTGACGCCGAGCACTTGGTGATTGCGCGCCACCACTTTGCGCGCCGCGCCGGCCCTGCTCTCGTCGAAGAGGATGAAGTTCTCCAGCAGGTCGAGCAGCCGGCCACGATCGAGCATGCCGTTGAGCAACACCTCGGCCGCCACGCTGCCCTTGTCGGCCTCGGCCAGCCGTTTCCATTCGGCGTAGTGCTCCCACTCGCTGGTGATCGACCCGTAGCGCGCCGAGCTGCCGTTGCTCACCACTATGAAGGCGTTGTGGTGGAAGGCGTGGGCGATGACGTTCTCGTCCAGGTAGTCCTTCAGGTTGCCCTCGTAGGCGGCCCGGATGTTGACGTAGACCGCCTTGAGCTCGATGAAAACCAGCGGCAGCCCGTTGACGAAGCAGACCAGATCGGCGCGGCGGTTGTAGTTGGGCGTGCGCAGGCCGGTCATCTTGAGTTCACGCACGACCATGAAGCGGTTGTTCAACGGATCATCGAAGTCGATCACCCGGGCCTGAGTCTGGCGGCTCTGCCCGGCCGCGTCGCGCCAGCTCACCGGCACGCCGTCGCGCAGCAACCCGTGGAAGGCGCGGTTGTGCTGCACCAACGACCGGGTGTGGTCATGCGTCGTCAGCGCCGCCACAGCCTCGTCGATGGCTGCCGCCGGCAACCCGGGGTTCAGCCGCAGCAGCGCGGCGCGCAGGTCGCGCACCAACACCACCTCGCTGGTGCTGGCGCGACCGAGCAAGCTATCGGGGCCGAAGGTCTCGCTGTTCCAGGCGTAGACGCTCTCCCAGCCAAGTTGCTGCGCCAGGTGCTCGGCAAAGGTCTCCTGTACCAGGCGGTCTTCGCTGTTGATGTCGGTGTAGGCCATGGTGGCGCCCGCGCCTACCCGTGGCGACTGTGCGACATGGCGCGCCTTGCGCGCGGCCGCAGGGCAGTTGGGCCAACCGGCAGCGTCCACCTGCCACCATCGACCACCGCCTGCGCCACTGCCATCGCACTGACCGCATCGCCCCTCAAGTCATCGTGCGCCTTGCCTGCTGTCGCCATCGTTCCCCCTGACTCTTGTTGTTGACCGGCCCACCGCGCCCTGATGGGTCGTCTGGCATGGGTGTTGGCTAAAGGACAACGCGCCGGGCGGTCACGGACATGGCCCGCCCGCTGTCCTTTAGCTTTTTACTGTCGAATCAAGCACTTGCGTTCTTGGTATCAACCCCCTATCGCACCGGGTTGGCCGATTCGGCGGAGGTTTGTCCTTTAGACATCGGCTCGGTCAAGTGCTGGCCTGCCAGTCGATAGCGCCGCCAGCGCTTCTCGCCCGAATAGGCCACCTCGCCCGCCGCTACCAACTCGTCGATCGCGCGCTTGACCGTCTTGCCCGACAGTTCCGGGCCGACGCGGGCGTTTATCTGCGAGCTGGCCGACCCAGGGTAACGCGCCAGGTCTTCCAGAATCAAGGCCCGCAGCCGGTGAGGCTCGATCCGGCTGAGCGTGGTCACCGTCGGCACCTTGGCGTTGCGCAGCAGCGCCGGGTCTACAAAGTAGCGCAGGCCCTTGGTGCGGCGATCGCCAGTCAGGCCACGCTCAAGCCGGCGCTGCGGACCACGACCTGATTGCCGTCCGGATACTTGCTCGACTTGGCGCCGAGCTAGACAGTGACCGAACCGATCTCGACAGTGGGCACGCTCATCGTCAGTCTCCGCGGTACTGCGGCGGCCGCTTCTCGAGGAACGAGGCCACACCCTCTGCGTAGTCACCCGAGGTCTGCGCGAGCAGGTACTGGTCTCGGTCCATGACCGAGGTCGCGCGCGCCATGGCATTCGCATAGGCGTTGATGCCGCTCTTGCACATGCGCAACTGCACCGGCGGCATGGCGGCCGCCCGTCGGGCCAGGGTCATGGCCTGATCGAAGGCCTGGCCTCGGGCGGTCTTGTACTGGACGAAGCCCCAGTCGTGAGCCGAATCGAGATCGACTTTCTCGGCCAGCACCACCATCTGCTTGGCCCGTGCCGGACCGACGAGGTTGACGATGCGCGGCACCGAGCCCCAACTCATGTTCATGCCGCGCTCGATTTCGGGTATGTAGAAGCGCGCGCCTTCGCCCGCCACGCGAACGTCGAAAGCCACCGCCAGTGCGGTGCCACCGCCGACGCACCAGCCCTCGACCGCCACGAAGGTCATCGCTTCGATGTCCTCCCAGGCTGCACACAGCCGGGGACCGAGCGCCTGCGCCTCGCGCCGTTCAGCCATGCCCATCTTCGAGACGCTCTTGGCATCGCGCAGGTCGAAGCCCAGCGAGAACTTGTCGGCCGCTCCGGTTAGCACGACCGCCGACAGTTCGTGGTCGCGCTCGAAGCTGCGCGCCACCTCGAGCAAGCCGCGCATGACTGCCTGCGACAGTGCGTTGGCCTTGTCGCCGGAGTCGAAGCGCACGATCGCGATCCGTCCTTCGCGCGTCACGGTGATGCCCGCCTGCTTCCAGGCCTCGGCCTGGGCATCGCGGAACGCGTCCTGCATTGGCTGCTGATTCATGTTGCTGTCACTGACCTTTCGAACGTAGTTCCATGCGTGCCCGACTGTGCCAGATTCGACGCCAATTCGCAGCGGGGCGCGGCCGGGGATTTCATTTTCTGACTTTGCCAACCGCCCGTTCACGGGCTGGGCAGGCTCTTTGCCGGGACGATCGATCCTCGGGAATTCTTCCCGGTCCGACGCACCGCGCTTTCTTGTGTAAGAACCGCAGGCTTGAGAACGACAAGAACGCCGGGCAGACAGTCAGTGAGATTCGCGCGTCTGAACGCAACCGCCGCAGCGCTTGCGCTGAGTGCGCTCGGCATTGCCGCGCAGACCCACGCACAGTCCACGCTGATCAATGCGTTTGCATCGGCGGTGTTTGGTTGGCGACAATTACCTTGCCGTGCGTGTTGCGCCGCAGAAAACAGCCACGGCTCTGCGCCGATCAGCGTAGTTGCGTGTGCGGAACAGAAGGCCAGTGAAGCCGGCGGCTACGATTTCATCTTCTGCGTATTCGATCGAGACACCCACAAAAGCTTCGCTCGCGCTCGCGAGAAGATCAAGGCGCTGGCTGGTCGAAGCAAGAAGCCTTTGCCGATCCGGGAGATCGTCTCAATCCCTTGCTTCGAGGTGTGGGTGCTGCTGCACTTCGAGCGCAGCGATGCCGCCCATGCGAATTGCGCGGCCGTCATCGAACGAATCCGAAATTCGTACCTGCCGGAGTACGCGAAAGCCGAATCACGCACGGCGAATCAGCTGATGGCTCGAATCGATGATGCCATTGACTCGGCGACCGACGCCGAGCTTCAGCGGGGAGCTGCTGCCCCCAGCCTGCGCCAACGCCTTACGGGTGAGGCTGGACAGGGTTGACAGGGCCGGGGCTGCCAGGGTGCAGATGTTGCGACGGTTCAGGTTCATGGGCGATCTCCAATGGGAAATGTCGGCCCGTCGGTCGGCGGGATGGTGGATGCAGCGGCTCGCGGTGGGCTGCCCAAGGGTCGAAACTGATTCAGGAAGCGCCGGTCGATGCGGTCCTTCCAACGCCAGGCCCAGGCGCCTTCGGCGCCAAAGGGCCCACGAGACGCGATGGCGCGCTCGTCGCCCGTGGCCAGCAGCGCCAGGAACTGCCGCTGCGGTCGGTGCAGCTTGAAATCGCCCCCGCCCGTCAGGGCCGCGCGCAAGTTATCGGCCAGGACAGGCCCCATGCGCACCGCGTGCACGCCGGCCTTTGGCAAGCCTTGGCCTGCCCAGCTGGCGCAGTCACCGGCCGCAAACACCTGCGGATGCGAGACGGAGCGCAACTGCGCATCGATCTGGATGAATCCGCTGCCGTCGACGGCCAGGGCACCGCGCCGCGTCGGATCCCGCTGCCAGCTGTGAGCCTCGGCGCCCGTGGCCCACAGCACGACATCGCTGCTGCAGTCGACCGGTCCGCACCAGCCGCTGCCGAACTGCACGGTGACGCCAGCGCGGACCAGCGCGCGTTGCGCGGCACGGCGCGCCGCCGGCGCCAGCCCTGGCAGCAGTACGCTGCCGCGTGTGAGCAGCCCGCCTTGCACGACCCGGTCGGGGCGCAGGCGGCGCAACCGCTGCAGCACGGCCAGCAGGGCTTCGAAACCCGCCGCGCCGCCGCCCACCGCGGTGATGACGAAGGGGCGGTCATCGCCGTTGTCCCTCCAGCGATCGAGCAGCGGCTCGTAGTGCCGGCGCAGCAAGGCCAGCGGCCGCAACGGCAGCACCTGCGCATGTTCGGCCCATGGCGGGTTCAGCGTCGAGCCGACGTTCAGTGATAGCAGGTCGTAGTCCAACGTGGTGCCGTTGGTCAGCGTCATTTGCCGGCGCGCTGGATCAAGCGCATGGACTTCGCCCCGCACCCACTGCGCACCTGACCCACCCGCCGCACCCGCTGCGCTCACCAGCGCCGGGAAGTCGATGACGATCTCGTCGAACCGGTACAGCCCTGCCAGCCAACCCGGCACCATGCCCGAGTACGGCGCCAAGGGCTCGGGCGAAACCACCACCACCTCGACGCCGGACATCGGCCGGCGCGCCATGTCGCGCAACACCAGCGCGTGCGCGTGGCCGGCGCCGGCCAGAACCAGGCGCTTCATGCGCCCGGCTCCGATGGCCGCTGCGCGGGCTGCAGCCCCTCGAGCCAAGCTGCCGGCAGATGCGCCAGGTCGGCGGGCTCGTCGATGTCGGCCACCGCAGACAGCTCTGCCCAGCACACGCCGGACGCGCGCAGGCGCTCGCGGGTGTCAGCCATCACGCGGGCATGGCTCCAGGTCATGTCGGAGAACCAGCGCGGGTCGGCCCGACGCTGACCGACGAGGACATAACCACCGTCCAGCGCCGGCACGAACACCACCTCATGCTGCTGCAGCGTCTGGGCCGCCTGCCGCAGCAACGCCGCGTCCAGCGACGGCGCGTCGGTGCCGATCAGCAAGGCACGGCCGTGCCGCTTCAGGTGACGTGCAAAAGCCCGGTGCATGCGCAGGCCCAGGTCGCCGGGGCCTTGCTCGGCCAGCGTGGCACCGCAGGCCGCTGCCGCGTCACGCAAGGCGGGGTGCGTGGTGTCGGGCGCCGCACACAGCTCCACCGGGCCGATGTCGGCTGCCGTGGCCTGCGTCAGCGCATGGCGCAGCATGCGCTCGGCCAGCGCCGCAGCGCCCGCTGACCCCAGGGCCGGCGTGAGGCGTGTCTTGGCCATGCCGGCAACCGGAGCCTTGGCGAACACGATGATGGACGTGCTCATCGGTACTTCGCCGCCAGTCGCGCCGCCGGCTCTCCGCACCAGTAGCGCCAGCGCAACCGCCACATGAGAAGGATCGTGCGCCAGACCCCGTTCTGCTCCCAGCGGCGGCCCGAGGTGCAGACCTTTGCACGCAGGCAGGCCGGGCTGCCGAGGCGCTTGAGCCGGCGCGACATCTCGATGTCTTCCATCAGCGGCTGAAGCGGAAAACCGCCGACGGCGTCGAAGGCATCGCGGGTGACGAATATGCCCTGGTCGCCCGTGGCGATGCCGCTCAGGCGCGAGCGCTGGTTCATGAGCGCCGCCACCACCCGCAGCATCCACGGCCGACCCTCGATGCGGACGTCGAAGCGGCCCCAACGCGCACCACCGGCCACGGCCTGGAGCACCTGCATATCGGCCAGCGGCGGCAGCCGGGTGTCGGCATGCAGGAACAGCAGCACGTCGGCCCGCGCACGCGCCGCACCGGCATTCATCTGCAGCGCGCGGCCAGGGGGGCCCGCGACCACGGCGTCGACCCACGGCGCAGCCCGGTCTGCCGTGCTGTCCGTGCTGCCGCCATCGGCGAGCAGGAGCTCGACACCGTGTGCACGAAGCGGCTGCAGCGCCCGCAAGGTGGGCTCGATGCCCACCGCTTCATTCAACGCTGGCATCACGATGGACAGCACGGGCTTCATCGGGCGTCGTTCAGTGCCCAGTCGTAGTCGGCGAAGGCGATGTCCACCGTTCCCGACCGGATGCGCTCGCGCTCGGCGGGGGTGTCGGCCAGTTGGTCGGCGTAGCGCGCCGCATACGTCGGCAGCGACGCGATGCCACGGTGGCCGAGCCGGAAGTCCTCGCCATACCAGTCGAAGATCTTCGACAGATCCAGCCGGCCGCGCTGCGCGTTGAAGCGGTTGCGCGTGCGGTCGCTGATGAAGCTTAGGGTTTGCTCGTCCATCTGCGTGTCTAGGCGGCTGGCAACGAAGGCCTCCTCGCGCAGCGCCGGGCAGCCGATGCTGGCGCAGTTGACGGCGAAGTGCACGCGCGGGTCGTTGTAGTCGCCGCGCTTGCGCAGCATCGCGTGCTCGATGTCGTCGAGCGAGACTTTCGTGCCCAGCAGCATGATCCACTTCGGTTTCCAGGGGTTGCTGAGCAGGCTGCCCAGATCCTTGATCGACTTCAGGTCGGGGTAGCGCGTGAGGATCAGCTCCACCGTGAAGGCGTTGTAGGCGTTGATCAAGAAGGCCTGGCGCTCGGCTCTGGGCCAACTGGCAAAGGCCGCGGGCGGCACGGCCGACAGGCTGTCGAGGTAGGCTTTCAGTGCCGTGCGCTCGGCGGCGAAGCCGGCGTAGTGCACCTGCGTGGCCTGGCCGCCCCGCAGCAAGCGCACATGCTTGCGCAGCAGTGCCGTCCAGGCCCCGTGCGTGTGATCGAAGGCCTGCGCCCGAGCGGGCAGCGTGGTGGCCGTGAATCCGACCACGAACGCGGCGCCCAGCGCAGACCGCAGCAGGATTCGTCGAGACGGCATCGTCATGCCCGCTCCCAGGCGTGGTAGCGGCTCACCCAGTCCAGCAGCTTCTTCGGCGCGTGGGCCCGTTTCCACTCGCCAGCTACGTACTTGTTGGCCTCGGCCAGTGTCGGGTAGGTGTGGATGGTGCCGAGGACCTTGTTCAGGCCCAGGCTATGCTTCATCGCCAGCACGTACTCGGCCAGCAGGTCGCCGGCGTGTTCGCCGACGATGGTCACGCCCAGGATCTTGTCCTTGCCGGGCACGGTGAGCACCTTGACGAAGCCGTGCGCGGTGCCGTCGGCAATGGCGCGGTCGAGGTCGTCGATGCCGTACTTCGTCACCTCGTAGGCCACGTCCTGCTCCTTGGCCTCGCTCTCGCTCAGGCCCACGCGTGCGACTTCGGGGTCGGTGAAGGTGGCCCACGGGATCACGCGGTAGTCGGCCTTGAATTTGCGGAAGCGGCCGAACAAGGCATTGACCGCAGCGTACCAAGCCTGGTGCGACGCCGTGTGCGTGAACTGGAACGGCCCGGCCACGTCGCCCACGGCGTAAATGTTGGGGTACAGCGTCTGCAGGTAAGCGTTGGTCTCGATGGTCTTGCGAGGCGTGAGCGGAATGCCCAGGTCTTCGAGCCCGTAGCCGGTGACGCGCGGGCTGCGGCCCACCGCGCACAGCAGTTCGTCGAAGGGGATCACGAGCTCGGCGCCTTCGTGCTTGGCAATCAGCCGCCTTTCACCGTCCACCACTTCCACGCGCACCGCCTGATGGCCAGTGAGCAGTTGCACGCCGTCGGCGCGCAGCGAGGCCGCTACGAGTTCGGAGACCTCGGGGTCCTCACGCACCATGATTCGTGGTGCCATCTCCACTTGTGTGACGGCGCTGCCCAGCCGGGCAAAGCTCTGCGCCAGCTCGCTGCCGATGGGGCCGCCGCCCAGCACCACCAGGCGTTTCGGCAGCTCGGTCAGGCCCCACACGGTGTCGCTGGTGTGGAAGCCGGCCTCCCTCAGGCCCGGGATCGGCGGCACGAAGGGGCTGGCGCCGGTGGCGATGACGATGTTCTTCGTGGTCAGCATCCGCCCCGTGCCGTCGGCCATCGTGACATCCACACTCCAGGGGCTGGTGATGCGCGCATGACCTTGCAGCACCTCCACGCCCAGGCTGGTGTAGCGCTCAACCGAGTCGTGCGGCTCGATGTCGCGGATGACGCCGTGTACGCGCCGCATCACGGCCGCGAAGTCCACGCGGCCCGCTGCATCGGCCACGCCCAGTTCATGCGCCTTCTTCAGCTGCTTGGCCATCTTGGCCGAGCGGATCAGCGCCTTGCTCGGCACGCAGCCGAAGTTCAGGCAGTCGCCGCCCATCTTGTGGCCTTCGACCAGCGTGACCTTGGCCTTCACGGCCGCCGCAATGTAGGCCGAGACCAGGCCGCCGGCACCGGCGCCGATGACGACGAGGTTGCGGTCGAAGGCATTGGGTTTGGTCCATTTCGCATACACCTTGCGCCGCGCAAGCCAGCCCACGCCGGCCTTGGCCAGCAGCGGGAACACGCCCAGCAGCACGAAGCTGCCCAGCAGACCCGGCGAAAGGATGTCACCCGGCGACTGGATGGCCGCCAGCTGGGTGCCCGCATTCACGTACACCACCGTGCCGGCCAGCATGCCGACCTGGCTGACGGCATAGAAGCGACCGGCACCCATCGGCGTCAGGCCCATCAGCAGGTTGATCAGCCAGAACGGGAACACCGGCACGAGCCGCAGCGTCAGCAGGTAGAAGATGCCGTCCTGGCGCACGCCTTGGTTGATGGGCGCCAGGGCGTTGCCGAAGCGGGCCTGGATGGTGTCGCGCAGCAGGTAGCGTGCCACCAGGAAGGCCAGCAGCGCGCCCAGGCTGGACGCAAAGCTGACCAGCAGCAAGCCCCAGCCCAGGCTGAACATCGCGCCGGCGGCCAGCGTCAGGATCACCGCGCCCGGGATCGTCAGCGCCGCAGCGGCCACGTAGATGGCAAAGAACGCAGCAGCCGTGGCCAGCGGCTGCGCCTGCACCCGCGCTTGCAGCGCATCGCGGCTGGCCTTCAGGTTGTCCAGCGTCAGCAACGCGCCCAGGTCGAAGTGGCGCCACGCCCACGCCGCCACCAGCGCTAGGCCAGCCGCACCCGCCCAAAGCAGGGCCTTGGAGGGGCGGGCCATCAGCGCGCTCCTGCCATCACGCGGATCGGTACGACCGGGACGTCAGCCGGTGCCGACGGTTCGAGCGCACCGCCACAACTGCTGCCCTGACCGGCCGTGCAGCCGTAGCAGTGGTCGGCAATGCGGATCTCCGCGCCCGCCACGTCGTGAATCCGCAGGTCGCGCAGATGGGGCCGCGGCAGCCCGGCCAGTCTGGCGCGCAGGCCCAGCATCTGGTTGAAGTCGCAGTCGTAAAGGTACCCCTGCCAGTCGATGCTGAGCAGGCTGCGGCACATCACGGTGTCGAGGTTCTCGGCGCGGTAGTTGTCGCGCAGCAGCTTCATGTAGCTGCCGAACGTGCCCTTGCTGACCAGCGTGCTGCCGAAGCGCTGGATCGGCATGTTCGTCAACGCGTATAGATGGTCGAAGCGGATGCCGAAGTGCAGCAGCAGCTCTCGCTTGTAGTCGGCCTCTAGCGGCCCCTGCGGCGGCGGCAACACCGCGCCCTGCGGGTTGTAGACGAGGTTCAGCACCAGGCCGTTCTTGGGGTCACGCGCCGGGGCGCCATAGCCCAGCGCGTTGAGCTGGCGCAGCCCGGCGATGCTGCGCTCGAAGACGCCGTCGCCGCGCTGACGGTCGACGTTGGCCGGTGAATAACAAGGCAGTGATGCGGTGATCTCGACGCCCTGCTCGGCCAGAAAGGCGGCAAGGTCCTCCTGCCCCGGCTCCGACAGGATGGTCAGGTTGCAACGGTCAATCACGCGCACGCCGGCTGCACGCGCCTGTCGCACCAGGTCACGGAAATGCACGTTCAGCTCGGGTGCGCCACCGGTCAGGTCCAGCGTGTCGACACGCCGTGTGCGCAGAACCTCGAGCACCAGCGCGATCGTGTCGCCGTCCATCATCTCGGTGCGCTGCGGGCTGGCCGCGACATGGCAGTGCAGGCAACTCTGGTTGCACTTGTAGCCCAGGTTGACCTGGAGGGTTTCGAGCGAGCCGCGCCGGACAGGCGGGAAATCGGTCGCGATGAGCAGGGGCAGCGTGGCATTCATGGGTGGCAGTCTGGTCAGGTGTGGGCCGATGCCCGCTATTCGCCTCTTCGTGCGGAACGGTTACAGCGTGCACTGCAGCGGCGTGAGCTTGAAATACGTATAAACACCTATATCCGGCTGCGTAACCCGGCGGGCCATTCGGCGAATGGATGGCAGGCGTGTGCTGCATGTTCGTTCTGTGTGGTCGCTTCAACCGGTTGGGCCGCTGACCGGTCGCCCGGACAACCCGTCCACATCCTTCCAGGAACTGTCTCATGTCCCTTTCGAAACCCACCTCGTCCCAGGCCGCCGCCCTCGCCATCGCCGTTGGTGCGGCACTTGCACTCGCGCAGGCCTCGGCCCACGCCCAGCCCGCCGACAAGGAGAAATGCTTCGGCGTCGCGCTCAAGGCCAAGAACGATTGCGCCGCCGGCCCCGGCACCACCTGCGCAGGCACGAGCATACGCGACTACCAGGGCAAGGCCTGGAAGCTCGTGGCCAAGGGCACCTGCGAAAAGACCGCGAGCAAGACCTCTGCAACCGGTCAATGGCAACTCAAGGAATTCAAGGAAAAGAAGGTCTGACCGGCCCGGTGCCAGACGCCCAGATCACGCCCTGACAGCACTCGACCATGCCTGGAGAACGCACGCCCTCCTGCCTTGCTGGCCCGCGGCCCGGCGGCGTTCGTGGGCGGCGCGGGCTTTCCGGAAGTGCATGCCGAGAACTACATGGTCGATGGCGGCCCGATGCTGCGGCATCTGGAACGGGTGCGCGCGTTGTGGCCGCTGTCGATCCATGGTGTCGGGCTGTCGATCGGTGGCGACGGCCCGCTGGACGAAGCTCATCTCGATCGGCTCGATCGGCTGCTGCGGCGCTTCGAGCCGCTCTGGTTCAGCGAACACCTGGCGTGGTCCAGCCACGGCGGGCACTGGTTCAATGACCTGCTGCCGCTGCCCTGCGACCGCGCCACACTGAACCGCGTGTGTGACCACATCGGCCAGGTTCAGCAGCACCTGCGGCGCACCCTGCCGCTGGAGAACCCCAGCACCTATCTGGGCTACGCAGGTTCGACGATGGACGAGCCGGCATTCCTGGCTGAAGTGGTGCGACGCACCGGTTGCAGCCTGCTGCTGGACGTCAACAACGCTTATGTCAGCGGCGTGAATCAGGGGCGTGACCCCTGGGCTCTGATCGAGGCGCTGCCGGCGCATGCGGTTGCAGAGATCCACCTCGCCGGCTTCGTTGAAGACCGGGATGCCGCTGGCGACCGGCTGCTCATCGACCACCGCGGGGCCGCCGTCGACGCGACAGTCTGGGCGCTGTACGAACGCACGGTGACCTTGCTCGGCCCCGTGTCGACGCTGATCGAGCGCGACAACCACGTACCGGCGCTGTCGGTGCTGGAAGCCGAAGCGCGCTGCGCGTTCGATGTCCAGCACCTTGCGCTCGAGTCCCTGGTGACGGCCTGAGCGCATGACCCGACGACGCGGCCCTGAACCCATGCGCCCCGCATCACCCCCGCAGCACGCGTTCGCCGCAGCGTTGCTCGACCCGACACAAGCTCCGCCCGCAGGGCTGCGCGCCCAGCACGGTTCCGACCCGGGCTTGCGCTTCGCGGGCTACCGCAACAACGTCGTGCATTCGCTCGTCGCGGTGCTGGGCGACACCTTCCCTGTGGTGCGCCAACTGGTGGGCGAGGACCTCTTCGGCGCCATGGCCCGCCTGTTCGTGGCCGAGCATCCACCCACATCGCCCTTGATGCACCGCTATGGCGGTGGCTTCCCCGACTGGGTGGCCGACTTCGAGCCCGCCACCGACTTGCCCTATCTCTCGGACCTGGTACGGCTGGAGTGGGCACGGCTGCGCGCCTTCCACGCAGCCGATGCAGACCCTATCGACGCGCAGGTACTGGTGGCTGTGCTGCAGGCGCCCGACCGGCTTGCGGTGCCCTCGCTGATCCTGCATCCCTCGCTGGCGGTCGTTCAATCGCCGCACCCGGTCGTGTCGCTGTGGAGCGCACATCAACTTGACGTCCCGCGCCCTGCCGGCCGCTCAGACGCCCCATCGAACTCGTTCGCTGATAGAGCGGTCACAACCGCCCACGGCCTGATGGCCCGCGTGCCCGAGTCGGCTATCGCAATGCTGGGGCGCTTTTCGGTGGCGGCGGTGTTCTGGAAATCAGGCCAGGCCAAGATCGAAGGGCTTGCGATCGACATCGTGTCGCTCAACTTCGAACTGGGCGTTCCTCGCTCGTCCACTTCGGCCGTGGACTTGTTTCGCGACGAGTACCGGCTGCCGTTCTTGCCCCGGAGTTGGGCGCCTTGCTGGCTACGGTCGGCGAGCATGCGCTGCCCCTGTTACTGCTGCTGGGACTGGGCACACGCTTCGCCGCCCTGGGCCTGCTGGTGATGACGGCCGTCATCCAGTTGCTGGTTTACCCTGCGGCCTACCCGACTCATGGCGCCTGGGCCGCGGTGCTGCTATGGCTCATGGTGCCTGGGCCCGGCGTCGTGTCTCTCGACCATCTGCTGGCGGCGCGGCGTGCAGCCCGCGCCCTGAACCCGCTGGGAACGCCCCAATGGAAGCGGCGACACGTGCGCGACCGCTCCCGAGGCCGTTCAGAAGAAAGTCTGCGCCTTGGCCAAGACGTCCTCCCCGATCTTCCTGCCAGCATCCAGGCCAGCCACGTTCCCTTGATAGAAGTGAATGCCGCCAAAGATGCGCGACTCTCCTGCGCTGTAAGCCGCATCGGTGAACCAATGCCAAGAGATGCGACGTGGCAGGTCGGGCAGGGACGGTGATTACCGGCCCTCGTTTCGCTCGAAAGCGCGGCACGGTCCCATTATCGTGGCGATGACGATCGCGGTCTGCACCTCCCGCTTGTTTCCCAACAGCGATCTCCTGGTAAAGCGACGTCTCGGCGGCGGAGCCGAAGCGCTTGTCGCCTCGGTTCGACCGAAGCTCAAATTTGATGCGGTCGATACCCAAGAAGCCTCCGGCGCCGCCTGCTCTTGCTTCGGAAATTCCGGTTCAGGCTCATCCTGTGGTGATTGCTGCGGCTGCTTTTGCGGTCCGAAACGCTTCATCAGGTACTGGATCAGCGCTACCACGACGAACATCAGGACATAGAGCAGTTCTTCGGGAATACTTTTCATGCCTGTCCTGCCTACTTTTTCGTGGCGGCCGCGGAATCATCCCCGCTGCTGGCGATCTCTTCGCGCATCACCGTGTCGGCCTGCAGGTTCTTCATGCGGTAATAGTCCATGATGCCCATGTTGCCCTGGCGGAATGCCTCGGCCATGGCTCTTGGCACTTCGGCCTCGGCTTCCACCACCCGCGCCCGCATCTCTTGTTCCAACGCGACGGCCATGGCCCGGCGCTCCTCGGCTTTGGCTTGGGCAATCTGCTTGTCGGCGTTGGCCTGGTCGATCTGCAGCTTGGCGCCGATATTTTCGCCCACGGTCACGTCCGAGACGTCGATGGACAGGATCTCGTAGGCGGTGCCCGCGTCCAGGCCCTTGGAGAGCACATGCTTGGAGATGTGATCCGGACTCTCGAGCACACTTTTGTGGCTCGCGGAGGAACCGATGGTGCTCACCATGCCTTCGCCAACGCGCGCGATGATGGTCTCCTCGCCGGCGCCCCCCACCAGTCGGTCGATGTTGGTTCGGACCGTGACCAGGCAAACGGCAATGAGCTGGATGCCGTCCTTGGCTACGGCCGCGATTTTCGGCGTCTGGATCACCTTGGGGAGGACCGACATCTGTACCGCCTCCAGCACATTGCGTCCGGCCAGATCGATGGCCGCGGCGCGCTTGAAGGGTAGGGGAATGTTGGCCTTGTCCGCCGAGATCATGGCGTTGACGACCCTCACGACGTTGCCGCCCGCAAGATAGTGGGCTTCCAGGTCGTTGATGGAAATATCGAGGCCAGCCTTCACCGCGCTGATGCGCGCCGTGACCACCGTGGCGGGCGGAACGCGGCGCAAACGCATGGCGACCAAGGTGAACATGCCAACGTGGGCTCCGGACGCCCATGCAGCAACCCACAAGGGGACGGGCACCAGGTACAAGACCAGAGCCAGGCCGGCCACGATCGGCAGAAGCAGGCCCAGGTTTCCCAGCAGACCCATCGTTAGTTCATTCATCGCTCACTCCGTTTTGTTGAAAATCAATGACTTCATTGGCGTGACCCGCCCCCCTTCGCCAGCCCAGCCCCATCGGCTTACGCTGGACGAGGGGTCAGATCACAGCATCTCGGTTCTCGGCTTGCCGGTCGGGGCGTCCGGGCCGGCAACGCCGGGCAGGGCCACCAAGGGAACTGCGTTGCAGCGCTGGCGCACGCGCCGGGAGTCACTGCCTCGGCGCAACGCGCGCATCAGGAACCGTGCGGCCCGCGCCAGCGCCTTGTTCAATGCGGTGCGCCAGTCGCTGGCCACGGACCCGACGATCACGGTCCCGGCCACATCCGTCTTGAGTGCAACCTGGCAGTGCTTGTCGATGCCACCGCGGGGACCGTTCACGTCGCACATCTGCACCTCGGCACGCGGCACCAGCCAGCCCAGGCGCCGCAGCACGAAGCGCACGCGGCGCTCGGTCAGGTCGCGCAGCTCGGTGGCTTGCGGATCGCGGGACTTGAACAGCACTAGCATCACAGATCTCCATCGGTTGAGGGAAGGTCGGAGTATGGGCTACCTTTAGGTTCCTGAAAAGCAGCTTTTCGAGAACGCCAGCATCGGAAAAACCTGAACACCGGACGAAGCTTCTGGCGCAGACTCCGGCGTCTTACGGCAGCGACCCGAACGCGCTGCGATCCGCAACCCTTCTCGCCACCACATCTTCCGGACGACCCACCCATGCCGAACACACGAACCGCAAACGCTGTCCGCCTGGAGTTCTCTCCCGGCTGCCTGGTTCAATCCAACCTCTCGGGCGCGGCATTCACTGGCGACTGGCTGTGGGTGGCCGGCGACGAAGCCTGCGGCCTGGACCGCCTGCGCCGGCTCGACCCCGTGGGGCGCGAGGCCTTGCGCTTCGGCGAGGCGCGCGACTTCCCGCTGGCCGAACTGCTGGACTTGCCTGGCCTGGCCGAAGAAGAAGCCGACCTTGAAGGCATGGCCGTGGCCGACGGCTTCCTTTGGGTGGTCGGCTCACACGGCCTCAAGCGCAAGAACGCCAAGGCGGACCGCGACCACGCTGAAAACGCCAAGCGGCTGGCAAAGGTGGCGCTCGACGGCAATCGGCGCCTACTGGCCTGCCTGCCGATCGAGCCCGACGCCAAGGGCGAGCTCTGCCTGGTACGACAGGCCCAGGATGGTCGGCGGGCGCTGCGCCTGAAGGGTGATGCGCAGACGAACCTGCTCACCCGTGCGCTGGCCGATGATCCCCACTTCGGGCCCTATATGGCGATACCGGGTAAGGACAACGGCTTCGACATCGAAGGTCTGGCCGTGGACGGTCGCCGGATGCTGCTCGGCCTACGTGGGCCGGTGCTTCGCGGTTGGTCGGCGCTGCTCGAGATCGCGGTCGAGGCGCGCGGTGACCAACTGCGCTTGGTGCCCCTCGACGACAGCGGCACGCTGATCCGCAAGCACTTCCTGCAGCTCGACGGCCTGGGTGTCCGGGACTTGCACTTCTCCGGTGATGACCTCTACATCCTGGCCGGCCCGACGATGGTGCTCAACGGCGAGATCCGCGTCTTCAAGTGGCCCGCAGCCCGACCCTTGCTGGCTGCCAACCGCGACCCGGTGCGCTTCGAGGCCGCGCTGACCGAGTCGGTCTCGCTACCCCATGGACGCGGCACCAACCGTGCCGAGGCCATCTGCGACCTGCCACCGGCGTTGTCGGGCGGCAAGTCGAGCTGGCTCGTCCTGTACGACGCGCCTGGCGCCGATCGCAAGGAGGGCGAGCACACCGTCTTCGGCGACCTGCTGCGCCACGATTGAGGTCGCTCGCTCCGGTCTGTCTTGACCGCCCCATGGCTGCCGGCCCTGAACTCGACCCCGCGTCACCGCTCCAGTTCGTCATCAATGCGGCAGCGGGAAGCGGTGATGAAGACACCAAGCGCGAGGTCATCGAAACCGCGCTGCGGGCTGCCGGACGAAGCGGGGAACTGCTGTTCAGCCGCCCCGCCGATTTGGCCCGGGTGGCGCATGCGGCTGCGGCCAAGGCTATCGCCGCCCGCACGGCCGTGGTCGCCGTCGGCGGCGACGGCACCCTCAACACGGTGGCACAGGCGGCGCACGCCGAGGGCTGCGCCATGGGCGTGGTGCCGCAGGGCACGTTCAACTACTTCGCCCGCACGCACGGCATTCCGGCCGACCCGGCCGAGGCCGCGCGCCTGTTGCTTGGCTGGACGCCGTTGCCGGTGCAAGTGGCTGCCGTCAACGACCGCGTATTCCTGGTCAACGCAAGCCTGGGGCTGTAC
>JBILYN010000241.1:0-6727 GCA_044377715.1 Aquabacterium sp.
TCGGGCGCAAGGCCTGTGCGGCCCGCAGGCTTCAGCCGCCCAAGCTCGGGTTGATCAGCAGCTTGGTACCCGTGGCGCGCTGGCCATAGACCGCGATCACCTCGGGTTGCAGCGCCTGGGCGAGTGAAATCTCGCGCGCGTAATGGCTCGCGAAAGTGGTCTTGAGTTCAGCCGCCACCCGTTGTTTCAAGGCCTGGGTCGCTGCCGCGCCGATCTTGTTCAGGAACGGGAACAGCAGCCAGCCGCCCACGCCCCAGGCCATGCCAAAGCTGCGGCTGATCTCGGTCGGGCTGAGGTCCAGGTTGCCGTAGAGGTAGACCTGCTTGTGAACGGCTGAGCCGTAACGGCTGAATTCCTTGGCGTTGCGGTTGATCGCGGCCTCCATGGCGATGAGGATCTGACCGGCGAGCTTGCCGCCGCCAGTGGCGTCGAAAGCGATGGTCGCACCGGTGGCCGCCAGCGCCTCGGTCAGGTCCTCCATGAAGCTGGCCGAGCTCGCGTCGCAGACATGCTTCGCGCCGAGCGCCCGCAGCAGCGCCGCCTGCTCGGGTTTGCGCACGATGTTGACCAGCGCGACGCCGTCCGCCTGGCAGATCTTGTGCAGCATCTGGCCCAGGTTGGACGCAGCAGCGGTGTGCACCAGCGCGCTGTGGCCTTCGCGCTTCATCGTCTCGACCATGCCCAGCGCGGTCAACGGGTTGACGAAGCAGGACGCGCCTTCGGCCGCTGTCGTGCCTGCGGGCAGCAGCAGGCACTGGTCAGCCTGGATGCTGCGGTACTGGGCGTACATCGCACCGCCGATCACCGCCACCGTCTTGCCCAGCAAGGCCTGTGCGGCGGCAGAAGAACCGGCCTCAACGACCACGCCGGCGCCCTCGTTGCCGGCTGGCAGCGACTGGCCCAGCCGACCGGCCATGGCCTTCATCGACCGCTCGGCAATGCTCATCGTGACCACCGGGCTGCTAGCGCTGCCCGAGAGCTTGGCACTGGCGATGTCGGCAGCGCCGAGCAACAGGCCGATGTCGGACGGGTTGATGGGCGTGGCCTCGATCCGGATCACGACCTCGTCAGCGGCCGGGCTGGGTACGGCCACGCTGGCCAGCGACATCTCGAGCTCGCCGCTGGGTTTGACAAGAGTGCGAAGCTGCAGCCCGGTGCGGGCGGGGGTCTGGGTCATGGTGTGGCTCCTGTGGATGGGCTGTTGCCCTGATGGGGATGAACGGGACGATCGGGTCGCTGCGCGGTGTCATGCGGGTGACTGTGCCGGGAGCGCTCACGCCGCATTGTCCAGTTGCAACAACTCGCTGGTCATTCAAGCGTGGCGACCCGGCGCAACCGGATTCAGACTGCTGCTCAAACGAGAGAGAGATTGACGATGAACTTCGACCATTCCGACAAGGTCAAGACGCTGCTGGCCCAGCTGGAAGCCTTCATGGACCAGCACATCTACCCCAACGAGCGGGTTCACGACGACTGGGTCAACGACCCGACCAAGCTGTGGCAGTACTGGCCAGGCCTGGACGCGCTCAAGGCCCAGGCCAAGGAGCAAGGCCTGTGGAACCTGTTCCTGCCGCATGAGTACGGCGAGTACAGCCCTGGCCTGACCAACCTGGAATACGCCCCGCTGGCCGAGGTGTTGGGCCGGGTGCCTTGGTCATCGGAGGTGTTCAATTGCTCGGCGCCTGACACCGGCAACATGGAGGTGCTGGCCCGCTACGGCACGCCGGCCCAGCAGGCGCAGTGGCTGACGCCGCTGCTCAATGGCGAGATTCGGTCGGCCTACGTGATGACCGAACCCCAGGTGGCCTCGTCTGACGCCACCAACGTGTCGCTGCGGATCGACGAGGACGGGGACGATTACCTGCTCAACGGCCGCAAGTGGTGGATCAGCGGCATCATGGACGAGCGCTGCAAGCTGCTGCTGGTGATGGGTCGCCACCTGCCCAACGGCCCCCGCCATGCGCAGCACAGCACGGTGATCGTGCCACGCGGCACGCCGGGCCTGACCATCGTGCGCAACCAGAAGGTGTTCGGCCGCCTCAACTCGCCCGGTGGCGAGGCCGAGCTGCGATTCGAGAACGTTCGCGTGCCCAAGGCCAACATCATCCTCGGCGCAGGTCAGGGTTTCGAGATCGCCCAGGGCCGGCTGGGCCCCGGGCGCATCCACCACTGCATGCGCTCGGTCGGCCAGGCCCAGCGTGCGCTCGAGACCATGTCCCGCCGGGTCGACAACCGCACCGCCTTCGGTCGCAAACTGTCCGAGCAAAGCAGCATCCGCCAGGACGTGGCGCGCTCGTACTGCGAGATCGAACAGGCCCGATTGCTGACGCTCAAGGCCGCCGACACGATGGACAAGCACGGCAACAAGGTGGCCCGAGACCTGATCGCCGCGATCAAGGTGGTGGCGCCGCTGATGGCACAGACGGTGATAGACCGCGCGATTCAGGCCCATGGTGGCATGGGCGTCAGCGACGACACCGAGCTGGCTTACTTCTGGTCGATCAACCGCTACGTGCGCATCGCCGATGGCCCGGACGAAGTGCACATGAACCAGCTGGGTCGGCAGAAAATCAAGGAGTACGCAGGCCTGCCGGCCAAGGGCAGCTCGCCGGCCGACCCGTCGGGCGTGGAACCCGCACACCCCGCTGGCAGCGCCAGCGCAAGCGTGGCCAAGCCGACCCGAGCAGCGTGATGACAGCGCCCAAGAGGGTGCTTTTGCCCTGAAGCCGAGGCCGCCCGGCCGCCACGCAGTGGCGGCTTCGGTTGAATCAAACGGACGGAAGGCAAACGGGCGGAAGGGAGTGGGAGTCGAACCCACCAGACACGCTGGGCGCGTCTCACCGGTTTTGAAGACCGGGCGCTCCACCGGGAAACGCTGCCCTTCCAGGGCAACCGAACCTTAGCATGCGCCAGCCTCAATCGACCGGCCGGTGGCGTTTGCCATCGAAGCGCGTCAGGCCTTCGCGGTCGAGAAACTCGAGCACCTGCACCGTCAGGTTGCGGCCGATGCCGGTTCGGTCGCGGTAGGCTGCGGCGTCAACACCACCGTCAGCGGATTCGGCGGCCAGCTCGCGCGCATGACGGACCAGCTCGGCCACCGTGGGCGGCAGGTAGAAACGGTTCGGCGCCACCCGCAGCAAGTGCCCCAGCCGGTGGGCGCGGCCCAGGAACTCGAGCAGCGCAGGCTGCGGCAACCCTAGCAGCGTCGCGAGTTCGCCGACGATGGGCGGGCGCAAGCCTGCCGGCGCCAGGTGATCGGTCACGCGCGCGAGCAGGTCGGCGTCGGCGTCGGACAGCTGGGCCATGTGCCCCGTCAAGCGGTAGCGCAGGCCCTCGCGCTGCAAGCTGCCGGCCTCGACCAGCGAGTCAAGCGCCGCGCGCAGCAAGACCGTGCGCAGGCCAGGCGCCAGCACGGTGGCCGCCACACCCGAGACGTCGGGCTGGTCAGCATGCCAGCGCGCCAGCGCCTCGCACAGCCGCTCGCGCAGCGCCTGCCAATGGCCGACAGACAGGCCCCAGACCGAGCCCGGGATGCGCTGCACCGCCTGCGCCAGGATCAGCGCATCGGCCTCGTCGGCGCGCAGATTACGCGCCAGCGCGAAGCGGGCCAGGTCCACGCCGCCAGGCTCGGCGGCGAGCAACGCGGCCAGCGCTTGCGCGGGCTCGGGCAGCGCCAGCGCAGCCAGCTGCAGCGCGCGCGCCGGCCGGTCGCGGCCACGCACCGGACCGAAAGGGTCGACCACCTGGCCGCCAGCCAGCGTGCGGCCGGCGGCCGGGTCTCGCAACACGAATCGGTCGCCATGCAACGCAGCGACCGGTGACTCGAGCACCAGCTGGGCCAGGCCGCTGCTGCCGGGCGTGGCGTCCCAGCCCGCCAGCGCCGCGACACGGGCGTTGACCGCCGCAGCGCCAATGTGCAGCTGCAGCATCTGCCGCGACGGCAGCGGCCTCGATTCGCCGGCCAGCACCTGCAGCCGCACGTCTAGCCTATCGGTCGGCGCGTGGGCTGCCGGGGCCAGCACCCAGTCGCCGCGGACCGGATCGCGCCGCTTGAGGTCGACACCGGCCAGGTTGAGCGCGCAGCGCTGGCCGGCCAGGGCCTGCTCGGTACGCTGCTTGCCGACCTGGATGCTGCGAACCCTGGCGCTGATGCCGTGCGGCGACAAGACCAGCTCATCGCCAACCTGCACCCGGCCCGACAGCACCGCGCCCGTGACGATGCGGCCGGCGCCAGCCAGCGCGAAGCTGCGGTCGACCGACAGCCTGAAATGCCCAGACGTGTTGCGCGCGGCCAGCAGCGCTGCCTCGTTGACCAGGTGCTGGCGCAGCGCCAGCACGCCAGGGTCGCCGGCATCGGTGGCCACCAGCGCGAACAGCGGCGCGCCGGGATAGGCGGTGGCGAGCAGGTCGGCGACTTCGCGACCGACCTGGGCCTGCCGCTGCGGCGCGACGCGGTCGACCTTGGTCAGCGCAACGACGCAGCGCGGCACGCCTAGCAGCAACAAGATCGCCAGGTGTTCGCGGGTCTGCGGCATCACGCCGTCGTCCGCCGCGACCACCAGCAACGCCAGGTCGATCGCCGCCACGCCGGCCAGCATGTTGCGAACGAATCGTTCGTGGCCAGGCACGTCGACAAAGCCCAGCGTCAGCGGCTCACCCTGGGCCGAGACACCGATCTCGGCATGGGCGAAGCCCAGATCTATCGACATGCCGCGACGCTTTTCCTCGGCCAGGCTGTCGGTGTCGATGTCGGTCAAGGCCTTGACCAGGCTGGTCTTGCCGTGGTCGACATGGCCTGCGGTGGCGACGATCATGCGCTGACGGTCTCGAACAAAGCGCGAAATCCCGGTTCGTCCTCCAAGCAGCGCAGGTCGAGCAGCAGCGCGCCGTCAGCGATGCGGCCGACCACGGGCACAGGCAGCGCGCGCAAGCGGGCTGCGAGCGCTTCGAGCGCGCTGCCCGATCGCCGCTTCGCACCCGACGGCGTCAGCCTCAAGCCGTGGCTGGGCAAGCGCTCGACAGGCAGCGCACCGCTGCCGATCTGGCTGCTCAGCGCGACGACCTCGACCGCGATCGCCGGGTCGCTCAAGCCCAGCATCAACCAAGCCGCGAGCACCGGCTGCAGGCGTTGCGCCAGCGCCTCGATCTGCGCCGCCGGCCGCGCCAGCAGGCGCAGCGTCGGCAGTTGCTGCACCAGGCGCTCGGGGTCGGCGTACAGGCGCAGCACGGCCTCGAGCGCGGCCAGCGTGAGCTTGTCGCAGCGCAGCGCGCGCTTCAGGGGGTTTTTCTTCAGCTTGGCGATCAGGTCGGCACGGCCGACCACGATGCCGGCCTGCGGCCCGCCGAGCAGCTTGTCGCCGCTGAAGGTCACCAGGTCGGCGCCGGCGGCCAGCGCCTGTTGCGGCGTGGGCTCGCGCGGCAGGCCGTAACGCGCCATGTCGACCAGCGAGCCACTGCCCAGGTCGACCACAAAGGGCAGGCCTTGCTGCTTGCACAGCGCGCCGAGCTCGCGCTCATCGGCCGCAGCGCTGAAACCCTCGATGCGGTAGTTGCTGGTGTGGACCTTGAGCACCATCGCGCTGCGCGGGCCGAACGCATCGGCATGGTCTTGCAGGTGGGTGCGGTTGGTCGTGCCGACCTCGCGCAGCTTGCAGCCAGCCAGCGCCATGATCTCGGGCAGCCTGAACGAGCCGCCGATCTCGACCAGCTCACCGCGCGAGACGATCACCTCGCGCCGCCGCGCCAAGCTGCCCAGCACCAGCATCAGCGCCGCAGCGTTGTTGTTGACCACGGTCGCGGCCTCGGCGCCGGTCAGCCGCCGCAGCCAAGCCTCGACATGATCGTCGCGGTCGCCACGCCGGCCGGTGGCCAGGTCGAATTCGAGGTTGGAGGCGCCAGCGGCAACCTGTGCGATCGCCGCCAGCGCCTGGGCCGGCAAGGGCGCACGGCCCAGGTTGGTGTGCAACACCGTGCCGCTGAGGTTGAAAACAGGTCGCAGCGAAGGCTGGGCCCAGGCCTGCAGCTTGGCCGTGACGCCGGCCAGCAGTTCAGCTGGGTCCGGCGCAGCGCCGGCCGGCGCCAAGCGCGCCGCGGCACGCCGCTCGGCCAGCTCAGCGCGCACCGCGTCGAGCACCGGCTGGCGGCCTTGCGATGCCAGCAGCCCGGCCAAGCCCGGCCAGGCCAGCACCTGGTCGACCGCCGGCAGGTGCAGCGCTGACGGGATCAGCGCCATGATTTGAAGCCGGTCCGGGCCGGCCCACCGGCCCGCGATCCGGCGACCGGCTCAGCCGGCCACCAGCCGGCGCAGGATGCCAGGCAGCGCAGCATCGGCGAGCGCGCGCAGCTCATCGTCGCTTCGGTCCTGGATCGGATGGGCGACGAAGACCATCGCCGGGTCCATGCCCAGCGACTTGGCCTGCATTTCAGCGGCCACGACAAATTCACTCGATGCAACGCCGACTCCCGGAATGCCACGCGACTCAAGATCCACGATGTCATGCATACAGCACGACGTACAGGACCCTCAGTCAGCCAGGCCTTCGATCACGAGCTGGCATTCGGCAGCGATCTGCTGGCGCAGCGCGGTGGGTGCTGGCCGGGTGAACGTCGGCTTGCGGTAGCGCTTGACACGCACGCCGCGGCTGCCGAGTTGCTCGGCAAGCCGGTCGAGAAACACGTTGCCGCGTGACTTCGAGATGTCAAGCACGCCGACCGTCAGGCCTTCGAG
>JBILYN010000242.1:0-6631 GCA_044377715.1 Aquabacterium sp.
TCTTGAACAGTTCACCCGATATGTGCAGGGTGGTGCCCAGGCCGGATGAGGCGTAGCTGTACTTGCCCGGATTGCGGCGCAGCAGCGTGATCAGCTCAGGCACGGTGTTCACGGGCAAGCCCATGAAACCGACCAAAAAGTTCGGCAGCGACCACAGATTGGTGACGAAGGTGAAATCCTTGCTCGCATCAAAAGGCAGTTTGCCGGCCTTCAGCGTCGGCGAGATGCCGTGCGACGAAACACTGCCCATGCCCACCGTGTAGCCATCGGGCTGGGCGCGTGCAATCGCGGACACCCCGAGATCGCCACCGCCCCCGCCGATGTTCTCGACCACGAACTGCTGTCCGGTCAGCTCGCTCATCTTGGCGCAGTAGATGCGAGACAGCGTGTCGGTCGCACCACCCGCGGGGAACTGGTTGATGTATTTCACCGAGCGTGTCGGCCAAGCCGCCTGGGCGCGCGCCTCGCTGCCGATGATCAGCGGTGCGCCAACGATCGCGCCAATTCGGGCCAGCGCAGTCCGCCGGCCAGGCTGTGCCGGCGTCGAATCACTCGCGGGCAATGCCGACATGTCGGCTGCGCCATCAAGGCTTGTGCGATCGATGATTGTCATTTCGCTTTCCTCCTGAGATGAACCCTTGAGGGCTCGGTCGAACCATGGCGCCTGTCTCGGTCAAACCAGCTTGCCGTGCCGCCTTCGCGGTCGGCGCCGCGCAAGTTGCAGGTCCGATGCCATCGAAACGGTCAAACCGAGATTGCCGACCGCGAACTGCGCCATTGAACAGTTTGCGGAGAACAATCCACGGTCATCATGCCATCTGTGGCGACCTGGTCATGGGTGAATACCCGAGGGTGGCGCCTCCCCCTGGTCCGCCCGACAATCCGCTGCACACTGACAAGGATCGACACCATGCCCGCTCTTCATCCGCTGTGCTGTGGACGCCTGCGCTTCGATCGCAGCGTGTTCTTCCCCGACGCCAGCCCTGGCACGAGCACCACCGTGCCGGTACCGGGTTTTCTCGTCATCCATCCCAAAGGCAAGCTGCTGTTTGACACCGGCGTGGCTTGCGAAGCTGCCGTCGATCCGGTCACGGTGCTGGGGCAGCGCCTGGCGACCACCTTTCAGATGGTCGGTGCGCCTGACGAGAACGCACCGGGCCAACTCGCGCACCTGGGACTCGTTCCCGACGACATCCTGTATGTGGCCAACTCGCACCTGCACTTCGACCACTGCGGCTGCAACCCGCTGTTTGGTCGGTCCACTTTTCTGATCCAGCGTGCCGAGATGCAGGCTGCCCAGACCCCTGGCAGCCGCTACGATGCGCGGCTCTGGCAGCACCCGCTGAACTACCAGTTGATCGATGGTGAGCACGATGTGTTTGGCGACGGCACCGTGCTGCTGGTGCCCACGCCTGGCCACACCGCCGGCCATCAGTCCTTGGTGGTGCAGGTGGCGCGTGACTCGCGCTTCGTGCTGACCGCTGACGCCTGCTACTCGAGCGAGCACATGGCGCGCGAGCTTCTGCCCGCGGTGGTCTGGCATGGCGAGCAGATGCTAGCTTCGATGCGGCGTCTGCGTGCGATGGGCGAACAGGCCGGCACCCAAATTCTGTACGGGCACGACCCGGTCCAGTGGGCTGCGCTGGGCGCGGCGCGGCAAGCGCTGATGTGACCGGCTGCGGCTGTGACCGGTTTCGGCTTTTGCGCGGACAACGCGCTGCTTCGCGCTTCTTGCCGCTCTTGCCGCTCTTGCCGCGCTACCGCTCAGGCCGCCAGATCGACGGCCTGTCCCAGGCGGGCGCTGCGGCCACCGCCTAGGTGCGAGCCGCTGGCGCGCTGCGTGCGGCCTGGATCCGATGCCATTGCATGTAGAACACACCCGCTAGCACGGTCACGCCGCCGGCCACTTGCTCGGGCAGCGGCGTGACGCCGAAGCACAGCAACGAGATCAGCACCGCAAACACCGGCACGGTGTTCTGCCACATCATGCCGGCATTGACGCCCAGTCGGGCCACGCCGATGTTCCAGACCACCCCGCCCAGCGCGGTGGCGAACACCGTCGTGAGCAACAGATAGGTCAGTGCGGTCGCACTCGGGTGCAGGTTGATCGTCTCGGTCATGCCAGCCGCCTTGGCCAAGAACCACCACGCCAACAGCCAGGGTGATGCGCCGAACAAGCCCAGGAAGGTGCGCTGCAATTGCGGCGTTTCCGGCGTGAACCAGCGCTGCGACAGGATCGAATAGACCGCCCAGCAGCCCAGCCCCAGCACCAGCAGGACTTCGCCGCCCTGGAGGTCGAAGAACTGGCCAGTGGCACCAGCGCGACCGTATATCGCAATGCCGGCACCCACCAGGGTCAGCAGCGCAGCACCCCAGAAACCCTTCTCCAGCCGGGCGCCGATCATGATGCGCGATACGACAGCGCCATACACCGGCGAGCCGGCAACGATGGCCGCTGCGGTGATGGTGTTGGTGTGGCGCAAACCGATGTTGTACATCGCGAAGAAGGTGCTGGCGAACACACCCATCACGACAATTCGCCAGAACGGGATCGGTGAGCGCCATGCCGCCAAGCCCCGGGTCACCGCGAGCACGCCAGCGAGCAATATCGCGGCCAGGCTGACCCGCATGAAAGCCAGCCAATACGGATCGTAGGTCTGGAACAGGGTTGCCGTCAGCGGGATGTTCATCCCCCAGAACACGCAGGCCAACACGTAGCTGCCCCCGCCGATCCAGGCCGCTGAGGCTGCTGAGGGCGCTGAGGGTGCGTCAGGCGCGCCGGGTTTGGCGCTCATCGGTTGGCCGTCAAGAAAGCGACACGGAACGCAGCAGGCATGGGGCAACTCTCAGAGGGGAATCTTCGACTTTACCCGAGGGCCTGCGCGCGGCAGCCCCTGCGCAAACGCTGCCTTGCGCCGGGCGCTCTCAAGCAAATGTGGCTTTGCCACTTTGCTTGATCCCCACGGGGGGCGGCCGGCTTCGGCCGGCCTTGGGGCGCTCAGGTCGACTTGCCGCCAACGCCCTCGACGCGATCAATGAAGTCCAGCAGCAGGCGATTGAAGACCTCTGGCTCCTCCAAGTTGATGCAATGGCCCGAATTGGGCAACACCGCCAAGGTCGCACCGGGAATGGTGCGCCACATGAACAGGGTCGGCTCCACGCATCCGCTGTCACGGTCGCCCAGCATCATCATCACTGGCGCCATGATCGTCGACAGCTCTTGGCCCTTGTCCAGCAGCGACGGGCGCGCGGCCTGGAAACCGCGCAGCGTCAGCGCCGAGCCGAGTGAATCATGGCTGGAGAACTGCTCGAAGAAGGTGTCGAAGCCGACCGGATCCTTCTCCAAGAAGGGCAGGCGCGAAGCGGCTTTCGCGTACTCGGCCACAGCGCTGCGCGTGCCTTCGCGCTCAATCCGGTCGGCCAGCGCCCGGCTGGACGCGACCATCTCCTCGCGCCCCTTCGTGACCGACCCCGAGCCTGCGCTGCATGGTGTGATCGACAGGATGCGATCGGGATGCAGGTATCCCGCCGAGACCACCCCGTAACCGCCCATGGACAGGCCCACGATATGGGCTTTGGGGATCTTCAGGAAGTCCATCAAGGCGATCAGGTCCGATACCGAAAACTCCCAGCCGTAGGCCTTGGGGTCGGTCGGAATGTCTGAGGGCGTGTAGCCGCGTGCGCTGTAGGCAATGCAACGGAATCGACGCGACAAGGCATTGATCTGGGGTAGCCAGCTCATCATGTCGCCTGCAAATTCATGCACGAAGATCACGGGGCTGCCTTGTCCCGCGTCGAGGTAGGCAAGATTCACCGGCAGGCCGGTGGTTCGGCGTATCTGGGTACTCATGGGACGATTCACCTCACAAAAAGACATTCAGACGTCTGGATCCATGACCCGCGATCGGGGCATGCTCGGCACATCAGGGATCAGGTTGAGAAACGATTCAAGATGGGTCCTGCCAACAGCTTGGCGCGCAGGAGTTCCGGCACCATCTTGCCATCTCTAGCGCCGTCTGGACTATCGCCGTCTTGATTCGGGTGGAAACCCCTTCCTGCCCGGTCGCCGCTCGGTGGCGGCTGGATCGCAGCATGAGGTCGGGTATTTTGTTTGATAGGTAAGTGAACGAGCCAGCGCTGGCCGCCGTGCTTGTGCTCAGGCGCGCCGCCGGTCTATCGGCCGCCCGAGCGCATCCGCCAGATCGAATGGGTGGCCAACACGCTGATGATGGTGAGCAACACCCCCAGCACCGGCAACAAGACCGCCCATCGAACGCCGAAGGCACTCACCGCGAAGCCCATGATCAGCGCGCCCAACGGGTTGCCGCCGACGGTTGCCAGTGATTGCGCCGCCATGACGCGTGACTGGTGCGTGGCGGGCGCGCCCTCTTGCAGGATGCTCCGCGACATCGACATGGAAACGCCAGCGCACATGCCCCAGAAGAAGATGCACAGGTAGAACAACCACTGCGGCGGCGCCAGCGCCATGGGTGCCAGCGAGCAGCAGCCCAGCAACAACGCGATGACCATCGCCCGCCCGGGCAAGGCGACGCCGCCGATGCGCGTGAGCGCAGCGATGCTGATGACCGTGCCGAGCCCGAACACGATGAAGGCGGTCGCGATGTCCTGGGCACCGCCGGCAAACAGGTCACGGATCGCCAGCGGTATCAGCACCACATAGACACCGCCGAAGAACAGTCCCATGCCTATCGTCAACAAGTACGTCGCCCGCAGCGACCCATCGGCAAAGATCAGTGACAGACCCCCGCCAAACTCGCGCAGCAGCGACCCGCGGATCTCGCCGCTGCGGGCCGGCTGGCCCGGTGGCAATCGACTCGCTGCATGGATGCCTGCTGCAAGCACCACGCATTGCACCAGCAGCATGCTGATCGAGCCCCATGGACCGGCCCTGCCGCCGAGCGCCTGGCCCACCATCTGCGTGCCGAACTGCACGCCGATCGCCAGCGTGACCATGCGCTGCACATTGCCGCTGGCAACCCGTTTGAGCATGCCGTCGCGGGCCGGCATCACAAATGCCGTCACCAGACCCCAGGCCAGCGCGTAGAGCATCAACAGCGATTCGCTGAGTTGACCGCGCCACAAGGCGATGGCGAGCGTCAGCGGCATCAGGATGGCCACCCCGTGCAAACCCATCAGCAGGCGGCGCGGATCGACGCGGTCGGCCAACCAACCGCCGAACAACAGAAACAGCAGTATGGGCAACTGACCGAACATCTGCGTCATGCCAAATCGGGCCGCCGACTGGTTCAGCTCGATCGTCAGCAGGTAGGGCAAGAGCACCATCTGGATGCCCGCTGGAACCATGAAAGTGGCAACGCTCGCCAGATACCAGGCGGCGGGGGGAGAGACTTCAACTTTGTTCAAGAGGGTTCCGAACGGCAGTTCGGTGTTGGCATTCAAGGCGACGCGCCGGCGCCGCATCATGGACCGATTGCCCGGGCTTTGCGCGCCAAGGGAGAAGGCTCGCCGACACTCCTGCCCGTCAGCCTGGGGCGGCCGTGCTGCCGCGCATCACCATCTTGAACGGCAAGCACTGCTGCGGCACATGGTCGCGCCCTTCGAGCCTGGCGATCAGCTGTTCGGCGGCGGCCACACCGATTTCGACCACAGGCGTGCTCACGCTGGTCAGCCCCGGCGTCTGGGTGGCGCCGAGGTCGGTGTTGTCGACGCCGGTGATCGACATCTGCCGAGGCAGGTCGATGCCGGCCTCGCGGCAGGCCATCATCGCGCCCACCGCGAAAACGTCGTTGGTCGCAACGACAGCGCTCGGGCGGCGTTCGGCGGGCAACTCGAGCAGGCGCGCCATCGCCAGGCGTGCCGGTTCGAGCGCAATGGTGCTGTAGGCCACCCGCTCTGCCGGCAGCTCAAGCCCTACCTCTGCCAAGGCATCGCGCACGCCGGCGCCGCGCTCACGTGCCCGGTCGTTGCCTTCGACCGCCGCGCTCAGCAGGCCGATGCGCTGGTGGCCCAGGGCCAGCAGGTGGCGGGTCAGCTCGCAGGTGGCGCGCCGGTTGTCGAAGCCTATGCTCGGGTGCTGGCGTCCCAGGTCCACGCCCCAGGTCAGCACGTAGGGGCGGCCATAGTCCTCGAGCATCGAGAACAAGGCCGGCTCGTGGTCCAGTCCCACGAACATGAATGCGTCCACGCCGTGCTGCACCAACTGCCCGGTGATGCGCAGTTCGGCCGCGAGGTCGTAGTGGTGTTCGGCCAGCACGAGCGAGTAGCCGCTGTCGTCGAGCCGACGTTGCAGTGCGCTGGTGGTGCGGGCGTACAGCGCGTAGTCGAACGAGGGAACGACAGCGCCGATCATTCGCGTGCGGTGGCTGCGCAGGCTGCGCGCCGCGCCGTGAGGCAGGTAGCGCAGCTTGGTCACGGCCTGCTGCACGCGGGCTCGGGTCTCGGGGTCGACCTGCTCGGGTTGGTTCAGCGTGCGCGAGACGGTGGCGCTCGACACACCGGCCAGTCGGGCGACATCGCTTGCGTTGGCGCGGCCGACCTTGGCTGCCTGGGGTTTGTCCTCCATGGCTGGATGATAGCGACGAAATCGATTTCATCCGTGCGCCGAGAATTGTGTCGCGACACCGGATAAATACCTAGAAATCACTGACAT
>JBILYN010000243.1:0-6601 GCA_044377715.1 Aquabacterium sp.
GGCATATCCCGTATCGACGCCGGGACGGACATACCGAGGCTTGTATCGGCCTATGTAGTGAGGGGGTGAAATGTTCAAGGAGCTTGATGTTGTTGTCTTGAAAAAGGCCGTCCCTGGCACCAGCATCCCCGCTGGCGCTGAGGGCGTCATCGTGCACATCCACTCGGTGCCACGCACGGCCTACATGGTCGAATTTTGCAACGACGCTGGAGAAACCATGGATCTCGTGTCGTTGCTGCCGAGCCAAATTGCTTTGACGCAACCACTGCGCAGGGCCGCCTGATCAGTCCTGCGCCCGCGCTGCTGCATTGGCGCGTGAAGCGATTGGCGCTACCAACGCCACTGGCTGTGCCGCGGAGGGGGCACGGTCGAGGGTCGCCTGGACACTCCCCCTCGCCAATCGTGATGTCAGCAAGGTTTCGCTTGGTCGCGTCGACGGCGTGACTTGCTCCAGAACCAGGTGTTGCTGACGCGCGAGCTGAACAAGTCCTTTCAACTCGAATACATGCAGCCGTATCCTGGCAGTGCTATTTCATCACCACCGGCGTGCACAGGGTGTAGCCGACCTTGTGCATGGCCTTGATGTGGGGTGGGGGCGCACCTACGGTCGCGAGCTTCTTGCGCAGGCGGCTGATGCGCATTTCCAGGGTGCTGGCCGAAGGTGTCTCGGCATCCGTTCCACCGACGATTTCGGCGATTTGCCAGCGTTCGAGTTTGTGCCCTGGCGCACGCGCCAGGGCGCTGAGCAGCAGCGCGTCGCTGGCCGTCATTTCCACCTGGGCTTCGGGGCTGATGAGCAGCATGCGCTTGAGGTCGAGCACCATGGCTTGCTTTTGCCAGCCGAAGGTAAGCAGACGCTTGCCCAGAGCGCGTATGCCGGCCCTCAACTCCTGCGGGTGCACGGGTTTGGTCAGGTAGAGGTCGGCCCCACTGTCATAGCCCAACACCTTGTCGCCAATTCGCGTGCGCGCCGTGACGATGACGATACCCGCATTGGGGTGTGCTGCACGCAGTCGCCGGGTCAGGCTCAGCCCGTCTTCGTCGGGCAGATTCAAGTCGATCACATACACATCGGCGACATAGCCGCCGGGCATGTCATCGATTTCCTCGGCCTGTGCGATGCCGCGCACCTGGTGCCCCTCGTGCTGCAAGAAAGCCATCGTGGCCTCGCGCAGTGCGTCGTTGTCTTCGACCACCAGAACCTTCAGGGCGATGTCATGCATGGAGGTTGTCAGGTGCGATCCAAGTGCCGTGTTTTGCAGTATTGCGACTCTTTACCTGGCATCTCCAACGAAAGCTAACGCGAAGCCGGCAAATGAGACGCTGGCGTTGCTGGCGGACCTTGCGGCAACCACACGCTGAAGCACACCTGCTGCTGCTGCACCTCGTAGCGGATCCGGCCCTGCATCAAGTCCAGCAGGCCCTTGACCAGAAACAGACCCAAGCCCGAGCCCGAAACGCGTCGTGCATGGGGGCTGCGGTAATACTTTTCAAACAAGCGCCCGGCATCGGGCAGGCCGGCCGGGCCGACCTGGTTGTACAACTGCCAGCGCCAGCCGGCGCGGTCGTGCTCGGTCGCAGCCCTCAGTCTGAAGGTGATGCGGTTGCCGGGCGCGCTGTACTTGCAGGCGTTGTCCAGCAGATTGCCCAGCACGATCGACAGCATCTGCGCATCGGCCATCAGCAGATCGGCGCGCTCGGGCAGGTCCAGATCCACCTGGGCCGGAGAGCGACAACTTTCACGGCAGGCCTGCGTCAGCGCCAGCGGATCCACGGTCTGCCAGTCGGGCTGCAGGCCCTGGTCGGCCAGTTGCCCGGTGTGCACACAGAGCTCGATGACGGCGTTCATGTCGGCAATCGCCCGCTCCATGGTTTCGGGCTTGAGCTGCCCCGCCTCCATCCACATGCGCAGCGTGGCCAGCGGGGTTTTCATCTCGTGTGCCAGCATCGCGAAGAGCTGGCTCTGCTCTTCGCGCTGGCGCTTTTCGGCCTCGGCGTGCTGCTGGCTGCGTTGCAGGTCCAGGGCGGCCTGCATCTGCGCCTTGCGCAGCACTCGGGCGCGGACCTGGAGGATCACAAACATCACGATGCCGTCCAGCACGGCATGTGCGAAGCCGCCGAACAACACGATCGGATGGGCCTCGATCCAGCCCAGGTGGATCAGGCTGGGCAAAGCATTGAGTGTGCTGTAGACCAACAGGTAGACGAGAAAAACCGCCATTGGGATCGGCTGTTTGACCCGCTTGGGCACGGCGGTCAGCAACATCAGTACCAAGAGTAGAAGGCCCAGCACCACAAATTGGTTGGTCATTGCCACCATCTTGTGCGTGTGTCCGAGCCAGTGCAGCACCGGCAATGCCAGCACCAGAACCGCCACGGTCTGCAAGGCCCGCAAAGCCCATCGGGCAGGCTGGTAGCCCTTGATCAGCGTGCTAAAAAACCACAAGGTGATGCTGACGACGCCAATGAACACCATCGAGGCAATCGTGGTGAGCAGCCCCTCTGGCAGCCAGGGGCCGATGGCCACGCGGGCAAAACCCAGAAAGAAAAAGGCCCAACCGGCAGCAAACAGCTGCTTCAGGGCAAAAGCCCCGATGACCTTCTCGCGCGAGACGATCCATTGAAGAAAAGCCCAGATTGCAAAGATGGTGCTCGAGGCCATGACAAAGCCCATCGCCCAATCCGTCAAGCGGTTCTTTTGCTGATCTTCCCCAAAGGGCAGCACTTGCACATGCAGCGTGCGGGCGCTGGTGGTGCGCAGTTGCAGGTAAACCGTCCGCTCGTAAGGCAGCGGAGGAATCTGGAACATGAAATTGATCGACGCTAGATTTTCTCCGGCGGGCGGCAAAGCGTCGCCGCTGCGCAGCACCAGGCCAGCGGCCGGGTCGTACAGCGTCACATAGTCCAGAAAGGCTGGCCGCACCCGCACGACCCAGGGCATGTGCGATTCTGCGGTGGCGGCTTTGAGCTGCAGCCGCACCCAGATCGGCTCTTTGCCGAAGCCCCAGGTGTTCCATTCAGGCAGGCGTTGCCAGTCGGTGGCTTTTTCCACGTCTTGCAGCGTCGCGTTGGCGCTTGCGTCCATGCGCCAGGTCTTTGACAGGGTCAAGTCCGTTGGTACCCCACCCACAGACCCCTGGCAACCAGTGAGCAGCAGCAGGCTCAAGGGTATGGCCCAGACCCAAGCGCAGAACTTTGAAAGAAAACGATACAGCTTCATGGTCCGGGGCTGCGCAGACCGGACCAGGGCGGGTCGTGCATCAGCTTTGGAAGTGGTTAGCTTTGTCACGCCGTGCCTTCTAAGCTGTTGAACTACAAACTTTAACGTTCTTCTGCGGTGGTAGTGCCGACGTCGCTGCACGACCGCTCTCCAACGCCAAACCACAGGCGCCAAGTTGATGATTCAAGAGAGGTGGTTGAGCACCTGTCAATGGCCTTGGTTGGTGCTGACTGCTGCGGCTTTGTTCGGGCTGACAGGCGTTCATGCCCAGACCATTCCCGACGCCGGCAGCCTCCGCCAGCAAATCGAGCCCCCGCGTGCGCTGACCCTGCCGCAGGCTGCACCCCCACAGCGGGTTACGCCGCCGCCCGAAATCAAGCCGCCATCGGGCCTGTCCGTTCAAGTCAAGGCTTTTCGCTTCGCCGGCAATCGGCTGATGGACAGCGAAGCACTGACCTCGGCATTGGCCAGCTTTGTCGGGCGCGAACTCGCTTACGAAGGCTTGCTGCGCGCTGCCGACGCGGTGGCAGCCGTCTACCGCGAGGCGGGCTGGATCGCGCGCGTGTACCTGCCCGAGCAAGATGTGAGCGAAGGCACGATCACCTTGCAGGTGATCGAGGCTCGCTTTGCCGGCGTGCGTCTGGAGGGCGCGCCGCCCAAGCGGGTTGCGCGGGCTGAGTTGGAGGCTTTTTTTGCAGCGGCCCAGAAGACCGATCAGCCGCTCAATGCCGTCAAGCTCGACCGTGCATTGCTGCTGGCAGACGACCTGCCCGGTGTCAGCCTGGCCGGCACCTTGGCGCCGGACGTTTCCGAGGGCCGGACGGCCCTGGTGCTGCAGACCACCGACGAGCCGCTGGTCTATGGCGACGTCGGTCTGGACAACACAGGCGCGCGTGCCACCGGCAGCCAGCGCCTGACGGTCAACCTGAACATCAACAGCCCTGGTGGACGGGGCGAACTGATCAGCCTGACCGGCCTGCACACCCAGGGAAGCAGCTACGGCCGCGCGGCCGTGACGGTTCCGGTGGGCTACGACGGCTTGCGGCTGGGGGGCAACCTGTCATCAATGCTTTACAAAGTGGTGGAAGGGCCTGGCGCGGGCACTTCGGCGCAGGTCAAGGGACGCTCGGGCAGCATGGGGCTGGACCTGAACTACCCGCTGCTGCGCGCGCGCGCGCAGAACCTTTATCTGTTGGCCGGTCTCGACAACAAGACTTTCTACACCGGCGACACCCAGGTGCGCTCGGACTACGCCAGCAACGGCCTGCGGCTGGGTTTGTCGGCCAACCGTTTCGATGAATGGGTCGGTGGCGGCGCCAACAGCGCATGGCTGCAATGGAGCGTCGGCAAATTGACCGACATGCAGGCCCACTCGCTGATCGATTCCATTGACCGTCTCTACCGCAAGTGGAGTTACAGCCTGTCGCGCCAGCAAGCCGTATCGGACAGCCACTCGGTGCAGCTCGCTGTACAGGGGCAGCATGCAAACCAGTCGCTTGACTCGTCCGAGAAGTTCTACATCGGCGGTGCGCAGAGCGTGCGTGCCTATCCGACCAGTGAGCTCGGCGGCGAACGCGGTCGCCTGCTCAGCGCCGAATGGCGCTGGCGCTTGGACAAGGCCTGGCTGCTGACGGCTTTTGTCGATCACGGACGGGTGCTGGGTTTGCCGGCCACCAGCGGCGAGCCGCGAACTGACCTGCGATTGCAGGGGCACGGCCTGAGTGCCACCTGGCAGGGCCTCGATGGTGTGATGGCCAAGCTCAGCTATTCGCGGCGCGACGGGCTCAACCCGCGGCCCACGGCTGCGGGCACCGACTCGGACGGCACGCTCAAGCTCGATCGCCTGTGGTTCAACCTGAGCCTGAGCTTTTAAAAAGCATATGCGCAAGGTGCAACTGAATCTGCATCGCCCCTTGATTGGCCTGCTTGGCCTGCTTGGCCTGTTGTGGGGTTGGATCGTGCAGGCCCAGACGCCGCCAGCGGCCCAGGTATTGCCCACCGGGGGACAGCTGCGCGCAGGGCAGGCCAACATCAGCACCAGCGGTGCCAACATGGTCGTCCAGCAGAGCACGCCGCTTGCGGCCATCAACTGGCAGACCTTCAATCTGGGCAAGGACGCGCAGCTGCAGTTCCAACAGCCCGGTGCGACCAGTGTCACGCTCAACCGGGTGATCGGCACGGACCCCAGCCAGATCTTTGGCCGCATCACGGCCAACGGGCAGGTCATCCTGACCAACCCGGCCGGGGTCTATTTCGGCCCGAGCGCCCGGGTGGATGTGGGCGGTCTGGTGGCCACCACCCAGGGCACCAGCGACGCCGACTTCATGGCTGGCAAGCATCGCTATGAGCGCAGCGGCAGCAATGGTGCTGTGGTCAACGAGGGCGAGCTCAGGGCCGCCTTGGGCGGCTACATCGCGCTGCTGGCGCCGGAGGTGCGCAACCAGGGGGCCATCATTGCGCGCATGGGCACGGTGGCCCTGGCCGCGGGCGAGGCGGTTGACCTGCAGTTTGACGCCAACAACCGCCTGACCAGCATCCGGGTGGAGCCCAGCCAGATTGCGGCGCTGGTGGACAACCGCCAGGCGGTGCAGGCCCCGGGCGGGCTGATCATCATCAGCGCCCAGTCGATGGACCGGCTGGTCGGTGGCGTGGTCAAGAACAGCGGCCAGATCGAAGCCCATGGTCTGCAGATGCAGGGCGGGCGCATCATCTTGTCGGCCAGCCGCAAGGTGGACAACAGCGGCACCATCCGTGCCGACGCGACAGCAGGCAGCACCGCCGCCGACAGCGGCCCGGCTGGCCGCATCGAGATCAGCGCCCCAGAAGTGCTCAACAGCGGCACCATCGGCGCTGCAGCACCGGCATCCAAGCTGATCGAAGAAGCGTTGCACCGCGCAGGCTCGGTGCTGATTCAGGCCACGCAATTCACCCAGACCGACACCGGCCGCATCGATCTCAGCGCACCTGTGCAAGGCGGGACGCTCACGGTGCAGGCGACTGGCCAAGTGAAGTTGCAAGGCCAGGTGGATGTCTCGGCCACGGCCGCAGCGGCAGCCGCAGCGGCTGAAGCGACCACCGTCAGCCAGGGCGGCCAGATCGAGGTGAGCGCTGGTGGCGATCTCGAACTGAACAACGCCACACTGGACGCCAGTGGCGCCAAAGGCGGTCAGATCCAGCTGCGTGCAGCAGCGCCCGTGCAGCCTGGCCATCCCCAGCCCTTGCCCGATTCGCCAGGCCAGGGCCGCCTGGCGATCATGGGCAACAGCACGCTGAGCACCCGCGGGCGCAGCGGCCAGGGCGGCAGTGCACTCTTGCTGGGCGATCACATTGAGTTGCTAGACATCACCCACATCGACGCCAGCGGTGCCACCGGGGGCGGCA
>JBILYN010000044.1:0-19703 GCA_044377715.1 Aquabacterium sp.
CGGACTTCTCAGCGTGTCGGCGCGCGAGATGGGGTCTGGCGTCGAGGCCTCGGTGATCGTCAAGCCCAGCTACGGGCTGGCCGACGACCAGATCACGACGATGCTGCAAGACGGCTTTGCCAGCGCCGAGACCGACATGGTGGCGCGGCGTTTGCGCGAGGCCAGGGTCGAGGCCGAGCGCATGACATTGGCCACCCGCGCCGCATTGGCCGCCGACGGCGAGCTGCTTGCCGCAGGCGAGCGCGAAACCATCGAACTGCTGCTGGTCGACCTGGCGCGCATCGCCGCAGGCATAGACCACGCAGCGATCGACAGCGCGGTTGAGCGCCTGGCCGAAGGCACCGAAGGATTTGCTGCTGCGCGAATGAACCGCGGCATCCAGGCCGCGCTCACCGGCCGCCAGATCAACGACATCTGAGGGTATGAATCTTTCTGCTGCGCGCACCGATCTCGGGCCTGCGCTGCTCGCCGTACGGGTGTACGGCTGTGCTGCTCGACCCAATCTCGGCGCGCTCGCGACGAAATCTTCACACCCTCAGTACCGACATTGCCAAGGTTAAGACTCTATGCCCGTCATCAAGATCCTGCCCCACGCCGAACTCTGCCCGCAGGGCCGCGAGATCACCGCGCCCCGCGGCACCTCGATTTGCGAGGCCTTGCTCGAGAGCGGCGTGGCGATCGAGCATGCCTGCGACATGAGCTGCGCCTGCACCACCTGCCATGTGATCGTGCGCGAGGGCTTGCGCTCGCTCGGTGAGATGGACGAGACCGAGGAAGACCTGCTCGACCGCGCCTGGGGCCTGGAGCCCGATTCGCGATTGAGCTGCCAGGCCATCCTGGCCGACACCGATCTGACGATCGAGATCCCGAAGTACACGATCAACCACGCGCGAGAGAACCACTGACGCGCGCGGCGGCTGGCCAAGCGTCAGCGCTTAAGGCAGGGCGGCCACTTTGTTGTCGCGCAGGAAGCCCAGCAGCAAGCGGTTCACCGCCTCGGGCTGCTCTTGCTGCACCCAATGGCCTGCGCCGTCGATCAGGTGGCAGCCCTGCAGCCGGGTGCAGGCGCGGGTCTGCATCGCCTCGAAAGCGCCCGGGTTCTGGTAGACGCCCCAGTCGCTGCGGCCGGCGATGAACAGCGCCGGCACCTCGATCTTCAGGCCTGAGAACAGCTGCAACTCGGCTGCGAAGTTTGCTGCGGTTCGGCAGCGGTACCACAGCAGCCCGCCCTGGAAACCGGTTCGCTGGTACTCGGCGGCATAGATGCCCAATTCATGCTCGGTCAACCAGCCGCAGGCCGCGATCTCGGCCGCGCTGGGCATCTCGTCTGCGACGGTCTCGGCCATGCCGCGCGCCAGATCCATGATGTAGTAAGTGGGCATCTTTGCCAGCTCAGCCGCGCTCATGGACGCCAGGGGCTGAGGCTGGTTGCCCGGCCAGTCGGCGCTCTTGTGGTGGTAGTACGCGCGCAGCATCGCGTGCACCCCTTGCGGGCAGTGCCACAGGTCGGCGTTGGCCTCAGGGCTGGCGTAATACCACTGGTAGTGCTTGCGCGGACGCGGCAGCGCTGCCAACTCGGTGAGCAGTTGGTCGATGGTCGTTGTTGGGCGTTGCGGCTGGCCTTGCGCCGTGGCCAGCGGCAGCGGCGGCGGCCCGCCGAAGGGTGCGCTCATCAGCACCACCGACTTGAACACATCGGGCCGAACCAGCGCACACCAGGCCGCGACCGGCGAGCCGAAGTCGTGTCCGACCACAGCGTCCACTGAGCGCACGCCGATGGCGGCCAGCAAGCCCATTGCATCGCGCACCAGGTTGAGCATTCCGAAGCTGCCGAGGGCGGCCGGGTCTGCGTCGTCCCAGCCTGTGGTGCGCCCGTAACCGCGCTGATCGGGCGCGATCACGTGGTAGCCCGCGGCAGCGATTTCGGGCATCAGCTTGCGCCAGCTGTAGGCCAGCTCCGGGAACCCGTGCAGCAGCAGCACGCAGGGTCGGCCCGGTGTCTCATGCCCGGCCTCGAGCAGGTGCATGTTCAGGCCGTTGACCTTGGGCACAAAGCGGCTGCGGATGCCTGCGGGCAGCAAGCTGGGGTCCAGAACGGCGGGGTCGGTCATCGAGTTGGTTCTTTCAGGAAGATGGCCGCGCCATGCTGGCTGGGCGCGGGTCTATGGGCAGACCGATTGTCGAGCCCTGTGCGCCTGGATCTGTCGCGCTTGCGATATCAAACTCAGCACGGTCAGCCGAAATTTCGGATAAATATTGTAGAATTTTGGGATGGACAAGTTATTTTCAGGCCGCAGCATCGGCATCTCCGAACTGCGTGAGGCCCCTGGTCGGGCCTTCGCGCAGGCCGGCGACGAGGCGGTCGTGGTGCTCAACCACAACCAGCCTGCGGGCTACATCCTGTCGAACAGTCTGATGGCACGCCTGATGGACCAACTCGCCGACCGGGTCGTCAGCGACATGGCGCGTGAGCGCATGCCGTCGTTGGCGTCGGCGCGCAAGATCTCGATCGATGAGCTGTGAGTTGGCGATCCATCCGCTGGCCGAAAGCGAGTGGGGCCGGCTCGATGGCGCGGTTCGAAAGCGCTTCAAACAAAAGCTGCTGACCGAGCGACTGCTGGCGCCGCGGGTGGCCAAGGACGCTTTGCACGGCTTGGCTGACACTTACAAGATCAAGATCACGTCGCCGCAATATCGACTCGCCTACCACGTCGATGACCAAGCGCGGGTGCTGACCATTTTGGCCATCAGCACGCGCGACGAGGTCTACGAGTTGCTCAAGTCGCGCAAATAGGTTTTCAGCATCGACCGCGCAGTCGATGCTCATTCCTGGCGCGGAAACACCAGGATCATCGTCGGCAGGATTTGTCCGTTGTCCAGCGGCAGCTTGGCCGTGCGGTCGATGGCTCGCAGCACGGTGTCGTCCCAGACCGGGTTGCCGCTGGTCTTGACGATGCGGCGGCCGACGATGCTGCCGTCGGGTGCGCAGCGGACTTCGACCTCGGCGATCGGGTTGCCGACGACCTCTTGCGTCAGCACGATGTTGGGCTTGATCCTGGCCTTGATGCGGCCCGCATAAGCGGCAGACGGCGCGGCATCGCGCGCAGCGTTGCCTGTGGCATTGGCCGCGCCGGTGGCGCCAGCCTGACCCAGCATGCGCTTGAGGTTCTCTTCTCGCTGCTTGGCGGTGTTCGCATCCTGCAGCGCAGCCTCTTTGGCCTGCTTGCGCTGGTCTTCAAGAGCGGCCTGGCGCTGCGCGATTTTCTCGTCGGCCAGGCGTTTGTCTTCGGCCGCTTTCTTCAACAGCAAGGCCTTTTCCTGGGCTCTCTTTTCGCGCTCGGCGGCCTCGCGCGCAGCCTGCTGTTCTTTCTTGCGTTTCGCGGCCTTCTCCAGCGCGATCTCAGCCTCCGGATCGGCCTCCACCGGCTTGGGCGGCTTGGGCGGCGCGGGCTCGGGGCGGCGCTCGGGCGGGGCTGGTGGCGGCGTCGGGGCTGGCGTTGGGGCCGGTGCCGCCACCTGGGGCACGGCGGCCCAGAGTTCGGCGCTGGCAAGCACATCGGGTTGCGGCAGCCGCCAGTTCAGCCCCAGCGCCAGCGCGCCAACGAGCCCGCCGTGCGCCAGCAGCGCCAGCAAAGCACCCAGGCCCAGCCTGGCGTCTGCGCGAGGCAGCAGCGCGTCACGCTCTAGCGCTGCTGCCACCGTCAGCCGCCCTGGCGCACCGACAGGCCGATGCGTGCGATGCCGGCGCGCTGCAGCACGTCCATCGCTCGCACCACCTGTTCGTACTTCACCGCCTTGTCGGCCGAGATCACCACCGGTACCTGCGGGTTGCCGGCCTGGAGCTTCTGGACGGCCATAGCAAGGCCTGCCACCGTGGTGGGTTGCGGGTCGGCGCCGTCGAGTCGCAGTCGCAGCTTTTCGTCGATGCCGACGATGACCTCGACCACGCTGGTCGGACGGTTCGCGGCCTTGCCCACGCTGGGCAGTTCGACCAGGCCGGTGGTGATCAGCGGTGCGGTGACCATGAAGATGATCAGCAACACCAGCATCACGTCGATGAACGGCACCATGTTCATCTCGGCGATCGCGCGGCGGCCTTTGCGGCCTCTGGAGGCAACGGCAGCCATTGCAGCCTACCTCGCGGCCGCAGGCGCCTGGGCGGCGTTGCGCTGCAGGATGTTGGAGAACTCCTCAATGAAGCTCTCGAGCTGGGTCGCGATGCGGTCGATGTCGCGCGCAAACCGGTTGTAGGCCACCACCGCCGGGATCGCCGCGAACAAGCCGATCGCGGTGGCCACCAACGCCTCGGCGATGCCGGGCGCGACGGTGGCCAGCGTGACCTGCTGCACATTGGACAGGCCGACGAACGCATGCATGATGCCCCAGACCGTGCCGAACAATCCCACGTAAGGGCTGACCGAAGCGACGCTGGCGAGGAAGCCGACATTGCCCTCGATCGCGTCGAGCTCGCGCTGCAGGCTGGCGCGCATCGCGCGGCGGGCGCCGTCGAGCTGGCCTTGGGCGTCGAGCCGGCGCTCGCGCAGCTTGAGAAACTCGCGCATGCCGCTGGCGAAGATGCGCTCCAGCGTCGCGCTGTGCTGGTTGGCGCTGGCGCTGGCGTACAGGTCGTTGAGGTTCTTGCCCGACCAGAAAGACTGCTCGAAATCGTCGTTGTCACGGCGCAGCCGGCGCAGGCCGAAGAGCTTGTTGAAGATCACGCTCCAACTCGCCAGCGAGGTCAGCAGCAAGCCGGCGATCACCAACTGCACCACGAAGCCGGCGTGCAGCACCAGTGTGATGATCGAGAAATCTTGGTTCATGGTGTGGCGCTCCTGAGGGTCAGCGTCGGGGTCGGCCGCTGGGGCGGGAAGGGTGGTGGCTTGGGTTCATGCCAGCACCCGCTGCAAGCGGTGCAGCGCCTCCTCCAGCTTGTCCCGGCTGCTGGCAAACGACAGCCGCAGCCAGCGCGCCGGGTCGTGGCGACCGAAGTCGCGGCCTGGCGTCAGCGCCACATGCGCGCTGTGCATCAACTCGAAGGCGAAATCCCAGCTGTTGGCGCTGTGCGCGCTGCAATCGGCGTAGGCGTAGAAAGCGCCGTCGGGCAGCACCGGCACTGTCAGCCCAAGCCGGTTCAGCGCAGGCACGACGAAGTCACGGCGGGCGCGGAACTCGGCCCGCCGGCGTTCGTACTCGGCAATCGATGCGGGGTCGAAGCAGGCCAGCGCCGCGTGCTGGGCGATGGTCGAGGCGCAGATGAACAGGTTTTGCGCCAGCCGTTCGACCGGCTCGACCAAGGCCTCGGGCAAGACCAGCCAGCCCAATCGCCAGCCCGTCATGTTGAAGTATTTCGAGAAGCTGTTGACCGAGACGATGTGCTCGCCGAGCTGCAGCGCGCTGCGGCCGAAGGCCTCGTCGTAGCTCAGGCCCAGGTAGATCTCGTCGACGATGGTCACGCCGCCGTGGCCGGCGACGACCGCTGCGATGCGTCGCAGTTCTTCAGGGTGAATCGAGGTGCCGGTGGGATTGCTGGGTGACGCGAGCAGCACGCCGCGCGTGGCCGGGCACCAGGCCTGCGCCACCATCGCGGCGTCGAGCTGGAAGCGTTGCGCGGCGTTGGTCGGCAGCAGCTTGGCCACGGCCTGCGCCGCGGCGACGAAATGTCGGTTGCAGGGGTAGCTCGGGTCGGGCATCAGCACCTCGTCGCCGGCCTCGAACAAGGCCAGGCAGACCAGTTGCAGCGCTGCCGACGCGCCGGCCGTGATGACGATGCGGCGCGCCGGGATGTCCAGCCCGAAGCGCTGCGCATACCAGCCCGAGAGCGCCTCGCGCAGCGCGGGCAGGCCGGTGGCGTCGGTGTACTGGCTGCGGCCGGCACGGATCGCGCGCTCGGCGGCTTCCTGGACCAGCGGCGGCGCGGTGAAGTCGGGCTCGCCGATGTTGAGAAACAGCATGCGCTCGCCACCTTGCGCCGGGTCGCAAGCCGGGCTGGCGGCGATCAGCGCCGCGGCCTTGGCGCATTCCATGACGTAGAAGGGCTCGATGTGGTCGAGCCTGCTGGCCAGCCTCATGCAGCGGACTCGGTCAAACCCGGTTCAACCCGCCCGGCGCGCATCGTTGCGTGCCTTGACCTCGACCGGTCTGAGGTCGGCTGCGGCCTTGTCGAGCACGCCGTTGACGTATTTGTGACCGTCGGTGCCGCCAAAGCTTTTGGCCAGTTCCACCGCTTCGTTGATCACCACCCGGTAAGGGATGTCGATGCAGTGGCTGAGCTCGTAGGCGCCGATCATCAGCACCCCATGCTCGACCGGCGACAGCAGGCTGGTCTTGCGGTCGACATGGCGTGCCAGCACCGCGTCTAGCGTCGCTGCCTCGCGGATGCCGCCATGCAGCAGCGCGTCGAAGTGCGGCCGGTCGCACTTCTCGAAACCCTCTTGGTCACGGATATGGGCCTCGATCTCGGCGCCGTCGGCACCGCTGAGCAACCATTGGTACAGCCCTTGCAGCGCCAGCTCGCGCGAGCGGCGGCGCGTCGACTTGGCCTGCGGCTTGCGCGCCGGCCGGCTCGGTGACTGGCCGGCAGCGGGTGATTGCTGAGGCTTTACCGGGGACTCGGTCACGTCAGCTCGTTCAGCAGCGTGGCCATCTCGACCGCCACGCGGGCGGCGTCGCGGCCCTTGTCTTCGGCGCGGGCCCAGGCCTGCTCCATGTTTTCGACCGTCAGGATCGCGTTGGCCACCGGCAGGCTGTGGTCGAGCGCGACCCGGCTGACGCCGGCGCCACTCTCGTTGGCCACCAGCTCAAAATGGTAGGTCTCGCCCCGGACGATGCAACCCAGCGCGATCAGCGCGTCGAAGTCGTTGCTCTCGGCCAGCGCCTGCAATGCCAGGGGTACTTCCAGCGCACCAGGCACGGTGATCAGCCGGATGTTGTCGGGATCAACGCCCAATGCGGCCAGTTCTGCCAGGCAGGACTTGGCCAGCGCGCCGGTGATGTCGGCGTTGAAGCGTGCTTGCACGATACCGATCGCCAGCGGCGAGCCGTTGAGCGGGTTGGCCGGGACGAGGTCCTCGCCTTGGTTGGCGTTGCGCATGGATGCTTTCGGGGGAAGAAGAATGTCCGGCGGGCTCAATGTCCGGCGGGCTCAATGGCCGGCGGCGACGAAGCTGGTGACCTCCAGCCCATAGCCCATCATGCTGGGCATGCGGCGCGGGCTGCCCAGCAGCTTCATGCGGGTGATGCCCATGTCGCGCAGGATCTGGGCGCCGACGCCGTAAGTGCGCAAATCCATCTGCATGCCGCGCTCGGTGCTGCTGGCCAACTGCGGCATCACCAGCGGCAGCAAGGTCTGCACATCGTGGCCGCAGTTGAGCAGCACTGCCAGGCCGGCTGGCGCTGCCTGGATCGCTGCCAAAGCCTTGGGCAAGGGCCAGGAATGGCGGCTGCGGCCGGTGTCGAGCAAGTCCATCGCGGTGAAGGGTTCGTGCACCCGCACCGTCACTTCATCGCCGGGCAGCCATTGGCCGTGTTGCAGCGCCAGGTGCAGACCACCCGAGCGGTCGCGGAATGCGATGCAGCGGAAGTTGCCCTGAGCGGTGGCGAGCTCGCGCTCGCCGACGCGCTCGATCAAGGTTTCGTTGTGTGCGCGGTGGGCGATCAGGTCGGCGATCGTGCCGATCTTCAGGCCATGCTCGCGGGCGAAGATCTTCAGGTCGGGCAGCCGCGCCATCGTGCCGTCGTCGTTCATGATCTCGCAGATCACCGAGGCTGGCGTCAGCCCGGCCATCGCCGCCAGATCGCAACCGGCCTCGGTGTGGCCGGCGCGCATCAGCACGCCACCGTCCTGGGCTTGCAGCGGGAAAATGTGGCCGGGTTGGACCAGATCGGTCACCTTGGCGTCGCGCGCCACCGCAGCCTGCACGGTGCGGGCGCGGTCGGCGGCTGAAATGCCGGTGGTGACCCCCTCGGCGGCCTCGATCGACACCGTGAAAGCGGTGGCGTGTGCGGCACCGTTTTTCGCCGTCATCGGCGTCAAGTGCAGGCGTTCGCAGCGCTCTCGCGTCAGGGTCAGACAGATCAGACCACGGCCGTACTTGGCCATGAAGTTGATGGTTTCGGCTGAAACATGGTCGGCGGCGAGGACGAGATCGCCCTCGTTTTCGCGATCTTCTTCGTCAACCAGGATCACCATTCGGCCAGCGGCCAGCTCGGCGACGAGCTCGGGAACAGGGGAAAGTGCCATCCGCCGATTGTAGGCGGGCAGGGGGCTGTGCCTGCCCGAGCGGCTCGCCAGCCGAGCTTCAACCCGCCCTGGGCTGAACCGCGTCCGAGCTCACCCAAGTCCCGTTGCTGAGCAATTGGTTGGGGCCGAAGTCGGCCTTGTAGGCCATCTTCTGGCTCTCGGCGATCCAGTAACCCAGGTACAGGTAGGGCAGCCCGAGTTCGCGGGTTTGCTCGATCTGCCACATCACGCCGTAGGTGCCCAGGCTGCCTCGGTAGTCGGGGTCGTAGAAGGTGTAGACGGCCGAAATGCCGTCGCTCAACACGTCGACGATCGCGACCATGCGCAGGGTGCCGCTGTCGTCGTCGCTGGGGTCGCGAAATTCCACCAGCCTCGAGTTGACCCGGCTTTGCAGCAGGAACTGGGTGTACTGGTCGATGCTGTCCTGGTCCATGCCGCCGCCGGCGTGGCGGCCCGCCTGGTACCGCAGGTAGAGCTGGTAGTGCTCGGCGACAAAGCCCAGCCGCAGCACGCGCGAGCTCAAGCCCTTGTGCGCGCTCCAGGCGCGGCGCTGGCTGCGTGTGGACACAAACCCGGCCACCGGCAAACGCAGCGGCATGCAGGCCGTGCAGCTGTCGCAATAGGGTCGATAGGTGAACATGCCGCTGCGCCGAAAGCCCTGGGTCACCAGGCTGGAATAGACATCGGCGTGGATCAGGTGGCTGGGTGTGGCGACCTGCGACCTGGCCTGCCGGTCGGGCAGGTAGCTGCAGGGGTAGGCCGCCGTGGCGTAGAACTGCAAGGACGCCAGCGGCAGTTCTTTGGGGTGGGTCATGTGCGGCCTGTCTCGAATGGGGTTGGCAAGCCGCCCGGGCTGCCCAGGTGCAGCTCAGCCCACAGCGCTGGGTCAAAAGCCCAAGCGGCGGGCGCTTTCTCGTCCACGTTGCGTGCCAGCTGAGACTCGAAATCGCTGCGGGGGATTTCGCGTGCGCCCAGGCTCGCGAGGTGGCCGGTTCGTTGCTGGCAGTCGATCAGCGACATGCCATGGCCGCGGCAAAAAGCGATCAAGGCCGACAGCGCAATCTTGGAGGCGTCGGTTTGCCGAGCGAACATCGACTCGCCGAAGAACATCGCGCCGATGCTCACGCCATACAGGCCACCGACCAATTCGCCGTCGATCCAAGTCTCGAAGCTGTGCACCGCGCCGGCGGCGTGCCAGGCGCTGTAGGCCTCGATGATCTCGGGGGCGATCCAGGTGCCGTTCTGGCCGGGACGCGGCGCTGCAGCGCAGGCGCTCATCACCCGCGCAAAAGCCGAGTCGATACGGATCTCTGATCGCGGGTCGCGGATGAATCGGCGCAGGGTCTTGCGCAGCGACGGCGAAAGCTTGAACTCGGCCACCGGCAACACCATGCGTGGGTCCGGGCTCCACCACAGCGGCGGGTCGCCCGGGTTGTACCAGGGAAAGACACCGTGCCGATAAGCCTCGGCCAGCCGCTGCGGCGTGACCGTCCCGCCCGCGGCCAACAGCCCCGGCGCTTCGCTGTCGGCGCCTTGGGCGTAGCGGGTAGGTGGCAGACTGACGTCGTCGTCGATCCAGATCAAGGGCAGGTCCGGCATGGTGCCGGCATTTTGCTTGAGCGACCTTGTCCGTTGCGGGACAAGGTCCGAGTCCGGCCCTTGGAGGCGAGGCTCTCAAGCAAATGTGGCTTGGCGGCTTGACCGGGGGGGCGGCCGGCGTCGGCCGGCCTCGGGGCGATCAGATCGTCACGCCGCCGTCGATCACCAGCGATTGCCCGGTCATGAAGCTGCTGGCGGGTGCGGCCAGGTAGACCGCTGCGCCGGCGATTTCGTCGGGATCGCCGATGCGGCGCAGCGGTGTCTCGGCATTGCGCAAGGCCAACATCTCGGGGTTGTCCCACAGCGCCTTGGCGAAATCTGTCTTGATCAGCCCTGGGGCGATGCAGTTGACGCGCACGTTGTGCGGCCCGAGCTCGACCGCGAGGTTGCGCGCGAGCTGCATGTCGGCGGCCTTGCTGATGCAGTAAGCGCCGATCACCGACGAACCACGCAGACCACCGATCGACGAGACGATGATGATCGAGCCCGCGCGGCGCGCCATCATCTGCGGCGAGACCATCGTCACCAGCCAGTTGTTGGCGACGATGTTGTTCTCGAGGATCTTGCGGAACTGCTCATCGGCGATGCCTGCCATCGGCCCGTAGTAAGGGTTGCTCGCGGCGTTGCAGACCAGCGTGTCGATGCGGCCGTAGGTCGACAGCGTGCGGTCGATCAGCCCCTGCAGCGCAGCCTTGTTGGAGATGCTGGCGGCAATCGCCAGCGCAGTGCCGGCGCCGTGGCGGGCGTTGATCGCGTTAGCGACTTCTTCGCAAGCGTCTTGCTTGCGCGACGAGATCACGACCTTGGCCCCGTGCTCGGCCATGCGCTCGGCGATGGCGCGGCCGATGCCGCGTGATGACCCGGTGACCACGGCCACCTGACCCTGGAGGTTGAACAAGCTCATGTTGATTCCTTGGTTGTGAATGGACATCCGCATCTTTCCAAGCCGAGGCCGCAAGCGCCATTGGTACTTACGGTATAAACGTTGCACTTGCCATACCGCAAGCTCCAAAAACCGAAAAATACAATGAATCCAGACTTCACAGACCAAGTCGCGATCGTCACCGGTTCGGGCCGTGGACTGGGCCGGGCCCATGCGCTGGCGCTGGCCGCGCGCGGGGCACGCGTGCTGGTCAACGACCTGGGCGACGCCGCGCAATCCGTGGCCGATGAGATTGTTGCCGCTGGCGGCCGGGCGCTGGCGAGCAACGCCTCGGTCACCGACGTGGCGGCGGTTGCGGCGATGGTGGCGCAGGCGATGGCCGCCTGGGGCCGGGTCGACATCCTGATCAACAACGCCGGCATCTTGCGCGACAAGAGCTTCGCCAAGATGACGATGGAAGACTTCAGGCTGGTGATCGATGTCCACCTGATGGGCGCGGTGCATTGCAGCCAGGCGGTGTGGCCGATCATGACGGCGCAGAAATACGGCCGCATCGTGATGACCACCTCGTCGACTGGCCTGTTCGGCAACTTCGGCCAGTCCAACTACGGCGCTGCCAAGATGGCCCTGGTCGGGCTGATGCAGACGCTGTCGATCGAGGGTGAGCGCAGCGGCATTCGCGTCAACTGCCTGGCGCCTACCGCCGCCACGCGCATGACCGAAGGCTTGCTGCCGGCCGAGATGCTGGCCGCGCTGCAACCCGAGGCGGTGGTGCCGGCGCTGCTGTGGCTGGCCTGCGCCGACGCGCCGACCCGGGCGATCGCCTGCGCTGGCGCGGGCACTTTCGAAGCCGCCTACATCAGCTTGACGCCAGGGCTGCACCTGGGCACCGGGCCGGACGTCCCCGCGCAGCTGGCCGCCGCCTGGGGCCAGGTCAGCGACCGCAGCGGCGACCAAGTACCTGCCAGCGGCGCTGCGCAAGGCCGCAACGAGCTGGCGCAAGCGTTTGCCGCACGCGCCAAGCCTGGAGCTGGCGCTTGAAGGCGCCAGCGACGGCGGCGGGCGCTGAGGTGCCGCGCTACTTTCGGGCGCCGCTCGCCGATTTCGGCGGTGCCAGGCCCCCGGCGCCGGACTGGTTCGAGCGGGCGGTGGAAGACGCGCCCGAGCGCAGCATGGTCGAGGTCCAGGGCGCGGCGATCGAGACCCTGGCCTGGGGCCGCATCGGCGACCCCGGGCTGTTGCTGATGCACGGCAACGGCGCGCATGCCGACTGGTTCAGCTTCATCGCGCCCTTGCTCGCCCGCGAAGGCCGGCGGGTGGTGGCGTTGAGCTTCTCGGGCATGGGTCGCTCGGGTTGGCGGGACAAGTACTCGGTGGCGCAATGGTCCGACGAGACGATCGCGGTGGTCGAGGCCACCGGCTTGTTTGATGCCCCCACGGCGCCGGTGCTGGCGGCGCATTCCTTCGGCGGCTATGTGTTGATGACGACGGCTGCGCGCCATGGCCAGCGTCTGCGCCGCGCGATCATCGTCGACACCCCGCTGCGTCCGCCCGATTCGATCGAGGCGCAAAACGAGCGGCGCCGTGAACGCATGGGCGGAGGCCAGGCGCGCTTCTACACCAGCGAGGCCGATGCCTTGTCGCGCTTCAAGCTGATGCCGCCCCAGGGCTGCGAGCACCCGTTCATCGCCGACCACATTGCGCGCCATTCGCTCAAGTCGGTGCTCGATGGCCAGGGCCGTCCAGCGATGAGCTGGCGTTTCGACCCGGCCTTGTTCGACAACTTCGACTTCGGCAAGCCGCACCGCGATCTGGGCCAGTCGCTATGCCCGGTGGTGCTGGTTCGCGGCGGGCGATCCAGGCTCGTCACGCCCGAGTTGTTCGACCATGCGCGCTCGCTGGCGCCGCCCGGAACACCGACCCATGAACTGGCTGACGCCGACCACCATGTGATGGTCGACCAACCCTTGGCGTTTACCCGTTTGCTGGCGCAACTGGCCGACGAGGTTTGAGGCGTTTAGACCTTTAAACCTTTAGACCTTTGTAGCTTTAGAGGTTTAGAGTTTCAAACCGGTGACAGCGGTCCAAGGCAGCGCGGCTGGAAGCGCTGCCCGGCGCTTCAAGTCTCGGTCGGCCCGCTGTGGCCGCCAGACGGTGCGCTCTCGGGCGCGCCCGGGCTGACCTGGTGGACATCGCCCTGGACTGGGGCTGAGGCCGGACCGGTGGTCTGCACCGGGCTGGGCTGCGCCGCGGGGCGGCCGTCGCGCCGGTTGTCGGGTCGGTTGTTGGGTCGGCCGTCGGGTCGATTTTGGGGTCGGTTGTCGGGTCGACCATCGCGCATTGGCCCCGGTGCGGGCCTCGCGCCCGGATGGTTGTCCGGACGTGCATCCTGGCGTGAGCGTTGATCGGCGCGGGGGCGCTGGTCCTGGCCTGGCGGCTGGTCCCGGCGCGGGCCCTGACCTGGATCGCGGCGGAAGTCCGGACCGCGTGGCCCACCGCCATCGCGCCGATCATCGCGTCGACCGTCCCGTTGAAAGTCCCGTCGGTCATCGCGCTGGCCGCCCTGTGGCCCGTCACGCCAGGGCGCTGGCCGAGGCCTGTCGTCGATCGGCCGCGGCGGCGCTTCGGCGGCTTCCAGCCTGGCTTGCGCCAGCAGCGGCGCCAGGGTCTCGGGCTTCATGCCCTTGAGCGCGCAGAAGTTGGCCATCGTCAGCGTGGTGCGGTCGAAGTCGCGCAGCAGAGCCAGCCTGGCCTGTCGCTCTTGCTGATGCCCAGCCTGGTGGGCCTGCAGCGCCGCTTGCTGGACCCGCAGCTCGGCTTGCTGGGCGCGCAGCTCGGCCTGTTGAGCCCGCAGTTCTGCCTGCGCAGCACGCAGTTCGGCCTGCTGCACGTTGTCTGGCGCCTGATCCTGCGCTGGCGCAGCGTGCTGTCCACGGGCTTGCGAATGGGCTTGTGCGCGTGCCTGTTGCTCGCGGTCGCGCGTGACTTGGCGTCGGCGCGTCAGCTCCTCGCGGGCGAGCTGGCGGTGTTCTTCGCTCAATTCACCCGCTGGCTGGCCGTCGAGGTCGAAGCGCTCGGTGGACTTGCCCAACGCGATCAGGTAAGCGGTGCTGCCGGTGTGGCGGCGGAAGAATGCCGACAGCGCAGGCTTGCCGAACACCCCTGGCGCGCGCTGTGCGATGTCTGACTGGATGCGCAGCTTCAAGGGCTTGGGCTGGCCGCCGAACAGCGCCGGGAAATGCTGCTTGAGCAAATCGGCACAGGCCGAAGGGCTCATGTCCTTGGGACCGCGCGCAGGCTTGGCCGATTCGGGCTGGAGCGCGGCGATGCCGGCATCGGCGGTCTCGCCAGCCGGCGCAGCATCGGCCGGGGCTGTGGCGATAGGCTCTGTGGCAAAAGGCTCTGTGGAGACAGGCTCTGTGGCGACAGGCTCGGCGTTGTGCTCGGGGGCATGCCCGGTGACATGCGCTGGTGCGTGCTCGATCACTTGGTCGATGACATGCTCGGTGACGTGCTCGATTATGGGCAACTGCGGGTCCGGCGCTGCGGCTGTCGTCTCGGCGCTCAGGTCGGCAGCGGGCAAGTTCAGGCCTGGAGCGGCGCTTGTGTTCGGCGTGACGGGGGTATCTGGCATGGCGGTCGCCGCAGGGCGGCTCGACGGATCAAAGACCGCTATTGTCGGTGCAAGCGCCGCAGCTGTGAGCTTTGCGATGGCGCAAAGGGTTTATCCGTAGGCGTTTGACTTGCCTCAGGTCAATCGAGTCCCTTACCATCTACCGACCGGTTGGTCGAAAGTGTTTCGACCTGGCGGTTTCGGCTCGATTCGTCGCAAAGCCCGCGCCAAGTTCGGCCTGATCCTGACCTGAAGCCCTTCGGTTCAGGCCGCCCCCGTCCTCCAGGAATCCACCGCCCATGGCCGAACCCAGCCCACAGCAGATTGCCGAATTGGTCCGCGACGCGATGCTCGCTGGCGACCACGCCACCAAGATGCTGGGCATGCGCATCGTCGAGGTAGCGCCGGGCCGGGCGGTGATCGAGATGGTCGTTCGACAAGACATGCTCAACGGCCATGCGACCTGCCACGGTGGCTTGATCGCGACGCTGGCCGATTCGACCTTCGCGTTCGCCTGCAATGCCTACAACGAGCTGAGCGTGGCGTCTGGGTTTTCAATCGACTTGGTCGCGCCTGCGCGTCTGGGCGACCTGCTGACGGCCCGCTGTCACGAGGTGTCCAAGTCCGGCCGCACCGGGGTCTACGACACCGAGGTGCTCAACCAACGCGGCGAGCGCGTCGCGGTGTTTCGCGGCCGCTCGTACACCATGCGCGGCAAACCCGTGGTCGTGCTCGGCTGATCTGCGCGCTCTGGCCAGTCAACATCCCCCCAAATGCTCAGGAGAACCGCGATGCCCCAGCGCCAACCCGCCCCCGGCGAACTTGACGCGATCGAGACCGCCAGCCGCGACGAGATCAGCGCTCTGCAACTGCAGCGCTTGCGCCAGACCTTGCAGAACGCCTATGACAAGGTGCCGCATTACCGCCAGGCATTCGACGCTGCAGGGGTGGCGCCTGGCGACCTGAAGACGCTGTCAGACCTGGCCAAGTTCCCGTTCACCACCAAGCAGGACTTGCGCAACAACTACCCGTTCGGCATGTTCGCGGTGCCGCGCGCGCAGGTCTCGCGCATCCACGCATCGTCGGGCACGACCGGCAAGCCCACGGTGGTTGGCTACACGAAGAACGACATCGACACCTGGGCCGACCTGGGCGCGCGCAGCATCCGCGCCGCGGGCGGGCGGCCCGGCGATATGGTGCATGTGGCCTACGGCTATGGCTTGTTCACCGGCGGCCTGGGCGCGCATTACGGCGCCGAGCGTCTGGGCTGCACGGTGGTGCCGATGGGCGGTGGCCAGACCGAGAAGCAGGTGCAACTGATCGTCGACTTCAAGCCCGACATCATCATGGTCACGCCCAGCTACATGCAGGTGATCATCGAGGAGTTCAGGCGCGAGGGGCTGGACCCGACGGCGATGTCGGTGGCGATAGGCATCTTCGGCGCCGAGCCCTGGACCGAGGCGATGCGGCGCGAGATCGAATCCGCTGCGGCGATCGACGCGGTGGACATCTACGGCCTGTCCGAGGTGATGGGCCCTGGCGTGGCCTGCGAATGCATAGAGAGCAAGGACGGCCCGGTGATCTGGGAAGACCATTTCTACCCAGAGATCGTCGACCCCGAGACCGGCGCGGTGCTGCCTTACGACGAAAAAGCGGGCAGCGCAGAAGGCGAGTTGGTGTTCACCTCGCTGACCAAGGAAGCGCTGCCGATCATCCGCTACCGCACCCGCGACCTGACCCGGCTGCTGGCGCCGACCTCGCGCGCGTTTAGGCGCATGGGCAAGATCGTCGGCCGCAGCGACGACATGCTGATCATCCGCGGCGTGAATGTTTTCCCGACGCAGATCGAGGAGATCGTGCTGCAGCATCCACAGCTCTCAGGCCAGTACCAGTTGGTGGTCGGCCGCGAAGGGCCGCTAGACAAGCTGTGCGTTCGCACCGAGCTCAACCATGCGGGCAGCCAGGCCTCGCAGTCAGAGGTCGAACTGATCCATCACTGGCTGCAGCACCGCATCAAGACCCTGGTCGGCGTGAACACCCGTATCGAGGTGTTGCGGCCCGACAGCATCGAGCGCACGCTCACCGGCAAGGCCCGCCGCGTCGTCGACCAACGCCCGCGCTGAGCGTGTCATTCATCGGGAAAAAATTCAACATGTACACCCAAGCGCTGGACACCCAGGGCGCCGCCGACGTCGCGCCCAAGACCCTCAGGTCCACCGATGAGATGGCGCTGCAGCAGCGCTTTGACGAGCGCATCGACGCCGGCGACTTCATCGAAGCCAAGGATTGGATGCCCGAGAACTACCGCAAGACGCTGACGCGGCAGATCAGCCAGCATGCGCACTCCGAAATCGTTGGCATGCTGCCCGAGGGCAACTGGATTGGCCGCGCGCCCACGCTCAAGCGCAAGTGCATCCTGCTGGCCAAGGTGCAGGACGAAGGCGGACACGGTTTGTATTTGTACGCTGCAGCCGAGACGCTGGGTCAGAGCCGCGACCAGTTGATCGACGCGCTGCACAGTGGTCGCGCCAAGTACAGCTCGATCTTCAACTACCCGACGCTGAGCTGGGCCGACATTGGCGTGATCGGCTGGCTGGTCGACGGTGCGGCGATCATGAACCAGGTGCCGATCTGCCGCTGCTCGTTCGCGCCCTATGCCCGCGCGATGGTGCGCATCTGCCGCGAGGAGAGCTTCCACCAGCGCCAAGGCTATGACGCATTGCTGACGATGATGACGCGCGGCACCGAGGCGCAGCAAGCGATGGTGCAGGACGCGGTCAACCGCTGGTGGTGGCCATCGATACAGATGTTCGGCCCGCCCGACGACCAAAGCCCGAACTCGGCGCAAAGCATGCGCTGGGGCATCAAGCGCATCAGCAACGACGAGCTGCGTGCCAAGTTCATCGATGCCACGGTTGACCAGGCCAAGCTGCTGGGCGTGACGCTGCCCGACCCAGAGCTGAAGTGGAACGAGTCTCGCGGCCACCACGACCACGGCGCGATCGACTGGTCAGAGTTTTGGCGCGTGGTCGGTGGCGACGGCCCTTGCAACCGCGAGCGACTGGCTGCGCGCGTCAAGGCTTGGGATGACGGCGCCTGGGTTCGCGAGGCCGCGCTGGCCCATGCCCGCAAGCAGGCGACGCAGGCCGAGGCCGCTTGACAAGCTCAGGAGCAGAGAGATGAGTGACCACCAAACGAACGACCTCAGCGCCAACCCCAGCGCCGACGCCAGCGTCAACCACGAATGGCCGCTGTGGGAGGTCTTTGTTCGCACCAAAGCTGGGTTAGACCACAAGCACTGCGGCAGCCTGCACGCGGCCGACCCCAAGCTCGCGATACAGCTGGCGCGCGACGTCTACACGCGGCGCCAAGAGGGTTGCAGCGTCTGGGTCGTGCGGTCTGACCAGATCGTCGCCAGCGACCCGGCTGACAAGGCGATGTACTTCGACCCAGCCGAAGACAAGGTCTACCGCCACCCGACTTTCTACAAGCTGCCGCCCGAAGTCGACCACATGTGAAAAGGTGAGTGGCTTCCTGCTGCGCGACGGAATCCATCTCAGCTTTTGAGGCCTGTATGAATCCATCCATCCAGATTACCAACGACCCCGCGACGCAATACCTGCTGCGCCTGGGCGACACCTGCTTGATCCTGGGCCAGCGCCTGGGCGAGTGGTGCGGCCACGCGCCGGTGCTTGAAGAAGACATCGCGCTGGCCAATATCGCGCTCGACCTGGTCGGCCAGGCCCGCGCGCTGCTGACCCACGCCGGTCGCAGCGGCGGCTTTGACGAGGACCAGCTCGCTTTTCTGCGCGAAGAGCGCGATTACCTGAATCCGACGCTGGTCGAGTTGCCGCGCGGCGACTTCGCTTTCACGGTGCTGCGCAATCTGATGGTCTCGACCTGGCTCAAGCTGATCTGGGCTGCGCTGGCTGACTCCAACGACGCCGAGCTTGCGGCCATCGCCGGCAAGGCGATCAAGGAAGCGCGCTACCACCAGCAGCATTCGGCCGACTGGCTGGTTCGGCTGGGTGACGGAACGGTCGAGTCGAAAAGACGCTGCGAAATTGCGTTATCAGAGCTGTGGCGCTACACCGCCGAGCTGTTCGACGACGACGCGGTGGACAAGGCTGCGCACGAGACCGGGCTGGGTCCGGCCTGGTCGTCGATTCAAGCGCCGTGGCGCGCCGAGATGGACGAGGTGCTGGCCGAGGCGACCTTGACCGCACCCCAGAACCAGGCGTTCCGCAGCACCGGCAAGCGCGGTGTTCACAGCGAGCACATGGGCCGCCTGCTGGCAGAGATGCAGCATTTGCAACGCAGCTTTCCGGGCGGCGCGTGGTGACAGGCGCTGCGCTGGTCGACCCCACCCGGGCCGAGCGCGCCTGGGCGGTGTTGGCGACCGTGCTCGACCCTGAGGTGCCCGCGCTGTCGGTGCGCGATTTGGGGATCGTTCGCGACGTCATCGAGCACGACGATGGGCTGGAGATCGTGCTGACCCCCACTTACTCGGGTTGCCCGGCCACCGAGGTGATCGCGCAAGACTGTTTGGCCGCGATCGCCGCCGCCGGCCTGGGAGCGGCCCGGGTCACGCTGCGCCGCGCGCCGGCCTGGACGACAGACTGGATCAGCGACGAGGGCCGGCGCAAGCTTCGTGACTACGGCATTGCCCCGCCCGGTCCGGTGGAGCCCGGCGCTGGCGTGGCGATGCGCATCGTTCGCCGCCGCGCCGCGCCAGCGCTGGCCTGCCCGCGTTGCGGCAGCGTGCAGACCGAGCAGCTGTCGGCGTTCGGCTCGACTGCCTGCAAGTCGCTCTACCGCTGCACCGCCTGCCGCGAACCCTTCGAACACTTCAAACCGATATGAGCACTCCGCTGTTCCACCCGCTGCGCGTTCTCGCCGTCGAGCCCGACACGGCCGAGGCGGTGATCGTCTCGTTCGAGGTGCCTGCCGAACTGCGCGCGACCTTCGGTTTCATCCAGGGCCAGTACCTGACGCTGCGCCAGCAGATCGACGGCCAGGACTTGCGACGCTCGTACTCGATCTGCGCTGGCGTCGACGACGGCGAGTTGCGCGTGGGTGTGCGCAAGGTGCGCGGTGGGTTGTTCTCGAACTGGATCAACGCGCAGCTGCGGCCCGGTGACACGGTCAGCGTGATGGCGCCGCAAGGACGCTTTCATGTGCCGTTAGAGCCTGCAGCGCACCGCCACCATGTCGGCTTTGCCGGCGGCAGCGGCATCACGCCTATCCTGTCGATCATGAAGACAGTGCTCGCGCGCGAGCCGCACAGCCGCTTCACGCTGGTCTATGGCAACCGCTCGCTCAAGTCCACGATGTTCAAGGAGGAGATCGAGGACTTGAAGAACCGCTAC
>JBILYN010000245.1:0-6542 GCA_044377715.1 Aquabacterium sp.
TGTCGATGGACTCGACACTGAAATCCAACTTGAGCGTGGGGCTGCCGCTGGACCTGCTGGTCTACCAGGAGGGCCAGTTCGCCACAGAGCAGATCGTCTGCATCGACGACCAGAACCCTTACTTCCAGATGATCCACAGCACCTGGGGCCAGCGCTTGCGCGAGGTGTTCGAAGGCATCGCCGACCCGGTGTGGGACGGCGGCGCCAGCACGCAGCCGCTGTTGGCCGACAAGGCCCGCTACGAACCGATGCGCAAGATCACCCGGCCGGAGGAGCGGGTGGTCTGAACTCGGTGCGGCTGGCCAGACGCCAGGCCCAAAATCCGCTCAGCCCGGCCAGCAGCCACCACAGCAGCCAGGCGATACCGTGCAGCGGCGAAGCCAGCAGCAGCAGCAAACCTGCGACCCAGCGTCCGGCCTCGAACCTGTGCGCCGCCAGGCCTTGCTCGCACAGGCGAGACAGCGCTGCCAACTGCAGCGCGATCACCAAGGCATAGCCCAGCGCGATCGCCAGACCTAGCGTCGGTGCGATGGCCAGGAAATGCAGGCCGAAGGCCATCAGCAACGCGAGTTGCAACAGCCCGTGCAGTGCCAGCGCCGGCGGCAGCGGCGGCCCGAAGCGCTCGAAACCGGAGAGCTCATGGGCCGGCACCTTGCCCACAGGCTGCCAGCCCGGAGGCTTGAACAACAGACGCAGACTATCCACCCCGCCAGGGCTTCGACGCAACGCATGCCACAGGCTGGCGTAGCCTTGGCTGTTGGCCCGAAGCGGGTTCCAACTGCGCAGCGGCTGACGGATGCCGTAGACGATGGCCTCAGCGTCGCGTTCTTCAACGAAGCTGCCGAACATCCGGTCCCACAGGATCAGGATGCCGCCGTAGTTGCGGTCTATGCAGTAATCGTTCTGGCCGTGGTGCACGCGGTGGTTGGACGGTGACACGAAGATTCGGTCGAACCAGCCGAGCTTGCCGATCAGCCGGGTATGGACCCAGAACTGGTAGAGCAAATCGATCAGACCGACCACCACAAACACCAGCGGCGGCACACCCGCCAGCGCCAACGGCAGGTAGAAGATCCAGGCGAACAGAAACCCGGTGCTGGTCTGGCGCAGCGCGGTGCTGAGGTTGTATTCCTCGCTCGAGTGGTGCACCCCATGGGCGGCCCACAGCAAGCTCATCTCGTGACCGAACCGGTGATACCAGTAGTACAAGAAGTCGTAGGCCAACAGCGAACCCAGCCAGACCCAGACCGAGTCCACCGGCAGCCGCCAGACCGCTGCGTGGTCGAACACCAGCGTGTACAGGCCCAGGCTGGCCAGCTTGGTGAAGACTGCCACCAACTGGCTGATGATGCCCAGCGACAAGCTAGACACGGTGTCAGCGGCGCGATAAATCGGCTGCGACCGGTGCCGGCCGACAGCGTATTCCAGCGCCATCAGCAGCAGGAACACCGGGACAGCATAGAGGATAGGGTTGAGCATGGCGCGGCCGAATCGGACAACAGCAGACAGTCTAAACATCTGCATCGTCCTGGGCCAGGCGCGGCAAGGCACACTACAGGGTTGACCCTGATACCGAGCCATGCAGCCCACTCTCGTTTTCTCCCACGCCAATGGCTTTCCGGCGGGCACTTATGCACAGCTGTTCAGGCAATGGCAAGCCGCCGGCTGGCAGGTCCTGGCGCTAGACAAGTTCGGCCATGACCCGAAATACCCGGTCACCAGCAACTGGCCTCGGCTGCGCGACCAACTGATCGACTTCATCAGCACCCAAGCGCCCCAAGGGGCTTACCTGGTCGGCCACTCGCTGGGCGGCTTGCTCAGCCTGCTGGCGGCATCCCGGCGGCCCGATCTGGTGCGCGGCTTGGTGCTGCTGGACTCACCGGTGATCACCGGCTGGCGCGCCCACAGCGTGCGGGTGTTCAAGGCCAGCCGGCTGATCCAAAAGGTCTCGCCAGGCCGGATATCGCAGAGCCGGCGCCAGGAATGGCCTTCACGCAAGGCAGTGACCGAGCATTACGGCACCAAGTCGCTGTTCGCGCGCTGGGCACCGGGCGTGCTGACCGACTACATCGCCTGCGGCACCGAGCGGCGCGGCGGCAAGACCGTGCTGGCTTTCGACCGCGAGGTCGAGACCCGCATCTACAACACCTTGCCGCACCACTTGGGTGCGGTGCTCAAGCGCCATCCGCTGCGCTGCCCGCTGGGCTTTGTCGCCGGCACCAAGTCCGCTGAGATCCGCCTGGGCGGCTTGGGGCCGATGCACAAGATGGCCGGTGAGCGCTTCGTCTGGCTGGAAGGCACGCATCTCTATCCAATGGAAAAACCGGTCGAGACCGCCGACGCGGTGCTCGCGCTGCTGGCGACGATGGGCTCGGCATGATGGCTGACCGCCCCGCTCAAGCCGCAGCGCGAGGCCCCACCGGGCCGGCCACCACCACCCCCAACCCTATAATCGCCGTTTACCAACAGAGCATTCCTGCGCCCCTCAAAGCGGTGCCGCAAGGGTGCTGCACGACATGACCAAGTACGTCTTCGTCACCGGCGGTGTGGTGTCCTCCCTCGGCAAGGGCATCGCCTCGGCGTCGCTGGCGGCGATCCTCGAATCGCGCGGCTTGAACGTCACCCTGATCAAGCTCGACCCCTACCTCAACGTCGATCCGGGCACGATGAGCCCGTTCCAACACGGCGAGGTCTTCGTCACCGACGACGGTGCCGAGACCGACCTCGACCTCGGCCACTACGAGCGCTTCATCACGACGCGGATGAAGCGAACGAACAACTTCACGTCGGGCCAGATCTACAAGAGCGTGCTCGAGAAAGAGCGACGCGGCGACTACCTGGGCAAAACGGTGCAGGTGATCCCGCATGTCACCAACGAGATCCAGGATTTCGTGCGGCGCGGTGCGGCCGATTTCGAGGTGGCGATCGTCGAGATCGGCGGCACGGTGGGCGACATCGAGAGCCTGCCGTTTCTCGAAGCCGTGCGCCAGATGAGCCTGAAGCTCGGGCCAACCAACACCGCTTTCGTGCACCTGACCTATGTGCCGTGGATCGCCGCAGCCGGTGAACTCAAGACCAAGCCGACACAGCACACGGTGCAAAAACTGCGCGAGATCGGCATCCAGCCCGACGTGCTGCTGTGCCGCGCCGACCGCGAGGTGCCCAACGAAGAGCGCGAGAAGATCTCGCTGTTCACCAACGTCGTGCCGCACGGCGTGATCAGCATGTGGGACGTCGACACGATCTACAAGGTCCCGCGCTTGCTGCACGAACAAGGCTTGGACGAGCAGATCTGCATGAAGCTGCAACTGCTGACCAAACCCGCAAACCTCAAGCGCTGGGACCACCTGGTGCACGAGGTCGGTCACCCGCTGCACGAGGTCAACATCGCGATGTGCGGCAAGTACACCGACTTGTCGGACTCGTACAAGTCACTCAACGAAGCGCTGCGCCACGCCGGCATCCACGAGCACGCGCGGGTCAAGATCGGCTATATCGACGCCGAGACGCTGAACGCCGAGAACGCCGACCAACTCGCCAAGTTCGACGCCATCCTGGTGCCTGGCGGCTTCGGCAAGCGCGGCATCGAGGGCAAGATCATCGCGGTGAAGTACGCCCGCGAGCACAAGCTGCCCTACCTAGGCATCTGCCTGGGCATGCAGGTCGCGACGATAGAGTTCGCGCGCCATGTCGCAGGGCTGCCCGGTGCCAACTCGACTGAATTCGAGCCTGAGACCCCGCACCCGGTGATCGCGCTGATCGACGAATGGCAGGACGCCGACGGCACGATACAGAAGCGCGACGCCCAATCCAACCTGGGCGGCACGATGCGCCTGGGCGCGCAGAGCTCGGACGTCAGGCCCGACACGCTGGCTCACCAGATCTACGGCCCGGTCGTCACCGAGCGGCACCGCCACCGCTACGAGGCCAACGAAAAATACCTCGAGACGCTGCAGCGCGCCGGGCTGGTGATCTCGGCGATCACCCAGCGTGAAAAACTCACCGAGATGATCGAACTGCCCCGCAGCCAGCATCCCTGGTTCGTCGGCGTGCAGTTTCATCCCGAGTTCAAAAGCACGCCCTGGGACAGCCACCCGCTGTTCATCAGCTTCATCGCCGCGGCGCTCGTGCAGCGGGCCGCCGCCGCCATGCCGACCACGGCCTGAGACATCCGATGCAACTCTGCGGCTTCGAGGTCGGCCTGACCCAACCCTTCTTCCTGATCGCCGGGCCTTGCGTCGTCGAATCACTGCAGTTGCAGATCGACGTTGCTGGGCACCTGAAGGAGATCGCCCGCGATTTGGGCATCCCGTTCATCTTCAAGTCGAGCTACGACAAGGCGAACCGGTCGAGCGGCGCAACCTTCCGCGGACCGGGCATGGCGCGCGGCCTGGAGATCCTGGCCGCCGTCAAGCGCGAACTCGGCGTGCCACTGCTGACCGATGTACACAGCGAGGCCGAGATCCCGGCCGTGGCCGCGGTTGTCGACGTGCTGCAGACGCCGGCCTTTCTGTGCCGCCAGACCGATTTCATCCAGGCTGTGGCACGCAGCGGCAAGCCGGTCAACATCAAGAAAGGCCAGTTCCTCGCGCCGCACGACATGAAGAACGTGATCGCCAAGGCACGCGCTGCGGCACGCGAGGCCGGCTTGAGTGAAGACCGCTTCATGGCCTGCGAGCGTGGCGTGAGCTTCGGCTACAACAACCTGGTCTCGGACATGCGCAGCCTGGCCATCATGCGAGAGACCGGCGCACCGGTGGTCTTCGACGCCACGCACTCGGTGCAACTGCCCGGCGGACAAGGCACGAGCAGCGGCGGTCAGCGCGAATTCGTGCCGGTGCTCGCACGCGCCGCGGTGGCGGTCGGCGTCGCCGGTTTGTTCATGGAAACCCATCCCGACCCAACGAACGCGATGAGCGACGGGCCGAATGCCGTGCCGCTCAAGCACATGAGAGCCTTGCTCGAACAACTGCTGGCGCTGGACCGGGTGATCAAGTCCCAGCCCTTGCTCGAGAATGACTTCAGCTGCTGAACCGGAGCAAACCATGGCCTGTGCCTACATCATCGTCCAGAGCAAGATCAGCGACCCCGAGCGATTCAAGCAGTACATGGCGAGCGCGCCGGCGGCGGTGGCTGCTGCCGGCGGCGAGTACCTGGCCCGGGGTGGGCGGCTGGCGGTGCTCGAAGGCGACTGGCGTCCCACGCGTATCACCTTGCTGCGTTTCCCCAGCTTCGAGCAGGCCCAGGCTTTCTACGACAGCGAGCTGTACCGCGCGTCCCGCATGCTGCGCCTGGGAACGACCGACCTTTTCGACATGATCGTGACCGAGGGCACGCCCGACTGAAGACCAGTCCAGGCACAGCGCCTCGCCGGTGCGGCCTTGCGGCATGCTGATCCAGAATTCATCCACCAGAAAGCAGATCCCCACATCATGAGCGCCATTGTTGACATCGTCGGTCGCGAAATCCTCGACAGCCGCGGCAACCCTACCGTCGAATGCGACGTGCTGCTCGAAAGCGGCACGATGGGCCGTGCGGCCGTGCCGTCGGGTGCGTCCACTGGCAGCCGCGAGGCAATCGAGTTGCGTGACGGCGACAAGCACCGCTACGGCGGCAAGGGCGTGCTCAAGGCTGTCGAGCATGTCAACAGCCAGATCAGCGAAGCCGTGCTCGGCCTGGACGCGAGCGAGCAGGCCTTTCTCGACAAGACCTTGATCGACCTCGACGGCACTGACAACAAGTCGCGCCTGGGCGCCAACGCCACGCTGGCGGTGAGCATGGCCGTGGCACGCGCAGCGGCCGAGGAGTCCGGCCTGCCGCTGTACCGCTATTTCGGCGGCATGGGCGCAATGACGATGCCGGTGCCGATGATGAACGTGATCAACGGTGGCGAGCACGCCAACAACAACCTCGACCTGCAAGAGCTGATGATCATCCCGGTGGGTGCACCTAGCTTTCGCGAAGCCATGCGCTGGGGCGCTGAAACCTTCCATGCACTCAAGAAGATCCTGCACGACAAGGGCTTGAGCACCGCGGTCGGCGACGAAGGCGGTTTTGCGCCCAGCCTGGCCAACCACGAAGCGGCAATCCAGATGATCCTGGAGGCCATCGACAAGGCAGGCTATACCCCGGGCGAGCAGATCGCGATCGGCCTGGACTGCGCTGCCAGCGAGTTCTACAAAGACGGTCAATACGTGCTCGAAGGCGAAGGCGGCCTCAAGCTCAGCGCCCCGGCCTGGACCGACATGCTCGCTTCATGGGTCGACAAATACCCGATCATCAGCATCGAAGACGGCATGCATGAGGGCGACTGGGACGGCTGGAAACACCTGACCGAGCGCCTGGGCAGCAAGGTCCAACTCGTCGGCGACGACTTGTTCGTCACCAACACCAAGATCCTCAAGCAAGGCATAGAGCAGCGCGTCGCAAACTCGATCCTGATCAAGATCAACCAGATCGGCACCTTGACCGAAACCTTCGCGGCCATCGAGATGGCCAAGCGCGCCGGCTACACCGCGGTGATCAGCCACCGCTCGGGCGAG
>JBILYN010000004.1:0-59632 GCA_044377715.1 Aquabacterium sp.
GGCGGCCGGCTTCGGCCGGCCTTGGGGCACTCAGTAGTTCAGCCCCATCGCCTCACGAACGTCCTTCATGGTTTGACGCGCGACCGTGCGTGCGCGCTCGGTGCCCATCTCGACGATCCAGTGGATCTGCTTGGGGTTGCTGAGGTAGGCTTCAGCGCGCTCGCGCCAGGGCTGCTGCTCGCGTACGATGGCGTCGATCACGGGTTGCTTGCAGTCCAGGCAACCGATGCCGGCACTGGTGCAGCCCTGGACCACCCAATCCTTGGTGGCCGCGTCGGAATAGACCTGGTGGAACTGCCAGACCGGGCAGCGCGTCGGGTCGCCGGGGTCGTTACGGCGCACGCGCTGCGGGTCTGTGGGCATGCGTTTGATCTTGTGCGCCACCACCGCCGGTTCGTCGCGCATCGCGATCGTGTTGCCGCGGCTCTTGCTCATCTTGTCGCCGTCCAGTCCGGGCAACTTGCTGGTCTCGGTCAACAGCACGGCAGGCTCGGTCAGCACGCTCTTGCCGCTGCCCTTGAGGTGACCGAGCAGCAATTCGGTGTCGTCGCTGTCGATCAATTCGGCCGACCGGGCCCGCTTGACGACCGCCTCGCCTCTGGACAAGGCCTCAATCGATCCGTCTTGGCCATAGGCCTTGCGCTGCTTCTCGATGTAGCGCGCGTCGTCCTTGCCCAGCTTGGCCAGCGCGGAGGCGATTTGCTCGTCGTGGTTGGCGGCGCGGCCGTAGAGGTGGTTGAAGCGGCGAGCCACCTCTCGGGTGATCTCCACATGCGGTGCCTGATCCTCGCCCACTGGCACATAAGCGGCGCGGTAAATCAGGATGTCGGCGGCCTGCAGCAGCGGATAGCCGAGAAAACCGTAGGTCGCGAGGTCCTTGTCCTTGAGCTTTTCGATCTGATCCTTGTAAGTCGGCATGCGCTCCAGCCAAGCCAGCGGCGTGCCCATCGCCAGCAGCGTGAACAGCTCGGCATGCTCTGGCAGCCGGCTCTGGATGAAGATCGTGGCTTTTTCAGGGTCCAGGCCAGCGGCGATCCAGTCGATCACCATGTCGTAGACCGTCTTCTCGATCACCTCGCGGTCTTCATAGTGCGTGGTCAGCGCGTGCCAGTCGGCGACGAAGAAGAAGCAGTCATGGTCGTGCTGCAGCTTGACCCAGTTTTTGAGCGCGCCATGGTAGTGGCCGAGATGGAGTGCGCCGGTGGGGCGCATGCCTGAGAGTACACGGGGTCGCATGGGTCAGTCCTTCACAAGAGCGGCGGATTCTCGCTCAAGGGCCGGCGTCGCGGCGCAGGCTGCTACCTGTGCCCGAGCGCGCAGCCCGTACACTTCGCGCCCTGATGAAGCGCATCGTCATCCTGATATCCGGCCTGGGCAGCAACATGCAGGCCATCGTCCGCAGTTGCACGACCGAGGACTGGTCCGCGCAGGTGGTGGCCGTGATCAGCAACAAGCCGGGTGCGCCGGGGCTCATGTTCGCCGCCCGCCAAGGCATTGCCACTGCGGTGGTCGATCACCTGCAGCAGCCCAGCCGGGAACTGTTCGACGCTGAATTGGCGAGGGTGATCGACGGCTTTGCACCCGATCTGGTGTTGCTGGCAGGCTTCATGCGCATCCTCGGCGATGGTTTCGTGGCCCGATACGGAGGACGGATGCTCAACATCCACCCTTCGCTGCTGCCGTCTTTTGCCGGCCTGCACACCCACCGTCGGGCGATCGAAGCCGGCTGCAAGCTGGCAGGCGCGACGGTTCACTTCGTCACCACCGCGCTGGACCATGGCGCGATCGTGGCCCAGGTCGCTGTGCCGGTGTTACCGGACGACACGCCGCAGATCTTGTCAGCCCGGGTGCTCGCGGCCGAGCATGTGATCTACCCGCGTGCCGTGCGTTGGTTCGTCGAGGACCAATTGCTGTTGCGCGATGGCCGGGTGCAACTCGCGAACGCTGAGCCCCAGTACTTGTTCTGGGCTGGCTGATGCTCCCAAGCGCTCAGTCCAGCTTGGCGAAGCGAGGCTGGGTCAGGCCGGCAACGGTGACGGTCTCGAAGAACATCGCGTGCGGCCGTACCCACAGCGCGCCCTCGCCGTACAGCGGGCGGTACAACACCAGGGCTTCCAGCGTCTCGCTGTGCCGCACCACGCCAACCAGTTCGTACTCCTTGCCTTTGTAGTGGCGGTAACGCCCGATCGGTGCGGCGGGCAGCGGGGGCAGGTCGGTCATGGGCTGTAGATCGAAAAGCTGTCTGAAAGAGGGCGCGGATAATCGGGCCATGCATCCTACCGCCCTGCTTGACCTGGCAACCGAACTGTTGCGCGCTGTTCTCCGACTCGACGCGCCCGCCGACAGCATTGTCTCGGGCTTCTTCCGACAGCACCGCACGCTCGGCCCGCGCGAGCGCCATGCATTGGCCGAGACCGCTTACACCGTGCTGCGGCGCCGCTCTTTGCTCTTGCACCAAGCCCAGAGCGGCACGGGCGCTTTGGAGCGGCGCTTGGCGCTGCTGGCTTGGTCGGGCGACCAGAATTTGTTGCGTGGTGCGGTAGGCCCTAACGAACAACAATGGCGACAACAGGTTCTGGCGGTTGATCCGGGAAGTTTTTCTGAAAAGCTGCGCCACAACCTGCCCGATTGGCTGGCCTCGGCGCTGCGCAGCCAACTCGGTGAGGCCGAGTTCTGGCCCCTGGTGGCCGCGCTCAACGAGCCCGCAGCGCTGGATTTGCGGGTCAACGTCCTCAAGGCCAAGCGCGAGGACATGCTGTCCGTGCTCAACCAGGCGGGCCTGCGCGTGGCGCCGACACCGTTCTCGCCCTGGGGTATTCGGGTGCCGGGAAAGCCCGCGCTGCAGAAGATCGATGCTTTTGTGCGTGGCGACATCGAAGTGCAGGACGAAGGCAGCCAGCTGCTGGCGCTGTTGGTCGATGCCAAACGCGGAGAGATGGTGGTCGATTTCTGCGCCGGTGCTGGTGGCAAGACGCTGGCACTGGGTGCATCCATGCGTTCGACAGGCCGGCTCTACGCGTTCGACACTTCAGGTCACCGGCTCGACGCGCTCAAGCCCAGGATGGCGCGCAGCGGATTGTCCAACGTGCATCCGGCGCAGATCGCGCACGAGCGCGACGAGCGCGTCAAGCGTCTGTCAGGCAAGATCGACAGGGTGCTGGTCGATGCGCCTTGTTCCGGGCTTGGCACGCTGCGGCGCAACCCTGACCTGAAGTGGCGTCAATCGCCGCAGGCCGTGGTCGAACTGCAGGCCAAACAGACTGCGATCCTTGACAGCGCAGCCCGGCTGGTCAAGTCGGGCGGGCGCTTGGTCTACGCGACTTGCAGCTTGTTGCGGGATGAAAACGAGATGGTGGCCGAGGCCTTCGGAGCAGCACACCCTGATTTTGTCAAGCTGCCGGCCGAGGAGGCGTTGCTGGCCGCCCATGTCGAGCGTGCGCAGGAGTTGACCCACGACGGTTACCTGCGGCTTTGGCCGCACCGCCAAGCGACAGACGGGTTTTTCGCTGCGCTGTGGCAGCGGCGCTGACTTCGCTTGCGCCGGTTTTGCGCCACGCATTCACGATTGCGCAAACGCAGTCACCCCTGAGTTCGGCTGCACCGTCTGACCGAATCTTGACGGATGACGCGGGTTTTCCAGGCAATTTCCTGGTCGTCTAAAGCAACAGGGCAGCCTACAATAGGCAATCTGTCCGTTTTTTGGGCGGCAAAAGGCCAAGATGAGCTTGATTTCGACGCTGTGGTTTTCTTTGGTGGATTGGCTGGCTTATGGCCTGTGGTCCAGCTCGACGTGGTGGCAAGTGCTGCTGGTCACGCTGGGTATGACCCACATCACGATCTGCTCGGTCACGATATTTCTTCACCGCGCTCAAGCCCATCGGGCGCTCGACCTGCATCCGATCCCTGAACATTTCTTCCGGTTTTGGCTTTGGCTGACCACGGGCATGGTGACCAAGGAATTTGTGGCGGTCCACCGCAAGCACCACGCCAAGTGCGAGACCGAGGAAGACCCGCACAGCCCGCAGACCCGTGGCATCAAGGCGCTGCTGCTGACCGGCGTTGAGCTCTATCGAATCGAATCGAAGGTTCCCGAGACGATTGCCAAGTACGGTCGCGGCACGCCCGACGACTGGATCGAACGCAATCTCTACACCCGTTTCAGCTGGGAAGGTGTTGGCGTGATGCTGGCCATAGACCTGGCTGTGTTCGGTGCGATCGGTCTGACGGTCTGGGCGGTGCAGATGCTGTGGATTCCGGTGATGGCCACCGGCATCATCAACGGTATTGGCCATTACTGGGGTTATCGCAATTTCGAAGCGCCTGACGCTTCGACCAATGTGTCGCCTTGGGGCTTTGTCATTGGCGGCGAAGAATTGCACAACAACCACCACACTTACCCGACTTCGGCCAAATTCTCGGTCAAGCCCTTTGAGTTCGATATCGGCTGGGCCTATATCCGCGCGATGGAACTGGTCGGTCTGGCCAAAGTTCGCAAGACAGCGCCCCAGCTCAAACTGGGGCAAGTCAGGCCACAGGCAGACGCCCACACGCTGGAGGCGATCATCGCCAATCGCTACGAGGTGATGGCCAAGTACGCCAATGAACTGCGAGCCGCGTGCGCGGCCGAATTGGCGCGCGTCAAGGCGCAGGGCAGTGTCAACTTGATCGAACTGCAACTGGCCCAGCGCTGGCTGCACCGTGACGCCGAGAAGATTCCTGCCAATGTCCTGCCGCAGTTGGCTAAGGCAGTCAAAGGCAGTCCGCAGTTGGCCAAGCTGGTGACGATGCGTGAGCAACTGCGCCAACTCTGGACCCGTACCAATGTATCGGCCGACCAGTTGGTGGTCGACCTGCAACTGTGGTGCAAGCAGGCCGAGAGCAGCGGTATCGAGGCATTGGAGCAGTTTTCGATCAAGCTGCGTGCTGTGCGGACCTGAGGCGGTCCGCTGTCGATGAGCCGGGATGGCTCATAGGTAATTCTCAGGACGTACCTGCCAGCCTCTCAGTTCATGCCCCGCTGGCTTGTCGGCGTTGTTGCCAAGCGATGCCGCTCTCGATATTCGCGCCGCTGGCTTGGTCTGCTCGTCGCCTTCGGCCGCAGCGTTGCGGGCTGACACGAACGGCCGGTCATGGGCCTGGATGGGAGGCGATCGGCAGCAAGCTGTTCGCGAAGGCCGGCCAGGGCGATGTCAATGCGCCCCTTTCGCTGAAAGCCTGGGCCGGATTGCCCGGTGCACAACAAAAAGCCCGCCGGGTCAGGGCGGGCTTCTGGAATCAAAGCGGGTTGCAGGCCTAAAGCCTGCAGATCACCTCAGCTTGATTTCTTTGTACAGCACATGCTTGCGCGCCTTGGGGTCGAATTTCATGAATTCGAGCTTGCCAGGGGTTGTCTTCTTGTTCTTGCTGGTGGTGTAGAAGTGGCCGGTCCCCTCAGAGGATTCCAGCTTGATCTTTTCACGTCCGCCTTTGGATGCCATGTCGTGCTCCGGGTTTGCTGTGGATTGGGACGGCGATCAGAGCGCGTGCTTGGCGCGCAGATCGGCCACGATCTGGTCGATGCCGACCTTGTCGATCAGGCGCAGCGCAGCGTTGGTGATGCGCAGGCGCACCCAACGGTTTTCGCTCTCGACCCAGAAGCGGCGGTATTGCAGGTTGGGCAACCAGCGACGCTTGGTCTTGTTGTTGGCGTGGGATACATTGTTTCCCACCATCGGGCGCTTGCCCGTGACTTGACAGACGCGTGCCATGACGCTTCTCCGAAAATCTTGACTGTTGCAGGCCAGACAACCAGCGCAGGGGGGTGAACCGGGGTACGGGGTAACCGCCTGAGTAGATGCCTGTTTGACGCTCGCGTACTCCACGAATCGTCTACGCTTTTCAGCCGCCAGTGGAACGGTTTCGATCTGGAACGATCAAGGCCCGCAGCCACCTCCGGCAAAGACGACGATTATAGCCAGAAAATGTCTGGCTCGGCCCGTTCAGGCTTGCTGCTCCAGGAAACGCTGTGCGTCCAGTGCCGCCATGCAACCTGTACCTGCCGAGGTGATGGCCTGGCGATAGATGTGGTCCTGCACGTCGCCGGCCGCAAAGACGCCTGGCACGCTGGTCATTGTCGCAAAGCCGTTCAGGCCGGCGCGTGTGACGATGTAGCCGTCCTTCATCTCCAGCTGGCCTTTGAACAGGTCGGTGTTGGGTTGGTGGCCGATGGCGATGAAGCAGCCCTTGAGCGGCAGGTCTTCGGTCGCACCGCTGCTGACGTTCTTGAGCCGCACGCCGGTGACGCCGCTGGCGTCGCCCAGCACTTCGTCTAGGGTCTGGAACAGGTGCAGCTCAATCTTGCCGGCGGCAACCTTCTCGTGCATCTTGTCGATCATGATCGGTTCGGCGCGGAACTTGTCGCGCCGGTGCACCAGGTGCACCTTGCTGGCGATGTTGGACAAGTAGAGCGCTTCTTCGACAGCGGTGTTGCCGCCACCGACGACCGCCACGATGTCGCCCTTGTAGAAGAAGCCATCGCAGGTGGCGCAGCCACTGACGCCGCGGCCCATGAAAGCCTCCTCGGACGGCAGTCCCAGGTACTTGGCAGAGGCGCCGGTGGCGATCACCAGCGCGTCGCAGCTGTACTGACCACTGTCACCGGTGAGCTTGAACGGCTTGCTTGACAGGTCCACCGCGTTGATGTGGTCAAACACAATCTCGGTGTTGAAGCGCTCTGCATGTTGCTGAAAGCGCTGCATCAGCTCCGGCCCCTGCACCCCCATCACGTCGGCGGGCCAGTTGTCGACCTCGGTGGTGGTCATCAGCTGACCACCTTGGGCCATGCCGGTGATCAGCACCGGCTTGAGGTTTGCTCTAGCGGCATAGATCGCTGCGGTGTAGCCAGCTGGGCCGGAGCCCAGGATCAGCACTTGGGCGTGGAGGGTGGGTGAGCTCATGATGAATTCAGGTTAGGGTGAGGTCTGTTGGCCGAACAGCGGCCAGTCCGATGACCGAATTGTCCCATGGGGGTCTGGGTCGACCTGGGCGATGCCCTTGGGCTTGAAAACCAGGCAGTTCGCACGAAATTGCATCGAATTTTGTCTGCCGACGAGCCGATTTGTCGGGATGATGCAGGCAACACAATATTAGTAATAAGGGAATCCCTCATGTCCATGTTGACCAACCTAGATCTGATCCGGCGCGTGCCATTGTTCTCGATGCTCACCAACGATCAGGCGCAACTGATTGCTGACAGCGTTGTCAAGCGCAAGCTCCGGCGTGGCGAGTTGGTGGTGGAGCAGGGCCGCAAGAGCAACACCTTGTTCATCCTGCTCAATGGCCGGGCCCGGGTGCTGACCGCCGACGCCCGGGGTCGCGAGGTGATCCTGGCCGTGCTCGAGTCGGGCGACTATGTCGGCGAGATGAGCATGATCGACAACGAGCCGCACTCGGCCACCGTGCGCTGCGAAGTCCAGACTGACGTGCTGGTGCTGGGCCGCAGCGACTTTGCGCGTGTGCTGCCCGACAACTCGTCGCTGTCCTACGCGATCCTGCGTGGCCTGGTTCGACGCTTGCGCCACGCCAATCGGCAGATCGAATCGCTGGCCTTGCTCGACGTCTACGGCCGGGTCGCGCGAACGCTGCTCGAGATGGCCGAGGACATCGACGGCGTCAAGACGGTCCGTGGAAAGGTTTCACGTCAGGACATGGCCAAGGTGGTGGGCGCTTCGCGCGAGATGGTCAGCAGGGTGATGAAGGACCTGGAGGGGCGTGGTGTCATCGAGACTCTGGAGAATGGCTCGGTGCAGATCAAGGAGCCCGCGCCGCAGATGATGTGAGCTTGGGCATGGCCTGATACAAGCCGCTGGAGCGGTGGGCTGATAGGCCACAATCCTGGGCATGACTTTTTCGCTCGGATTTTTGGGGGTCCATGGCGCCCAAGCTCGGGCCGACACGGTGCAAAGTGCTGCACCAGCCGGCGAGCCGCCGCGCTGGCGCTTGCAGGTGCTGTTGCTGGGTGGCGGTTTGATCTGGCTGCTGTTGCTGCTGGCTTTGGTCACCCACCGTGCCAGCGACCCTGGTTTCTCGACCTCGGGCAGCGGCGCGACCATCGCCAACAAAGCCGGTCTGGCCGGGGCTTGGGTGTCTGACATCGCGTTGTTCTCGTTCGGGCGCTCGGTGTGGGTGTTGATGCTGGTGGGCCTGCGGGTATGGCTCGCCGATTTGGCGCTTTGGCTGCGTGGCCGGGTTGCAGGCGGCGAGCCGGCCTTGAGCCGAGGCTTGTTCTGGTTCGGGGTGGTCTTGCTGCTGACGGCCTGTTGTGGCCTTGAGTGGACCCGGCTGTATCGGCTCGATGCAGGATTGCCTGGAGGCCAGGCCGGAGGCCTGCTCGGGGCGGCAGTCGGCCCGCTGTCGATGAGGTGGCTCGGGTTCGCCGGCTCGGGCGTGCTGTGGATCGCTGCGCTGGTGCTGGGTCTGTCACTGGCGCTGCGGTTTTCCTGGGCCCGTGTCGCGGACCGGCTGGGGCAAGCGATCGAGAGTCTGTGGCAGGCTCAGTCCAAGGCCCGCGAAGTCAAGCATGACTTGCGCATCGCCGAGGTGTTGACTCGAGAGCGCGAGCAAGTGGTCGAGGAAGATCGTGTCGAGCTCGAAGTCCACGTGCCGATCGTCTTCGAGCCACCGATGGTCGAAGTCCCCAAGAGCAGCCGTGTCGCCAAGGAGCGCCAAAAGCCCTTGTTTGCCGAGTTGAGTGACACCCGATTGCCTCAGGTGGACTTGCTCGACGCTGCGCCGACCAGCCGGGTCGATTCGGTCACACCCGAGTCGGTCGAGATGACCTCGCGCATGATCGAGAAGAAGCTGCGCGACTTCGGCGTCGAGGTCCATGTGGTCGCGGCCTCACCGGGACCGGTGATCACACGCTACGAGATTGAGCCGGCCACTGGGGTCAAGGGCTCGCAAGTGGTCAACCTGGCCAAGGACTTGGCGCGCTCGCTGTCGCTGGTCAGTATTCGGGTGGTCGAGATCATTCCTGGCAAGACGACGATGGCACTGGAGTTGCCCAACGCGCGGCGCCAGATGATCCGTTTGGCCGAGATCTTGGGCTCGCAGGTCTACCACGACGCCACATCGCCGCTGACGATGGGCTTGGGCAAGGACATCATCGGGGCGCCGATGGTGGCCGACCTGGCCAAGATGCCGCATTGCCTGGTCGCCGGCACCACGGGTTCAGGCAAGTCGGTCGGTATCAACGCGATGATCCTCTCGCTGCTCTACAAGGCCGAAGCGCGCGATGTGCGCTTGATCCTGATCGATCCCAAGATGCTCGAGATGAGCGTCTACGAGGGCATTCCGCACCTGCTGTGTCCGGTGGTCACCGACATGAAACAGGCCGCCAACGCGCTGAACTGGTGCGTCGGCGAGATGGAGCGGCGCTACAAGCTGATGAGCAAGCTGGGCGTTCGCAACCTGGCCGGGTACAACAAGAAGATCTCGGACGCTGCCGAGCGCGAGGAGAAGATCCCCAACCCGTTCAGCCTGACGCCTGAATCCCCTGAGCCGCTCGACCGCCTGCCATTCGTCGTGGTGGTGATCGACGAACTCGCCGACCTGATGATGGTCGTGGGCAAGAAGATCGAGGAGTTGATCGCACGCCTGGCGCAAAAAGCCCGGGCTGCCGGCATCCACCTGATCCTGGCCACGCAACGGCCCAGCGTGGACGTGATCACCGGCCTGATCAAGGCCAACATCCCGACGCGCTTGAGCTTCCAGGTCAGCAGCAAGATCGATTCGCGAACCATCCTCGACCAGATGGGCGCCGAGGCACTGCTGGGCCAGGGCGACATGCTCTACCTCACGCCTGGCGGTGGCGTGCCGGTGCGGGTGCACGGGGCTTTCGTCTCCGATGACGAGGTGCACCGGGTGGTCGAGTACCTCAAGAGCCAGGGTGAGCCCAACTACATCGAAGGCATTCTGGAAGGCGGCGTGCTCGACGGCGACGGCGACGCAGGGCCTGGCGCTGGTGTCGGTGGCGGGGACGCCGAGGCCGACCCGATGTACGACCAGGCGGTGGCGATCGTTCTGCAAAACAAGAAAGCGTCGATCTCGCTGGTGCAGCGACATCTTCGGATTGGCTACAACCGAGCCGCGCGTCTGCTCGAGCAGATGGAGAAATCCGGTCTGGTCTCTAGCATGGCCACCAACGGCAACCGCGACCTGTTGATCCCCAAGCGCGATGAATAAGGTTTGTCGCCGAAGCTTGAGCTGCTGGGCCATGGTCTTGGGGACGATGGCAGGGGCGGCGCAGGCCGATGCGGTCGACACGCTGCGTGAGTTCGCTCGCGAGGTCAAGACCGGCCGCGCCAGCTTCACCCAGACGGTCAGCGCGCCCGACGGCGCCAGGAAGAAGATTTCCAGCGGCGATTTCGAGTTCGCTCGGCCCGACCGGTTCCGCTTTGTCTACCGCAAACCCTTCGAGCAGCAGATCGTTGCCGATGGCCGCAAGGTCTGGCTCTACGACGTCGATCTGAACCAGGTGACCGTGCGTTTGATGTCGCAGGCATTGGGCGCGACGCCTGCCGCTTTGCTGGCCGGTGCGGCGATGGACAAGGACTTCGAACTCAGTGCAGCGCCCAGCATCGACGGGGTCGATTGGGTGCAGGCGCTGCCCAGGGTCCAGGACGCCGCCTCCATCAAGTCGATCCGCGTCGGTTTCCGCGCCAAGTCGCTGGCCGCACTCGAGATCGTCGATGCCTTTGGTCAGCGCTCGCTGCTGCAGTTCAGCGCCGTCGAAGCCAACCCTAGGCTGGCCGATGACCGGTTCCGCTTCGTCCCGCCCAAAGGCGTGGACCTGATCGAATCGCCTTGAGTTTGGCCTCGGGCCGGTTCCGGCTCTCAAGCAAATGTGCTTGTGCCGCTTTGCTTGACCCCCATGGGGGTCGAGCGGCTTCGGCCGGCCTCGGCGCGCTCGGAGCGGTCTGGTTGTTGAGGCAGAGCCGGTGGCGCTTTCGCTGAAGGTCAAATGCACGGCCAGTCCGCCCAGCGCGCTGGGCGCCAGTCCTGTATGCCCGCCAGTGCTGTATGCCTGCCAGTGCTGGGGCGAGCTATAGCGCGTCCACGACGTGAAACAGCGTCACCAGGTCCATAGTCTGACCTGAACCGCAAGTGTGCGGGTTGGCGACCGACGCATCAAAACTCGATCTTGGCGCCGATCGTCCACAAACGAGCAGGCGCCCGCGCGATTCGCTGGGCAAGGCTGAGGTTGACACTGAACTTGTCGACAGGCGAGGCGATCAGCCCACCCGACAACCAGGGTCTTGAGCGGTCGTCGCCGAACAGGTCGACCGCCCAACCCAGTGTGCCTTCGTGCTGGATGCCGAGCGACCAGGTGGTGTGGTCACGGTGTTGGCTGCGTAGCCACCCCAGGTTCAAGTGGCCGAGCAGTTGCGGTGCCAACTCTTGCGAGGCGATGCCGTACAGCCGCGATCCCGCATGGCGCCAGCTTTCTCCGGCATCTTGTCCCGTCCAGATCGAATAGGCCAGCGCAAATCCCGTCCGACCCTCTGCTGGTTCGACCAGGTTGGTCTTGCCGACCAAGGCCAGTAACCTGTCGGTACCCTCGGCGCTGCGTGTGCCACCAAACAACAGGCCGAGTTGGCTGTGACCGCGCAGACCGCAGGCGAACTGCGCCTCGGCCATCGATGCCTTCGGATGGTTCGGTTCGACCTGGCGGGCGACGTTGGTTTCGAGCTCACACCCCCCCGCGCCGATGACGTCGGCGGTCTCGCTGACCAATGGCCGGCCGGCGCAGGCCAAGGCGCTGCACAGCGCCAATGCGGTGATTGCCGCGGTATTGCGCAGGCGTGGGTGCGGGATTGGCAAGTTGGGCTGTCTTGGATAGGTCATTGTGTACATATCAGCAACAGGAGGGGCAACATGGTTGTTCCAGGTATTTCGGCATCTTGCGCCGATTTTTGAGGATCTGCTGGCCGATCCGCAGCCGATGCCTGCGGAATTCACCTTCCCATCCTCATGGTGAGTTCGAAGCAAGCCTGATGACGCTGGGTGTCGGGCGCGGTCAGGCTTGCTCGATCTGCCGGCGCTCGGGCGCAGGCTGCCACAATCCTGTTGATGAATCCGCAGGAGTCCTTGTTTGCCGACGAAGCCTTGCCGACAGTAGGCCTTGTCACTGAGCCGTCTGGCACCCTCGACGCGCCTTTGGCCGAACGTCTGCGCCCGCGCACACTCGACGAGGTGATAGGCCAGACCCATCTGCTGGGGCCAGGCAAGCCGCTGCGGGTCGCTTTCGAAACAGGCCGACTGCACTCGATGATTCTCTGGGGCCCGCCAGGCGTGGGCAAAACCACGCTGGCGCGGTTGGTGGCCGGTGCTGTGAGCTCGCATTTCATCGTGCTCTCAGCCGTGCTGGCCGGGGTCAAGGACATCCGCGAGGCGGTCGAGCAAGCCCGCGCGGCGCGCTTGCAGCGATTGGGCACGGTGGTCTTCGTCGACGAAGTGCACCGCTTCAACAAAGCACAGCAAGACGCCTTCCTGCCGCATGTCGAATCGGGGCTGTTCACCTTCATCGGTGCGACGACCGAGAACCCGAGTTTCGAGGTCAATTCGGCCTTGCTGTCGCGCGCCACCGTGCATGTGCTGAAATCTCTGGACGACGCCGAGCTGACGCTGTTGATAGACCGCGCCCGCACTGCGCTGGCAGCGCCACCGCTGACAGATGCCGCGCGGCTACGGCTGATCGGCCATGCCGATGGCGATGCCAGACGGCTGCTCAATGCTTACCAAAATCTGATCGAGCTGGTGCACGGCGTCAACGCAGAACCTGTTGCCGAGATTGGCGAGACCCAGCTCGAACAGGCCCTGGGCGAGATGCTGCGTCGCTACGACAAAGGCGGCGACCAGTTCTACGACATGATTTCAGCGCTGCACAAGAGCGTGCGCGGGTCCGACCCGGATGCCGCGCTGTACTGGCTGGCGCGCATGCTCGACGGTGGTGTGGACCCGCGCTATGTGGCGCGCCGGGTGCTGCGCATGGCGGCCGAGGACATCGGCCTGGCCGACCCGCGCGGCCAGACGCTGGCGCTCGAGGCGGCCTCGGTCTACGAGCGCTTGGGTTCTCCCGAAGGCGAACTGGCGCTGGCCCAGGCCGTGGCCTATCTGGCGGTCGCGCCCAAGAGCAACGCGGTCTACCAGGCCTGGAACCAGGTGCGTGCGTTGGTCAAGCAGGATGTGACGCGCCCGGTGCCTATGCATTTGCGCAATGCGCCCACCCGGCTGATGAAAGGCCTGGGGCACGGTGACGGTTACCGCTACGCGCACGACGAGGCAGGTGGATTTGCCGCTGGCGAGCAGTACTTGCCCGATGGTTTGGCGGTGCAGACCTTCTACCAACCGGTGCCACGAGGGTTGGAGTTGCGCATCGGCGAGCGTCTGGCCGAACTGCGGCGGCTCAACGAGCAGGCGCGCCGTGCCGGTGCCAAACCCGACCCGTCTTAGCCGCTGCTGTTGGACGTATTGATTGGCAGATTTCCCAACCCAGGTGCGCTGAGTCCCCAACCCTACAATCCCCGCAAGCGTCACGGGTCTCACGGCCGGGGATGACGACAAACGAGCCTGGCAGCCGCCCGGTGCGGCCGACCCGGCTGTGCCAGGCGCCGGGTCAAGAACCGGAGATTGCTCGCATGGACACCTTGTTGCAACAGGTCATCAACGGTCTGGTGCTGGGCAGCATGTATGCGCTCGTCGCACTCGGCTACACGATGGTCTACGGCATCATCAACCTGATCAACTTTGCCCATGGCGAGGTGTTGATGGTCGGTGCGCTGACCAGTTGGACGGTGCTGCGGGTGCTGGCCGATTCGGGCCTGCCGGGTTGGGTGTTGCTGCTGATCTCGCTGGTCGCGGCGGTCGTGGTTTGCGCCGCGCTGAACTACGCGATCGAGAAGATCGCCTACCGGCCGCTGCGCAACGCGCCGAGGCTGGCGCCGCTGATCACCGCGATGGGCATGAGCTTGCTGCTGCAGACCTTGGCGATGATCATCTGGCAGCCCAGCACCAAGCCTTACCCGATCCTGTTGCCGTCCGAGCCATTTTTCATCGGCGGCGCGGTGATCAACCTGACCCAGATCCTGATCCTGGTCGTCACCGCGATCACGCTGGCCGCTCTGATGTACCTGGTCAACCGCACCAAGTTGGGCCGCGCGATGCGTGCCACCGCCGAGAACCCGCGCGTGGCCGCGCTGATGGGCGTGCGGCCCGACCATGTGATCTCGGCCACCTTCATCATCGGTGCCGCGCTCGCTGCGCTGGCAGGCGTGATGTACGCCGCCAACTACGGCACGGTGCAGCACACGATGGGTTTTCTGCCGGGGTTGAAGGCCTTCACCGCGGCGGTGTTCGGCGGCATCGGCAACTTGGGCGGCGCAGTGGTGGGCGGCGTGCTGCTGGGCTTGATCGAGGCGCTGGGCTCGGGCTACATCGGTGCGTTGACCGGCGGTGTGCTGGGCAGCCAGTACAGCGACATCTTTGCCTTCCTGGTGCTGATCCTGGTGCTCACGGTGCGGCCGCAAGGCCTGCTGGGTGAGCGCGTCGCAGACCGCGCATGACGCTGCAGGAGAGACAACACCATGAAAAACAAACTTGTCGTCTTCCTGATCGCCGCCGTCGCGCTGCTGGTGCTGCCCTTGCTGGCCCAGCATGTGGGCAACTTCTGGGTCCGGATGCTGGATTTCGCGCTGCTCTATGTGCTGCTGGCACTCGGCTTGAACATCGTCGTCGGTTACGCCGGCCTGCTCGACCTGGGCTATGTCGCTTTCTACGCGGTAGGCGCCTACATGTTCGGGCTGCTGGCGTCGCCGCACTTGGGCGAGAACTTCGCTGCGATCAAGGCCATCTTTCCGCAAGGACTGCACACGCCGTTCTGGGTCGTGATCCCGCTCGGCGCGGCGCTGGCCGGCGTGGCCGGCGTGATGCTGGGCGCGCCAACGCTCAAATTGCGTGGCGACTACCTGGCGATCGTCACGCTGGGTTTCGGCGAGATTGTCAGAGTGTTCATGAACAACCTCGACCGGCCGGTCAACATCACCAACGGCCCCAAGGGATTGCAGCAGATCGACAGCATCAAGATGTTCGGCGTCGACCTGGGCAAGACCGGTGACTTGTTCGGTCTCGAAGTCTCTTCGGTCACCAAGTACTACTACCTGTTCTTGCTGCTGGTGGTGGTCAGCGTGGTGATCTGCTACCGGCTCGAGCGCAGCCGGATTGGCAGGGCCTGGATGGCGATCCGCGAGGATGAGATCGCCGCCAAGGCGATGGGCATCAACACCCGTAACTTGAAGCTGCTGGCCTTCGGCATGGGGGCCACCTTCGGCGGCGTGTCGGGCGTGATGTTCGCCACCTTCCAGGGTTTCGTCTCTCCCGAGTCGTTCTCGCTGCAGGAGAGCGTGATGATCGTCGCGATGGTGGTGCTGGGCGGCATCGGCCACATCCCCGGCGTGGTGCTCGGCGCGGTCTTGCTGGCCGCGCTGCCCGAGGCGCTGCGCTGGGTCGCCGGCGAACTCGACCTGCAGCGCATGACCGACGGCCGCATCGACGCGGCGATCCTGCGCCAGTTGATGATCGCGCTGGCGATGATTGTCATCATGCTCGCGCGTCCGCGTGGGCTCTGGCCCTCGCCCGAGCATGGCAAGGCGGCGCCGCAGTCGGTGCCTGCTGCTTCCCCGCGCTGACCGGAGTCCGACAACATGAGCGACATCGTGCTTCAGGTGGCCGGGGTTTCGAAACGTTTTGGCGGGCTGCAAGCCCTGTCCGAGGTGGGCATCACCATCCGCAAAGGCCAGGTCTACGGCCTGATCGGCCCCAATGGCGCTGGCAAGACCACTTTCTTCAACGTCATCACCGGCCTGTACACGCCGGATTCGGGCTCGTTCGACCTGGGTGGGGCGCCCTACAAGCCCAGCGCGGTGCACGAGGTGGCCAAGGCCGGCATCGCGCGCACCTTCCAGAACATCCGGCTCTTCGCCGAGATGACGGCACTCGAGAACGTGATGGTCGGCCGCCATGTGCGCACCCGCTCTGGCCTGGTCGGCGCGGTGTTTCGCACCGCCGGCTTCAAGGCCGAAGAGGCGGCGATTGCCCACCGTGCCCAGGAGTTACTGGACTACGTCGGTATTGGCCGCTATGCCGATTTCAAGGCCCGCACGCTGAGCTACGGCGACCAGCGCCGGCTCGAGATCGCCCGTGCGCTTGCCACCGACCCCAAGCTGATCGCGCTCGACGAGCCCGCTGCCGGCATGAACGCGACCGAAAAAGTGGTGCTGCGCGAGTTGATAGACCGCATCCGCAAGGACGGCCGAACCATCCTGCTGATCGAGCACGACGTCAAACTGGTGATGGGCTTGTGCGACCGTGTCACGGTGCTGGATTACGGCAAGCAGATTGCCGAGGGCACGCCTTACGACGTGCAGCGCAACGACAAGGTGATCGAGGCCTACCTCGGCGCAGGCCACAAGGCACATTGATCATGGCAAACAACAACGAAGTCTTTCTAGAAGTCAGCGGCCTGAAGGTGGCTTACGGCGGCATCCAGGCCGTCAAGGGTGCGAGCTTCCAGGTCCGCCAGGGCGAGTTGGTGTGCTTGATCGGCGCCAACGGCGCCGGCAAGACCACCACGCTCAAGGCCATCACCGGCACCCAGCCGGTGGCCGACGGCGACATCCGCTTCATGGGCCAAAGCGTCAAGGGCCAGGGCGCCTGGGACCTGGTCAAGCAAGGCTTGGTGATGGTGCCCGAGGGTCGTGGCGTGTTCAGCCGCATGACCATCGTCGAGAACCTTCAGATGGGCGCCTATGTGCGCGAAGACGACGAGGTGCAGGCCGACATCGCCAAGGTGTTCGCGATCTTTCCGAGACTGAAGGAGCGAGCGCTGCAACTGGCCGGCACGATGAGCGGCGGCGAGCAGCAGATGCTGGCGATGGGTCGCGGGCTGATGGCCAGACCCAAGGTGCTGCTGCTCGACGAGCCGTCGATGGGCCTGTCGCCGATCATGGTCGACAAGATCTTCGAGGTGGTGGCCGACATCCACAGCCGAGGCACCACCATCTTGCTGGTCGAGCAGAACGCCAGCCGCGCACTGGGCCTGGCCGACCGCGGCTATGTGATGGAGTCGGGCGAGGTGACGATGAGCGGTGATGCCAAGGCCTTGCTCGACGACCCCAAGGTTCGGGCAGCGTATCTGGGTGAGTGAGCCGAGGTCCGCCTGTCTTGGCGCTGTCTGGGCGAGTGATCCACAGCCGCGGGTCAGTCCGAGGCCTGGACTGCGGCTATGCTGATGGGTTTAGCGCTGGCGCCGCCTGACAAGGCTGAAGGCCACGCTTTCCCACTATCCAACGCCACAAGAGAGCCCCTGATGAGCCTGACCCCGATTCGACCCAATCCTTCCCTGACCGATCGCCGCCGCCTGCTGCTTGGCGCCGCGTCGGCGGCGGCCTTGCTGCCGGTCAGCGGCCGCGCCCAGGCCGCTTGGCCCAACCGGCCGGTGCGGGTGATCGTGCCGTTTCCGCCGGGTGGCCTGACCGACGCCTATGCCCGGATGTACTGCGAGCACTTGTCGCGCAAGTTCGGCCAGGCCTTCAACATCGAGAACAAGACCGGTGCCGGCGGCACGCTGGGCGCTGGCGAGGTGGCCAAGGCCGCGCCTGATGGCTACACGCTGCTGATCAGCACCAGCACGGCGACTTGGCAGGCCAAGGTGCTGTACAAGAAGTTGCCTTACACGCCGGTGAAGGACTTCGACCCGGTGGCGCTGTTCCCCAGCGGCGCGCTGCTGGTGGCCGTGAACGCCAACGTGCCGGCCAAGAACCTGCGTGAGCTTGTCACCTTTGCCAAGGCCAACCCAGCCGCCTGGGGCACCTATGGCGCGGGCTCGTGGGCGCACATGCTGGGTGATGTGCTGAACAAGAGCGAGAAGCTCAAGATGGTGGTTGCGCACTACCGCGGCGAGGCACCGATGCTGACCGACCTGATCGGTGGCCAGATCCAGGCGGGGGTGGGCAGCGTGCAGGGCATCGTGCCGCACATCCAGACCGGCAAGCTTCGCGCCATCGGTGCCACCGGCAAGGTGCGCACGCCGCGCCTGCCCGATTTGTCCACGCTGGTGGAGCAGGGCTTCACCGCACCGGTGTTCGGCATGGAAGGCTTCCTGCCGTTTGCCGCACCGGCCGGCACGCCACGCGACATCCTCGACAAGCTCTCCGCCGCCGTGCGCGAGGCCTCGGCCACGCCGCAGCTCAAGGGCCTGCGTGACCAGTTCGGCATCCCCAACCTGCCGATGACCGACCCCGCCGAGTTGCGCAAGACCTGGGCCGAGGATTCGGCCGAATGGATCGCCCTGGCCACCGACCTGGGCATCACGCTGGATTGACGCTCGCTGCGAGGCGCATCAAGGCTCGTGCCGCCAACCGTGGCACAGTCGCTCCCCATGCTCGCTTACCGTCACGCTTTTCACGCCGGCAACCATGCGGATGTGCTCAAGCACGCCACCTTGGTCGCCGTGCTGGGCCACCTCAATGCCAAGGACAAGGCCTGGCGCCTGGTCGACACCCACGCCGGCGCGGGCGCCTACGCGCTACACGCCGACCACGCGCAAAAGCATGCCGAGTACAAGCAAGGCATTGCCAAGCTTTGGCAAGTGCATGCGCTGCCTGGCCTGCTGGCCGACTACCTGGCCCAGGTCCAGGCTTTCAACCCGCATGCCGAGTTGGCGCTGTACCCAGGTTCGCCACGCATTGCGCGTGCGCTGATGCGCCCGCAAGACCAGCTGCGGCTGTTCGAACTCCATCCCACCGACCATGCGCTGCTGGCCGAGAACTTTGCCGGCGACCGGCAGGTGTTGGTGCAGCGCGCGGATGGTTTCCAGGGCCTGAAATCGCAGCTGCCGCCGCCGAGCCGGCGCGGTGTGCTGCTGATGGATCCGAGCTACGAGATCAAGACCGACTACGCCGAGGTGGTGGCCGCATCTCGCGATGCGCTGACACGCTTCGCCGAAGGTGTGGTGATGGTCTGGTATCCGCAGCTCGATCTGCGCGAATCGGCGCAACTGCCGCAGCGGCTCAAAGCGGTGGCCGATGTCCAAGCCAAGAAGGGCTGGCTGCATGTCCGCCTGACAGTGGCTGAGCCCAACGACAGAGGTTTCGGCATGCTGGGCAGCGGCCTGTTCGTGATCAACCCGCCGCACACGCTGGCCCCCGCGCTGCGCGAGGCTTTGCCGGTGCTGCTGCGCCTGCTGGGACAGTACAGCGGCGCTGACCATCGACTGGAGACTTCGGCCGGGGCTTGAGTAGCTTGCGCTAGGACATGCGGATTCAGCGTTCCATGGCCAGCAGCCAGGCCGTGACGCCGTCAGTCGTCGTCATCGCCAGGGTTGCGCTGCGTTTGTCTGGGTGCAACAGCGCGATGCCTGTCAGCTTCACTGACTTGTCTGCGCACTGCTCTGCGACGATCAAGTCGACCACCGCTTTGGCTTCGGCGCGAAGTTTGATCTGGCCCGCATAGCTGCAGCCAGTGCTGCCGGTGCCGCTGAGGATGCCGGTGGCGGTGATGTGCCAGTTCAGCGTGCCTGGGCCTGACCTGACAGTCCAATCGCCGGCATGGTCGGCCAGGGTGGCCGCCGTGTCGTAGCGGCTCTGGTAACCCATCGCATAGGTCTCGGTCACGCCAGCAGTGGTCAAGGTCAGGCTCAGGCTGGACGCCGCGGTCTTGCCGGCGTTCAGGTCGATGGTGCCGACCGTGCGGGTTCCCAGCAGGTAGCGCTTGCCGCTGCCGATGAAGCTACTGCTGTAGCCGGTGCCGCTCGCCTCCAGCTTGGCGATGACCAGATCGATGTCACCGCTGGCCTGGCTCTGCGCCAGCCATGTCTGGCCATCGGGCAGCACCACAGCCGAGGTCTTCACACCCGCGCTGCTGCTCTCCCAGATCCCCTGCAAGTCTGCGGTGACCGGCGCGATGGCAGGGCTCGGCGTCGGCGTCGGCAATGGCGGCGCAGGCACGGCAGTGCCGCCACTGCTGCCCCCACCACCGCAGCCCGCCAGGGTTGCCAGCGTCAATACCCAGAGTCCCCAGAGTCTGCAGCGTCGTTTCATGGCGTTCCGGTTCTTGTGGCGAGGGTTCAAAACCAATAGTTGGTGTCGAGTGGCGGTGGCGCGTAGCCAACCAAGCTCAAGGCCATGAAAGCGGCTGCGCCAATGTCGTGGATGACGCCGTTGGCCAGGCCATCGGTGTCGAACGCGCCGCCATCGCTGAGTTGGAAGTCCAGTCGGGTTTTGCCGTCGGCATTGCTCACCTGGCCACCGTAGGCGGCGCTGGCCAGGTTGGTCCAGATGCCGTTGCTGCTTTGCTGCCAGAAACCGTTCACCCCCAGGCTGGCATCGACATACAGGCTGAACGATCTGGTTTGGCCCGGCTGGTCGAGCGTGGCGCTGAAGTCGATCAATCCCAGCGCCATGTCCATCTCGGCGGGGATGTCACTGGATGCTGCCAGCTGGGCGAAGGCGGTGATCGCTGCGTGGGTTCCTGCTGCGCTCTGGCCCAGCAATGCCTCTGCCACCAGCGTTGCATACAGAGCGCTGTTGCCCGGCCCCTGCACGGGGCTGGAGACCACGTTAGCCTGCTGTGCGTCGGCCAAGCCGTCACCGTTGCCGTCACCCAGCAGGTGCTGGGCGCGGTCGACCGCGCTCAGGCCGGGCGCCTGGGCTTCGAACACGTCGGGGACGCCGTCGCGGTCGCTGTCGACCAGGGAAGGCAGGCTGAGGGTCAGCGACCGATCGTCAAATTGAGCAGTTTCTACCCCGACCAAGCTGTCGCTACCGTCTGGCCCGGTCACAGCCCAAGCGCTGAGCGATTGCACAACGGTGTACTGCGCCAAATTGCCGTGAAATACCGCGATGTCGTTGCCTGCGCCGCCGATCAAGCGGTCGTTGCCTGGGCCGCCAATCAGCGTGTCGTCGCCTGGCCCGCCGTCCAAGCGGTCGTTGCCACGCCCGCCGTTGAAGATGTTGGCCGCGGTGTTGCCCGTCAGGAGGTCGTCGCCGTCGCCGCCGTTGGCGTTTTCAATCACCGTGCCGCTGGCCAGCAACAGGCTGTGGCCAGCTATGCTGCTGATGGTCGTCGCAGACAGGTCGAGCGAAACAGGGTCGGCGCATGCCGCAGCGTTCAGCGTGTCCACCCCCGCGGTGTCGACCAAGGTGGCGCGGGCCGGTTGGAGGACGCAGGACGCCGAGAATTCGTCCGTGTAGATGTAGACATCGTCCGCCGAGGCCGGCTTGCCGATCAGGTTCAAGGTCCAGGCGTCGAACTTCCCCACGTCCCCTGAAGCGTTGTCGATGACCCGCAACGACCAGGTGCCCAGCGATGACTCGCCCCAAGACAGCACGGTGTCGAAGCTGAAGTTGATGTTGTCCTCGTCGGTGCCAGACGGGTCGAGCAAGGTCTTTTGCGGGTTCGAAAGCAGATAGCTTTGGGTGCCGGTGGGTGAACTCAGGATGACTGACAGGTCGCCCACGAAAGGATGGGTCACCTGCAAGATCACCTCGACCCGTTCGACCTCTAGCGACTGCGTCACGTTGATGCGGTCGACGACGCCTGCGGCCTGATTGTCCGGAATCACCAGCGCCGGGCTGTGGCTGATCAGCACCTGCTGCCGATTGGCGGCGGTGTGCGCGGCGGTCGACCAGGTCTCTGCCAAGCGAACGGCCATCCGTGCGTCGACCAGTCCGTAACCCAGGTGCTGGTCGACGGGGTCGTAGTGCAGGCCGCCGCCGTTCCAGTTCGTGGCGCCGTTGAAGGCCCAGACATGGTTGCTTGTGCCGCCTTCTCGCGCGCTGTAGGCCAGGATCTCCTGGACATCGCGATAACCCAGCGCTGGGTTGGCCTCCAGCATCAACGCGACCACGCCGGCGACGATGGGCGCTGCAAACGAGGTGCCGGCCAAACTGGTGTAGTCGCTTGAGTCGAATCCGGCAGTGCCGACACGGTCGGTGGTGACGATGTTGGTCAGTGGGTCGGCGCCACCGCCGCCGCCGCCGGGCGCGCTGACCAGTACCGAAGCACCGGGTGTGCTGTAGCTCGCGACATTGCCGTAGAAATCGGTGGCCGCGACGGTGATGATGTACTGGCTGTTTTGAAAATTGTGTAGATTGGTGTCGTCGCCATCAAGATGCCCATTGGCTGCGGCCTGAACCACCACGGTGCCGAGCCCGCCCCGACCGTTGGCCGCGAGCTTGGCCAGCGCGATGCCGGCCGCTGAAAACAGAGGTTCACGGAAGTTGTCGTAAAAAGCCCAGGTCGCGCCGCTGGCAAACCCGCCGGCGAAACCCCAGCTGTCGTTGAGGATGTCGGCGCTTGTGGCGGCGTAGGTGTAGGCGTTGCTGATCTGCTTGGCCAAGCCACTGAAACTCAAGGGCGAATAAATGCTGACCAATTTCGCGCCGTAGGCCACGCCGACGCTGCCGAAGCCATTGAGCTCGGCAGCAATCGTGCCGGCCACTGCCGTGCCGTGGTTGTCAGCGGCCAGCACAGGCGCACCGCCTGCCGACAGGTCTGCGGCGTTGCGCCCCGACGCGGTCAGCAATTGATCCTGAAGATCTGGATGTTTGGGGTCGATACCTTGATCGAAAACGGCGATTCGCACACCTTTGCCGTCGTAGTCGGTCCAGACCGGGAACGCATCAATGCCGTTGCCGGGGTAGAGGTACCACTCCAGGCGCAGCAGCGGGTCCACTGGCAAGGGATAGGGGTTGTCGTTGTCAACGATGAAGCCATAGACATCGGTGCCGTCGAGCAGCGCGTGGCTCGGGTTGGACAAGACCACATGGACCGATTCGGTGGGCTCGAATGTCTTGTCGCCCAGCACCCGAATCGTGAAGCTGGCGCTGGTCTTGCCGGCGGGAATCCTGACGACCGACGAGAAGGGGAGGTAATCGACGCCTGCCATGGAGGTGCTGTTGTTGACCGTCGTGACCTGCACCGAAACTGCTGCTGATATGGCGCTGGAGATATGCAATGTGAAAACCAGATCGGTGCTGCCGCTGTCCGCTTCGATCACGGTGGCGTCGGCGATCGAGAAATCAGGGGCTTCCAGCGGGTCCAGGCTGAAGCCGATGTTTGATTCATTCATGCGGAAGAACTCCAGGGAACCACAGCGCTAGTTGGTCCAGACCCCGCCTGCGCGGGACTGATGCTGGGCAAGCGCCCACGAGAGAAGCGCTGCCGGCCGTCAAAGCTCGGCAATGGCCGCAGGCGGTCGATGGTGGATCGCCATGTGGGGTAGGGACTTGATGTCCATCAAGCAAGGCCTTTCGCTTGTCGACAGAGTGTGTTTCAGCGCACTGGGCTCGCTGCGGGCCCAACCCTGGCTAGGGGTGCATCCTTACGTGGAAACCACACCGGTCACGGTCGGGCAGACTCTCTAGAATCGGCGTCGTGTTCGAACGTCGAGGAGACATGCAGTGAAGATCAAGAGCCAGAAGGATTTCTGGTCGGGGTTGATGTTCGTGGTCATAGGCATCGGTTTTGCTTGGGGCGCCACGAACTACAGCTTTGGCTCATCGGCCCGACCTGGGCCGGGGTTTTTTCCGCTCGGTTTGGGCTTTTTGATGGCGGCCCTGGGTGGCATCGTGCTGTTCAAGGCCTTGGTGATCGAGACCGAAGATGGCGAGCCGATCGGCGCCTGGGCCTGGAAGCCGCTGATCACGATCATGGCCGCGGTGGGTTTGTTTGCCTTCACGCTGCCACGGCTGGGCATGGTGTTGGCGCTGCCGATCATGATCGTGATGGCCAGCCTGGCAGGTGACGAATTCCGTTGGAAGGAAGTGTTTTTCAACTGCGTGGTGCTCACCGTCGGGTCCTGGCTCATCTTCATCAAAGGTCTCAACCTGGTGATCCCGGTCTGGCCGAAGTTCATCACCGGTTGAGGAGAGCTACATGGATTTGATCAATAACCTGATGTTGGGTTTCAGCGTCGCTTTCACGATTCAGAACCTGCTCTATGCTTTATTCGGCACGGTGCTCGGCACGCTGATCGGTGTGCTGCCGGGTCTGGGACCGGTGGCCACGATCGCGATGCTGCTGCCATCGATTTATGCACTCGACGCCACACCGGCGCTGATCATGTTGGCCGGCATCTATTACGGTGCGCAGTACGGCGGTTCGACCACCGCGATCCTGATCAATGTGCCGGGCGAATCGAGCTCGGTGGTCACCGCGATCGACGGCTACGCGATGGCACGCAAAGGCCGCGCCGGACCCGCACTGGCCGCTGCTGGCCTGGGCTCGTTCTTCGCGGGCTGCGTCGGCACCATCATCATCGCTGCTTTCGCACCGCCGCTGACCGAACTGGCTTTCAAGTTCGGCCCAGCTGAGTACTTCTCGCTGATGGTGCTGGGCTTGATCGGCGCGGTCGTGCTGGCTTCGGGCTCCTTGATCAAGGCGATCGCGATGATCCTGCTCGGCCTGCTGATGGGCCAGATCAACACCGATGTGATTTCTGGCGTGCCGCGTTACAGCTTTGACATCCCTGAACTGACCGACGGCATCGGTTTCGTCGTGATCGCGATGGGCATCTTTGGCTTCGGCGAGATCATCAGCAACCTAGGCCGGCCTGCGGAACATCGTGAAGTCTTCACCAAGGACGTCAAAGGTCTTTGGCCGACGATGCAGGACTTCAAGGATGCTGCGCCGGCCGTGCTGCGCGGCACTGCACTGGGTTCGCTGCTGGGCGTGCTGCCGGGTGGGGGTGCCTTGCTGTCTTCGTTTGCCGCCTACACGCTCGAGAAGAAGCTGAAGAGCCGCCCGGGTGAGGTGCCTTTCGGCCAAGGCAACATTCGCGGTGTGGCTGGCCCCGAGTCGGCCAACAACGCCGGCGCGCAGACCAGCTTCATCCCGATGCTCACGCTGGGCATACCGCCCAACGCCGTGATGGCGCTGATGGTGGGCGCGATGACGATCAAGGGTATCCAGCCTGGCCCGCAGGTGATGACGAGCAACCCGCAGCTGTTCTGGGGCCTGATCGCCTCAATGTGGGTGGGCAACGCGATGTTGGTGATCCTGAATCTGCCGCTGATCGGTATCTGGATCAAGCTGCTGACGGTGCCCTACCGTTTCTTGTTCCCGGCCATCGTGGTGTTCTGCTCTATCGGTTGCTACACCTTGAACAACAGCTCTTTCGACGTCTACATGACCGCGTTGTTCACGCTGGTGGGTTACGGCTTCTACAAGCTGGGATGCGAGCCTGCACCTTTGCTGCTGGGGTTCATCCTGGGGCCGATGATGGAGGAGAACCTGAGGCGCGCGCTGCTGTTGTCGCGCGGTGACTGGACCACCTTCGCGACCCGGCCGTTGTCGGGCGGGCTGTTGCTGGCTTCGGTGCTGATGATCCTCGTGGTGATGCTGCCGTCGATCAAGTCCAAGCGTGAAGTAGCGTTCAAGGACGAAGGCTGAACCAGGGACGTGTTGACGCGCTGAATTCAATGGCCCCGCGAGGGGCCTTTTTTTTCGCGTCCGTACATGGGACAGGTCGACCGCTGTTGCAAAGACTGTCTTCTAAGTGAGCTCGATGCCCGCACCGACCAACACGCCCGCCAAGCATCAACCCGAGCTCGCTGCCGACGAGGCTGCCGGCCTGTCGGCCGGCCCATGGCTGGCGATGGTTGGTGCTGTGGCGTTTTCCGGCAAAGCGATCATCGTCAAGCTGGCCTACCAGCATGGCGCGGACGCGGTGACCGTGATCATGCTGCGGATGGCGGTGGCACTGCCGTTCTTCCTGCTGATGGCCTGGTGGGCAGGTCGCCACCTGCCGGCGCTGGGCTGGCGCGACCGGTCGATCGCCGCGGCGCTGGGTTTCACCGGCTATTACCTGTCGAGCTACCTCGACTTCCTTGGCTTGCAGTACGTCACAGCCAGCCTGGAGCGTTTGATCCTGTACCTCACGCCTGCGGTCGTGCTGTTGCTGTCCTGGGCGATCTATGGACGGCGCGCCAGCGCCCGGCAATGGGTCTCGATGGCGGTGGGCTACGGCGGGCTGCTGCTGGTGTTCGGCCATGAGCTGCAGCTGGGAGGCTCTCGGGTCGCGCTGGGCGCCGGTCTGGTGCTGGCCAGCACGCTGAGCTATGCCACTTACTTGCTCTACAGCGGCGAGGCGGTCAAGCGCATCGGCTCGTTGCGCCTGACCGGCTGGGCCAGCAGCGTGGCGAGTCTGCTGTGCCTGGCGCAGTTCGCGCTGCTTCGGCCGATCGGCGATCTGGCGCAGCTCGCACCGCCATTGGCTTGGCTGTCGCTGATCAACGGCACGGTCTGCACCGTGCTGCCGGTGTGGTTGGTGATGCGCGCGATCGAGCGCATCGGCCCGGGCCGCACCGCGCAATACGGCATGGTCGGGCCGGTGTCAACAATCGTGCTCGGCGTGTTGATCCTGGGCGAGCCCTTCACCGCCTGGGTCGCTGCGGGGTCGACCTGCGTGTTGCTGGGCGTGATGCTGCTGGGTCGCGCCAGATAGAGCCAGTCCCTCGGGGCCGCCGATACACTGGCGGCCCAGAAGCTCTCAACGGTTCTTGCCTTGTCCGACCGCCTCGCAGTCCTGCCGCAATACCTGCTGCCCCAGCAGGCCCTGACCCGATTTGCCGGTGTTGTTGCGCGCTGGCGCGGCGGGGCGTTCAGCACCGGCTTGATACGCTGGTTTGTCGGCCGCTACGGCGTCGACATGGCCGAAGCCGCCGAACCACGCATCGAAGCCTACGCCAGTTTCAACGACTTCTTCACCCGCGCGCTGCGCCCGAGTGCCAGGCCGCTGGCCGCCGCCGACTGGATTTGCCCGGTCGACGGCGCAATCAGCCAATTCGGTCGCATCGAGCGCGACCAGATCTTTCAGGCCAAGGGTCACCGCTACAGCAGTACCGCGCTGCTGGGTGGCGATGCCGCGCTGGCTGCACCTTTTGACGACGGCAGCTTTGCCACGCTCTACCTCAGCCCGCGCGATTACCACCGCATCCACATGCCATGTGCCGGCACGCTGCGCCGGATGCTGCATGTGCCAGGCGCGCTGTTCTCGGTCAATCCGAGCACCGCGCGCGGCGTGCCGGGACTGTTTGCGCGCAACGAGCGGGTGGTCTGCCTTTTCGACGACGCCCAGGGTCGGCCATTCGCGCTGGTGCTGGTGGGCGCAACAATCGTCGGCAGCATGGCCACGGTCTGGCACGGGCCAGTCAACCCGCCGCGCCCGGGGCTGCTGCGCGAATGGCGCTACGACGATCGCTTGCCACCGGTCGCATTGGCACAGGGCGCCGAGATGGGGCGCTTTTTGCTGGGCTCGACCGTGGTGATGCTGTTTCCGAACGATGCTGGGCTGGTGTTCGACCCAACCTGGGCTGCCGGCGCCGCGATCCGCCTGGGCCAGGCGATGGCCCAGCGCTGGCCCTGAGCTCGGCTTTGGCTGCTCAGCCGCCCGACAGGCTCTTGCTGTCCTCGGCCGAACTGCCGTCCAGGTGGTCGGTGCTGTTGAGCTTGCTGACCCGGTGTGGTGGCGCTGCGCTGGCCATGGTCAACGAGGTGTTGGCCAGATGGTCGGGCGGTGCTACGCCGTCGGGCAGCAGCAGTGGGCCGCGCCACAGCCATTCGCGGATCACCAAGCCATGGGTGACCACCGCCAGCGGCCCGCCGGCAGTGAGCTGGTGCTCGCGCAACAGCGCCCAGGCTGCGGCGCAGCGCTGACGGAATTCGGCCTGCGATTCACCGCCCGGGGGTGCGCCTTCGGCAGTCAACGGGTCGTGGTCCAGCGTGTCGTAGGCCAGGCCGCGCAGGTCGCCGAAATTGCGCTCGTGCAGCAGCGGCGTGGTCAGCACGGGCAGCCCGCAGGCGCGTCCAATCGCCTGTGCGGTTTGCAGCGCACGCGGCAGGTCGCTGCTCAGGATTGCCGCCAGACCGGCGCTCTTGAGCTGCAGCGCCAGAGCCTGGGCCTGGGCCTGGCCGCGTTCTGACAGCGGCGTGGCGGCGGGTTGCAACACCCGAGCGACGTTGAGCGGGGTTTCGCCGTGGCGGATGATCAGCAGGCTCATGGTGGGTTCAGGTCCTTGAAGAAGGGGGTCAGCCGAAACGGGTCGTTGTGGCCATCGCGCCCAGGCGTCGGCCGATGGCGTGGAACTCGGCGACGGTCTCGTCGATGATTTCCTGGACGGTCTTGACGCCGTGGATCAGCCCGGCCGACTGGCCTGCCAGCGCCGGTGCGGCGTCCATGTCGCCGCCGAAGTAGACCTGCTGGATGCCCTTGAAGGTGTCGGCGGACATCAATCCGGCTTCGTGGATCGTCTTCGTGAAGGCCGTCTTGAGTGCGCGTATGCAGGGCGTGGACTTGGTGTTGAGCACCCAGGTGCCGGTGGCTTCGGCGGCGACGATCGCCGCCTTGTAATGCGCGTGCACCGGGCTTTCGGCGCTGGCGACAAAGCGCGTGCCCATCTGGACACCTTCAGCGCCGAGGGCGAAGGCCGCAGCCATGCCCCGGCCGTCGATGATGCCGCCGGCGGCGATCAACGGCACATCGCAGCGTTCGCGGATCGCCTGCAGCAGCACCAGCGTCGAGACCTCCTCGGGGTTCTTGAAACCGCCACCCTCGCTGCCTTCGACAACCAAGCCGTCGATGCCGGCGTCCACGCATTTGAGCGCGGTCTCCAGCGTAGGCACGGCGTGGTAAACCTTGATGCCTGCGGCCTTGAGCGGCGCGATGAATTTGGCCGGACTGCCGGCCGAGGTCGTCACAAAGCGTATGCCCGCCTCGCAGACGAAGCGCAGCATCGCGTCGTCCTTCAGGAATCGGATCGGCAGGTTGACGCCGAATGGCAGGCCGCTGGCGACCATCGTGCTGATCTCGCGCTGGCACTGGGCGGTCTCGCCCGACGAGGTCTCAATGATGCCCAGCCCGCCGGCGCGCGACACCGCCGAGGCCAGTGTGCTGCGGGCGATCCAGCCCATCGGCGCTTGCACGATGGGGTAGGTGGCGCCGGTATCGGCGAGCACTCGGTTCATGGCGATTCCAGCGTGGTCAGAGGATGGTCCAGTGTCGGCTTGGCCTGGCCGGGCGGCAGTCGCCTAGGCGCCAGCTTGGCCCTGCCCACCGGGTGCCCAGTCGCTGAGCAAGTCTTGCGTGCTGGGTCGCTTGCTGCGCGGTGCGGCGCCGGCGCTGCCGATCGAGACGAAGCACAGCGCCTGTTCATCGCCGGCGAGCGCCATCGCGTGGGCAAAACGCGGGCTGCGCACAGCGCGTCCGCTGGTCAGCATCGCGCCAAAGCCCAGGCCATGCGCAGCCAGCAGCAGGTTCATCAGTGCCGCGCCCAGCGTCACCGCGCGCTCGGTGATCGGCACCTCGGGGTCTTCAGGCAAACCTTTGAGCACGGCCAGCAGCAAGCTTGGCGCTCGGTAGGCCTTGTCGCGGCTGCGTGCGATGTCGGCAGCGCTTGGGTGGGTTTGCTCGGCCTCGGCACGCTCTCGCGAACAGGCCTCGAACAGATCGGCCAGCGCGTCGCGCTGGTCGTCGGCGATGCGGATCAAGCGCCAAGGCCGCAGCGCGCGATGGTCGGGCGCGCAGGCTGCCGCCTCGACCATCTGCAGCAACTGTTCTGGGCTCGGTCCTGGCGTGTGCAGCCGCTTGGGCGCGACCGAGTGGCGCGTGCCGATCAGCGCCAGCACCAGCGTGGCGAGGTCGGCTGGACGGTCGTCAGGTCCTGGGTCCATGGTGAAGGTGATGGCGGCTGGCGCCCGGTCAGCCGGGCGCCTCCGCTGGCCTGGGCTGAGCGCGTACCTGCCGCGACGACACCAGGATGCCGGCGACGATCAGCGCGAACGCCAAGCCGTGGAAAGGACGCGGCCATTCACCCAGCAGCGCAGCCGACAACAGCGCGGCGAACAGCGGCGTGAGGTTGCCGAAAAATGCCGCCACCGCGGGCCCGGCGGCAGCCACCCCCAGGCCCCACAGCCGGTAGGCGACCAGCGAAGGCCCGACCGCGACGAACGCCAGCGCGGCGACCAGCCAGGGCGTCCAGACCACCGGCTCGGGGCGCGGTTGGATCCACTCACCCAAGCCCGCACTGGCGGTCGCCCACAGCAGGCCGATGCTGATCTGCAGGCACAGGAACTCGGCCCAGTGCCAGTCAGGTCGCGCCGCGCCGCACATCGACGCGGGCGGCCGCGCCAGTTGCCAGCTGTAGACACACCAGCAGAAGATTGCGCCCATCATCATCAGATCGCCCGGCACGAACTGCACGTGCAGCAGCGCGGCTGGCGTGCCGCGCGCCAGCACCACCGCGACCCCCAGCAGCGACAGCGCAGCGCCGACGAACTGGGCCCGGCGCGGCCGCTCGCCGTAGAACAACGCGCCGACCGCCAGCATCCACACGGGCAGGCTCGCGGCGATCAGCGTGACGTTGAGTGGCGTGCTCGTGCGCAGCGCCATGTATTGCAGCGCGTTGTAGGCCCCCACGCCCAGCAGGCCCAGCAGCGCGAGGTGCCGCCAGCGAGCCCGGATTTCGGCGCGTCGCCCGGCGCTGGCAAACACCCGCCAGCCCCAGGGCAGCAGCAGCGCCAGCGCCAAGGCCCAGCGGCTGGCGTTGAGCCAGAGCGGGCTGATGTGCTCGATCGCCAGCCGGCCGACCACCGCATTGCCGGCCCACAACAGCGGCGGCATGCTGAGCATCAGCGCCAATCTGGGGGTCAGTTGCATCGCGAGGCAGGGTCCGCAGGCATCCCCCGATTGTGGCCTGCTGCGCGCAGGCCTGCGCCGCAAAGCCCGGCTAGTGCCCGGTCGCGGCAAGGTCGATCGCCAGCGGTTAGGCTCGCATCCTCAAAGGAGAACCAGACCATGAACCAAGCCATCCAGATCCAGCAATACGGCGGACCCGAAGTGATGAAGCTCGTCGATCTGCCCGTCGGCGAACCCGGTCCCGGCGAGATCCGCATCCGCCACCATGCGGTCGGCCTGAACTACATCGATGTCTACCAGCGCACCGGCTTGTATGCCAACCCGCTGCCTTTGAACCTGGGCATGGAGGGCGCGGGCATTGTCGAGGCGGTCGGCGCAGGCGTGACCCACCTGCGGGTCGGCGACCGAGCGGCTTACGCCAGCAACCCGCCCGGCAGCTACTGCCAGGCCCGGGTGATGCCGGCCAAGTGCGTGTGCAAGCTGCCCGACGCGATTTCGTTCGAAACCGGCGCGGCGATGATGCTCAAGGGCTTGACAGCGCAGTACCTGCTGAAGAAGACCTTGCCGGCCGAAGGCTTGGTGGCAGGCGACTTCGTGCTGTTCCACGCAGCGGCCGGCGGCGTCGGTCTGATCGCTTGCCAATGGGCGCGCGCGCTCGGGCTGCAGCTGATCGCCACCGCCGGCAGCGACGCCAAATGCCAGCTCGCGATCGAGCACGGCGCGACGCACGCGATCAACTACCGGACCGAGGATTTCGTTGCCGGCGTCAAGGCGATCACGGGCGGCGCCGGCGTCAAGGTGGTCTACGACTCGGTCGGCAAGGACACTTTCGAGGGTTCGCTCAACGTGCTGCGGCCCTTCGGCTTGCTGGCGAGTTTTGGCAACGCCTCGGGTCCGGTACCGTCTTTTGCACCCGGCATCCTCGGCGCCAAAGGTTCGCTCTACCTGACGCGCGGCACGCTGTTCACCCACATCGCGACCCGCGAGGCGACCCAGGCGATGGCTGAGGACTTGTTCGCGGTGGTGCAAAGCGGGGCGGTCAAGATCCGCATCGACCAGCGCTACCCGCTGGCCGACGTGGCGCGCGCCCACACCGAACTCGAGGCACGCAACACGACGGGTTGCAGCGTCCTGCTGCCTTGAGCGCCAGGCGGCCGGGTTTGGCGCGCGGCTGACGCCAGCTTGCTTCAAGAGGGTGGGCCGCTTTTCGGCAGGCTGAATTCGGTACGCTGAAGTGCTTGGCAACTTGGGCCTTGGCCTGGACCCTGGGGCGCCCAGCCGGCGCGGTGCTGGCCCGATGCCGGACGGTCAAGTCAGCGCGGTCATCACTTCGTCGAGGGTGTCGACCAGTATGTCGGCATGCTCGCGGGCAAAGACCAGCGGCGGGCGGATTTTCAGCGTGCTGATCTGCGGGCCGGTGGCGCTGAGCAGCACGCCGCGTTGGCGCAGGCCGTTGACCACGCGGGCGGTGAGTTCGGGCACCGGCCGCGGGTCGTCGGCATCTTGCACCAGGTCCATGCCGATGAACAGGCCTGCGCCGCGCACCGCGCCGACATGGCGATGGCGGGCGGCCAGGCTGTGCAGGCTGTCGCGCAGATGGGCGCCGACCATGCGCGCGTTGGCTTGCAGGTTCTGCTGCTCGATCACATCGAGCACCGCGCCGGCGGCGGCCATTGCGACCGGGTTGCCGCCAAAGGTATTGAAGTAGCGGCACTGCTCGGCGAAGCGGGCCAGCACCTCGGGCTTGACCGCCAAGCCGGCCACCGGGTGGCCGTTGCCCATCGGTTTGCCCAGCGTCACGATATCGGGCGTCAGGCCATGGCGGGCAAAGCCCCAGAAGTTGTCGCCGGTGCGGCCGAAGCCGGGTTGTACCTCGTCGGCGATGAACAGGCCACCGGCCTCGCGCACCGCAGCCACCGCATCGGCCAGCCAGCCGGGCGGATCGGTCAGCACGCCGTCGCTTGAGAACACCGTGTCGACCAGCAGCGCAGCGGGCGCCACGCCGCGCGCGCGCAGCGTGGCGATGGCCTCGCGCACGCCGGCTGCGAACAGCGGGCCGATCTGGTCGGGTGGCGCGCGCAATGGCAGCGCAACTGTGCACACCGCGTCGCCCAGCCGCATGCCCGGGCCCAGCGAGGGCGAGGCCTCGGCCAGCGCAGCGGTGACGCCGTGGTAGGCCCAGGACGTGACGATCAGTCCCTGCGCCCCGGTGTGGGCGCGTGCGATGCGCAGCGCCAGGTCGTTGGCCTCGCTGCCGGTGCAGGTGAACATCGCATGGCCCAGCGTTGGCGGCAGCGTTGCCAGCAGACGCTCGGCATAGTCCAGCACGCCCTCGTGCAGGTAGCGGGTATGGGTGTTCAGTCGCGCCGCCTGCTGCGCGATGGCCTGCACCACCTGGGGCTGCGCATGGCCGACCGAGGCCACGTTGTTGTAGGCGTCCAAATAGCGTCGACCAGCGGCATCGAACAACCAGACACCCTCGCCGCGCACCAGTTGCAGTGGCTCTTCGTAGAACAGCCGGTAGGCGGGGCCCAGCAGGCGGGCGCGGCGCGCCAGCAGGGCGGCGCTAGGGTCGGGAGAGTTGGTCATCGGTGAGTTGGATCGTGAGGGTTCTTGTAAGGGCTCAGCAGCCGCAGGCGGTTCGCAGGGCCGCGCGGGCCTGTTGCGATGGGATCGCAGCGCAGGCCTGCAGCCGGGCCCAGGAAATGGCGTTGTTTCGCAGCAGGTAGTCGGCGTGATGCGGCTGGCGGGCGGCGCGCCAACCGGTGATCGCCACCACCATCACCAGCCTGGCTTGCACCAGTGGCCACAGCAGGTCGAGTTCGGCGGCGCACAGCGGCGTTTCGGCATGGAAGGCGGCGGCGAACGCGGTCACCGTGCCGAGCGCGTCGCCGTCGACGTCGACCTGGTAGGCCGCGGCCACCGCCAGGTCGTCGATGCGCGGCGCGGCCAGCATGTCGCCGAAGTCCAGGATCCCGCTGACCTGCTCGGGCTGTGCCGGATCGACCAGCAGGTTGTAGATGTTGAAGTCGTTGTGGGTGGGCTGTCTGGGCAGCGCGCCCAGGTAGGGCAGCGCCGTGCTTTCGAACAACTGCAGCGCGCCTTGTGCCAGCGCGCGGCGCACTGGATCGGCCATCGCGTCGACCAGGCTGCGTACCTGGTGGGCGCGCTGGATGTCCCAGGGCAGGGCCAGGTTCGCAGCCGGGTGCTGCAGGCTGGCCAGCGCGCGGTCTAGCCGTGCCAGCAGCCCTGCCACACTGGCGCGCTGCGCCGCCGAGCGTGGCGCCTGCGGCATCGGCAGGCCCTCCAGGTAGCTGAGCAGGCGCAGCACGCGCGGCTGGCCGTCGGGCGCGGACGCGCTGACCGCCACCGCGCCGTCGCGTGCCGGCCACAGCCGCTGTACTGGCAACTCGGGTGCATGACGGGCCAAGTGCAGCAGGGCCTGGGTCTGGAAGTCGGTGACCGCGATCGGTTCGGCCGGGTGTGACACCTTGAGCAGCCGGCGCACGGGCGCGCCTGCGGCAATGCTCGCCATCGTCAGCAGGAAATTGCTATCGCGCTCGCCGCTCAGCGCCTCCAGCGCGCCATCCAGTCCCCAGTGCATGCGCAGCATGGCCTGCACCCATTCGGCCGGCACCGGCGCTGCCGGCGCGCACAGCACCGCCGCTTCGGGCAGTTGATCGAACACCAAGTCGGCGATCACGGTCGTCACCTAGGCCACGCAGCCCACACCGCTGCTGGCATGGCGTCCGGGGTCAGGCGGGCGTTCATCGGCTTGTGACATCGGTGCGGGCCTTAGAGCCGTCGCTCAGGCTTGCGGTGCGAGCCAGCGTTCGGCCAGCTTGACCCAGTAACTGGCGCCGGTGCTCAACACCCGGTCGTTGAAATCGTAGCCCGCGTTGTGCACCATGCAGCCACCCACGCTGCCAATGCCGTTGCCGATGTTGATGTAGCAGCCAGGAACTTTTTCGAGGAAGAAGGCAAAGTCCTCGCTCGCGGTCAGCGGCTCGGGGTGGGTGACCAGACCGTCCTCGCCCAGCCAATCGCGCACCAGTTGCTTGCAGAACTCGGTGTGCTCGGGCGTGTTGTTGAGCACCGGGTAGCGGCGGATGTAGTTGACCTCGGCAGTGGCGCCGAAGCTGGCGGCTTGGGCGTGGGCGATCTCGGCGATGCGACGCTCCAGCAGGTCTCGCACGCTGGGCTGCATGGCGCGCACCGTCAGCCGCAATTCGGCCGTGCCAGGGATCACATTGGGCGCGTCACCGGCCAGAAAGGCGCCCACCGTGACGATGCCCGTGTGCAGCGGCGGCACGTTGCGCGCCACCACGGTCTGCAGCGCCATCACGATGCTGGCGCCCGCCACCACCGGATCGACGGCCGACTGCGGCATCGCGCCATGCCCGCCCGTGCCCTTGACGGTGATGATGCAGGTGTCGCCACTGGCCATCGCAAAGCCCGGCACGGCCTGGAAACGGCCTTCGGGCAGGCCGGGCATGTTGTGCATGCCAAACATCGCATCGCAAGGGAACAGTTCCAGGAAGCCGTCCTCCAGCATCTTGCGCGCGCCGGCCAGCCCTTCTTCGGCCGGCTGGAAGACGACATGCACGATGCCGTCGAAGTGGCGTGTGGCCGCCAAGTGCCGCGCGGCTGCCAGCAGCATGGCGGTGTGGCCGTCGTGCCCGCAGGCGTGCATTTTGCCGAAGACCTTGCTGGCCCAGGGCTTGCCGGAGGTCTCGGCAATCGGCAGGGCGTCCATGTCGGCGCGCAGGCCGATGCGCCGGGTGCTGCTGCCGGCGCGGATCGTGCCCACCACGCCGGTGCCGGCCAAGCCACGGTGCACCTCCCAGCCCCAACGCGTCAGGCGCTCGGCCACCAGGTCACTGGTGGCGTGCTCCTCGTAGGCCAGCTCGGGGTTGGCATGGATTTGCTGGCGGAGGGTCACCATCTCGGCTTCGTGGGCACGGATGGCATCGAGTGCAGGCGGCAACAGTGGTGCGTTCATCGTGGAATCCTGTCGTGGCCGATGGCCGGGAAAGCGTGCCCCACACCCGCCGGGCAAGAGGAATGTCCCAATTTACAGCAAACCTCATGCCTGCCGAGTGAAGTGGCCCTCGCGCCGGATGCGGCCAGTGCGTGTCGCTGTGGGTTCTCAAGCAAATGTGGCTTTGCGGCTTGATCCCCACGGGGGGCGGCCGGCTTCAGCCGGCCTTGGGGCGCTCAGAATCCCTCTAGCACGACCTTGCCGATGGTGCGGTTCGATTCGACCGCGGCATGCGCGGCGCGCAGGTTGGCGGCATTGATGGTGCCCATGGTTTTCGAATGAGTGGTGCGGATCTGGCCGGCGTCGACCATGCCAGAGACTTCGTTCAACAGGCCGCCCTGGGCTTCCATCTCCAGCCCGAATCCAGAGCGGGCGAACATGCCTTCCCAGTGCAGCGATGCGCTGCGTGGTTTGAGAAGCCGCACATCGATCGGCCCGGTCTCGTCGATGATGCACAGGCGGCCGAACGGGGCGATCGACTTGGCGAGTTCAGCGTAATGGGTGTCTGTGTGCGAAACGCTGAAAATCCTTTCGACCCAGCGGATGCCGGCACTGGCAAGCTGCTCCGAAATCGACTTCGAATGGTCGATCACCAGGTCCGCGCCAAGCCCCTGCGCGTGGGCGCGGGATTCGGGGCGCGAGGCGGTTGCGACCACGAATGCGCTGGTCAGCTGCTTGGCGAGTTGGATGGCGATCGAGCCGACGCCGCCCGCACCGGCGGTGATGAGCAGCGTGCCCTGGCCGGGCGGACGACCGGTCGTCAGCTGCAAACGGTCGAACAAGGCCTCCCAGGCCGTGATCGTGGTCAGCGGCAGGGCGGCGGCCTGCGCGAAATTCAGGGTTTTGGGCTTGCGGCCGACGATGCGTTCATCCACCAGCTGCAGCTCCGCGTTGGCGCCCTGGCGAGTCCGCGATCCGGCGTACCAGACTTCATCGCCGGGTTTGAACAAGGTAACCTCAGGCCCGACGGCTTCGACCACGCCGGCCGCATCGAACCCGAGCACGCGTGGCTGCCCGTCGGGCGGCGCGGCGTTGCGGCGCACCTTGGTGTCCACAGGGTTTACGGATACCGCGCGAACCCGCACCAGCAGGTCACGCCCTGACGCCACGGGTGCGGGCAGGTCGATGTCGACCAGGCTCTCGGCATCAGTGATGGGCAGGCAGCGGAGGTAAGCGACAGCTTTCATGGACGACTTTCTGCGAGTGAATTGATTCAGCGAAGGACAACAGTCAAGGCGATTTCACCATGAGCTTGCGGCTGTCCTGGCGTCGGGCGCCGCTTTGGCAAGCGGTCCACCAGGCGAGCGCTCAATACTTTCAGTCGTCCGACCATCAGCCCACCCACGGGCCCGCCCACCGGCCCGCCCATCAGTTCGCCGCCGTCGATGCCTTCAGGGCCGCGTCAGCAAGGCCCGCAGGTGGCGCACCGGAATCGCGTAGCTGATGCCCGACGGGCTGCTCAACAGCGATTCACGGCTGTTCTTGACCAGCACCATGTTGACGATACCCAGCACCTGGCCGCTGTCGTTGTCGAGCAGCGGCCCGCCGCTGTTGCCTGGGTAGGCGGTGCCGTCGAGTTGGTAGATGTCGAAGCGCGCCGCGCGCAAGCGCGACACCGCGGCAGCGTCGAGCTGGCGGGCGTTGGGCGGCGGCAGCGCGATAGGGGTGATCGACGAGATCGTCGCCCGGTGGGTGACCGGCGAAAACCCCAGCAAGCCGCCGATTGGAAAGCCGATGAACGCCGCCGCCTGGCCCTCTCTGGCGCTGTCGGAGGGATCCAATGCCAGTGCAGGCAGCGGCGCGCCGCTGAACTGCAGCAGCGCCAGGTCGTGTGTCCGGTCCAATTGCAGTAGCTTCAGGCTGCGGGTCTCGAGCGCGCTGTCCTGGCCCGCGCCGCGTTGGCCGGTGACTTGCAGCACGAGCTGGTCCATGGCTGCGGCTTCGTCGGGCAGCACATGGGCGTTGGTCGCCAACATGCGGCCGTCGCCGATGACGAAACCGGTGCCGCGAAACTCGAAGCGCGGGCTCGACAAGGGCCGGTACAGCCCGATCGCCACGACTGCGGGCTTGGCTGCGGCGACCACGTCGGCCAGATCGGCCCAGACTGGCGCTGCGACCAGCGCGGTGGCCGTGGCCAGCAGGCGAAGCAGCGTCGGCACAGGCATGCCAGCACTCTAGCGGCCCACAGCCTGCCGACCCTGCCGCAGGTCGCCCGGAACGTGCGCTATTGCGCCACAGCGGCCCGGTAGGCGTGCCAGGACGCATGGCCCAGCACCGGCCCGACCACCAGCAGGCCGGCGAACCAGGGCAGCATCGCCAGCACCACCAGCGTGGTGATCAGCGCGCCCCAGCACAGCATCACCCCCGGCTGGGTCAGCACCAGTCGCAAGCTGGTCAGGCCGGCGCTGATGGCGTCGGTCGAGCGATCAAGCAGCATCGGGATCGACACCACGCTGACCGCGAAAATCAGCCCAGCGAACAGCCCACCGACCAACAGGTAGGCGGCGATGAAAGCCAGGTTGTCGGGGTTGATCAGCGCCAGCAGCGAGCCCTTGAAATCGGGCATGCCGTCGAAGCTGACGGCGAACACGATCAGCGACGCGCGACCCCACAACATCTCCAGCACCAGCAGCACAAAGCCGAAAACGCCCAGCGCGCCGATGCGCTGGTCCCATGCCAGCAGCGAGTCGCCCAGGTCTGGCTGCTCGCCGCGCTCGAGCCGGCGGCTGGCTTGGTACAGGCCGAGACAGAAGAACGGCCCGGTCAGCAGGAAACCCGCTGACAGCGCCAGCAAATAGGCCGGTGCATGCTCAAACACCGCCATCAGCAGCCAACCCATCGCCATGAAACAGCCGCCGTAGAACAAGCCCAGCCCTGGGCAGCGCAAGAAGTCGCGCCAGCCCAGCAGCAACCAGTGCAGCGGTGCGCCCAGGCTCAGCGGCCTGAGCGCGATGTCGAAAGGTGATCCCGGTGCGGGCTCACCAGGCGGCGCTGGGTCGTCGGTTGAGGCGTTCATGGGGGTACAGCCTAGCGCGTCAGCCTGGCTTGCGCCATGCGGGCAGTCCCCCAGCTGTGTTGTTTTCAGCGTCCGCTGCGAACCCTTAGCAACTCGTCAGCGATCAAGCCGATCGCCCCCAGTGTGATCGCGCTATCGGCGATGTTGAAAGCGGGAAAGAATCCGCCGGGGAACAACGGCGCCAGGAAACTCCAGTGGAACTGCAGGAAATCGACGACGTAGCCGTGCAGCAGTCGGTCTATCACGTTGCCCAGCGCGCCGCCCAGGATCAGGCTGATCGCGCCACAGAACAGGCGCTGGCTGGGATACTTTCTGAGCATCCAGACGATGAAGACCGATGCCACTGCGCCCAGGCCGACGAAGAACCAGCGCTGCCAGCCCGAGGCACCGGCAAGAAACGAGAAGGCCGCGCCGCTGTTGTGGGCCCGCACCAGGTTGAAGAAGCTGTAGATGCTCACGCTGTCACCGAGCGCAAACTGGCCCATCACCAGCGTCTTGGTGATCTGGTCGGCCAGGATCACCAGCAGCGCTAGGCCCAACCAGAGGGCCAGCGGGGTGGACGAGGTGGCGCGGCGGGGTGATTTGGCGTTGGGCATGCTGGCGCGGCTGGCGGGCCGTCGGTCTGAGAACTGGCAGCACTGTAGCGGCGCCGCACCGGCCTGACCTGAACCGTCTCGGCTGCGGATCCTTTGGCAGGCTACGCGGTACCGCTGGCTGCTGTTGCGCGCCTGGCCCTAGGCGCAGCCCGGGTGAGCCGCCGGTGGCATCATCGGCCGCTTCGCTGCACACCAGGAGACTTGATGGACGCTCAGACCAACGCCTTGCTGATAGGCGGCGACCAGCCCCTGACGCTGCCCGCATTCGACCGCATCCGGGCCGAGGACTTTGAGCCTGCGCTGAGCCGCGCGATGGCGCTGCACCGCGATGAAATCGCCGCGCTGGTGGCGCAGCGCGCGGCGCCCGACTTTGACAACACAGTGGCAGCGTTCGACCGCAGCGGCGCGCTGCTGCAGCGCATCGAATCGATATTCCACAACCTGGCGGCGTCGGCCACCCATCCCGCGTTGCAGCTTGTTCAGCGCGTGCTGGCCGCGCCGCTGTCGGCTCACTGGAGCGCGGTGATGCAGGACGCCGGGCTGCTCGAGCGCATTGCCGCAGTCCATGGCCAACGCGACGCACTGGATCTGACGCACGAGCAGCGTCGCCTGGTCGAGCGCATCCACCTCGACTTCGCCCGTGCCGGCGCTTTGTTGCCAGCTGCTGAGCGGGCCGAATTCGCCGCCATCGCCAGCCAATTGGCCCAGATCAGCACCGAGTTCGCCCAGAACGTGCTGCACGACGAATCGGCTTTCACGCTGGTGCTGGCGGACGCGGCGGCGCAGGCTGGACTGCCTGATTTCTTGCTTGCGGCAGCCACCCAAGCGGCTACCGAGCGTGGGCTGGACCAGCCGGTGATCACGCTCAGCCGCTCGCTGATCGTGCCCTTTCTGAGCTTCTCGACCCGCCGCGACCTGCGCGAGCAGGCTTGGTCCGCGTGGATCGGCCGCGGCGAGCAGCCCGGCGAGCACGACAACCGGCCGTTGGCCGCGAAGATCCTGGCACTGCGCCAGCGCCAAGCCGCACTGATGGGCTGCGCCAACTACGCCGATTTCAAGCTCGCCGACACGATGGCGCAGACCCGGGCCCGGGTCTGGACTCTGCTCGACGAGGTCTGGGGCCGGGCGCTGCCGGCGCTGGCCAGCGAGCGCGCGATGCTGCGTGAGGCGATGGCCGGCGCGGGTGTCGAACACGAACTCCAGCCCTGGGACTGGCGTTTTTGGGCCGAGCAGGTTCGCCAGGCGCACTTCGCGCTCGACGAGTCGACGCTCAAGCCCTATTTCGCGCTGCCCAACATGGTGGCGGCGGCCTTCGAGTGCGCCCAGCGCCTGTTCGGTCTGCGCTTTGCGCGCCGCGACGACCTTGCGGCCTACCACCCCGATGTCGACGTCTACCAAGTCGATGACGCTGCCGGCCAGGCTGTTGGCTTGTTCCTGCACGACAACTTCTCGCGCCCGACCAAGCGCAGCGGCGCGTGGATGAGCACGCTCGAGCAGCAACACCGCAACGCACCCGGCGCGTCGCTGCCGGTGGTGCTCAACAACAACAACTTCGCCAAGGCGGCCGCCGGCCAGCCTACGCTGTTGTCGCCCGACGATGTGCGAACACTGTTCCACGAGTTTGGTCATGGCTTGCACGGCTTGCTCAGCGATGTCGCTTACGCCCGCTTGTCGGGCACCAACGTGTTGCGCGACTTCGTCGAGCTGCCGTCGCAACTTCTAGAACACTGGGGCACCGAGCGCGAGGTGTTGCGCCGCCACGCGCGCCACTGGCAGACCGGCGAGGTGATCCCCGACGCGCTGCTCGACCGGCTTGACGCCGCGCGCCGCTTTGGCCAGGGTTACGAGACGGTGCGCTACACCGCCAGCGCGATCGTCGACCTCGCCGCACACGAGAGCTCGGTGCCGATCGAGGACATCGTCGGCTTCGAGCGCGACCTGATGCGCGCGCGCGGCCTGCCGGCAGACGCTGGGCTGAACCACCGCTTGCCGCATTTTCAGCACCTGTTTTCCGGCGACAGCTATGCCGCCGGCTACTACGTCTACCTATGGGCCGAGGTGCTGGAGGCCGATGCCTGGGACGCGTTCACCGAGGCCGGCAGCGCCTTCGACCCGGCGGTGGCGGCGCGGCTCAAGGCCTGTATTTACAGCTGCGGCGACAGCGTCGAGCCGGGCGCTGCCTTCAGGGCTTTTCGTGGCCGCGACGCCAGGATCGAGCCGATGCTGCGTGGCCGAGGATTGATAGCCTGAGGTTTTTGCGCACCCCAATCCGGCAGCCGAGCTTTGGCCGAGGCCTTGTTCAAGGTCCGGGGTGTCGGTTCGATGCCCCTGCGCTTGGCGTCAAGGCCAGGCGTTGCGCCGCTTGGCGCAAGGTGGCAGAGGCCGAGCCTGCTGCCAGTGCCAGGCAGGCCCGGGCGTAGACGGGCTCCTGCTGCAGGCGGTCGAGGTCAATCCGGTGGCCCTCGCCGGCCATCAACCATTTGAAATCGACGAAGGCCAACAAGCCGGGTGGCGAGTCACTGGCTTCGGTGATCGGGTCAGGCATGGGCTCGACTGGCATGACTTACTTTGAAAATATCGACCCCTCAGCGTAGGCGAATGCACAGTACCTGCAGGGCCTGAGCAGCGGGCCGAACACAGGCCAGTTCGCTGCCGACATGCTGATCGGCAAGCTGCGGCCGCGTCAGCGTCGTTATGCTTGCTGGCATGACATCTCTTGCGATCGAATTCTCAGACATCAGCGCTGCTGCCGAAAGACTCAAAGGTGTGGCCCATCGCACACCGGTGCTGCGATCACACCAGGCCGATGAGCGCTGCGGGGCTCGGATCTTCTTCAAGGCCGAGCATTTGCAGCGCATGGGTGCTTTCAAGTTCCGCGGCGCGTACAACGCGCTGGCGCGCTTCACGCCTGAGCAACGAAGCGCCGGCGCGCTGGCCTTCAGCTCGGGCAACCATGCCCAGGCCATCGCTTTGTCGGCGCGCTTGCTGGGCATGCCCAGCGTGATCGTGATGCCCAAGGATGCGCCGGCGGCCAAGCTTGCCGCCACCCGCGACTACCAGCGTGGTCAGGTCGGCAGCGAGGTGGTCTTGTACGACCGCTACACCGAGGACCGGGCGGAGATTGGCGCGCGAATCGCCGCCGAGCGCGGCATGACGCTGATCCCACCGTTCGATCACCCCGACGTGATGGCTGGGCAGGGCACGGCAGCGCTGGAGTTGATCAACGAAGTCGGCCCGCTGGACGTGTTGCTGGTCTGCGTTGGCGGTGGTGGCCTGATCTCGGGCTGTGCGGTCGCGGCCAAGCACAAGCTGCCCGGTATCGCGGTGATCGGCGTCGAGCCCGAAGCCGGCAACGACACCCAGCAAAGCCTGGCCGCTGGCAGCATCGTGCAGATCGCCGTGCCGCAGACGATTGCCGACGGCGCCCAGACCCAGGCCAGCGGGCAGCTCACCTTTCCGGTGATCCAGGCGCTGGTCGAACGCATCGTCACTGTCAGCGATGCACAGTTGATCCGCACGATGCAGTTTTTTGCCGAGCGCATGAAGCAGGTCGTCGAGCCCACCGGTTGCCTGGGCGCGGCCGCGCTGCTAGAGGGCGTGCTCGACCTGCGCGGTGCGCGGGTCGGTGTGATCCTGTCGGGCGGCAACGTCGACCTGCCGCGTTACGCGCAGATGCTGGCCAATGCTTGAGCTGGCCACCGCTTGAGCTGGCCAATGCTTGAGCTGGCCCCTGCCTGACGGTCCTGGTCGCCCTGGCGGCCCACAACACCTACAGTTTTCCGGAGACTGCTTTGATCGAATCGCCCCAGCCCGAGACCAAGCCGCCCGATGCCAGCGTTCGCTCCAAGCTCAGCCAGCGCGACCGGGTCGACAAATTGCTGGCGCGCTCGCCGGTGCTCAGCCGAGGGGCGGTCACGCTGTCCGGAGGCCAGGCGCTGGCTTACGGCGTTCGCGCCGCCTTCGTGCCGGTGCTCGCTGGCGGCATCGATGCCCAGAGCGGCGAGCCGCAAGCGGCGGTGTTCACCGTCGCCTACCAAGTCGACACGCCGCCCGGCAGCGCGGCGCGCCCGGTCTGCTTCGCCTTCAATGGCGGACCGGGGTCGTCGTCGATCTGGCTGCACTTGGGCGCGCTGGGGCCGAAGCGGGTGCCGGTCAACGACGACGGCTCACTGGGTGCGGCACCCTATGCGGTGGTCGACAACCCTTTGACCTGGCTGGCGCATTTCGACCTGGTGTTCATCGACCCGCCCCACACCGGCTGGTCTATCAGTGCCAGCGATGAGGCACGCAAGGTCCAGTTGTCAGTCGACGGCGATGTTGAAGCCTTGGCCGAGGTGATGCGCGGCTGGCTGGCGGCCAACCGCCGCTTTGGCGCGCCGCTCTACCTAGCCGGCGAAAGCTATGGCACGACCCGTGGCGCGGCATTGGCCGACAAGCTGCTCGACAGTGGCTTGGCGCTGTCCGGGCTGATCTTGGTGTCTTGCGCGATGGACCTGCAGTCGCTGGTGTTCGCGCCGCGCAACGACTTGCCGTACGCGCTGTTCCTGCCCGCATTCGCCGCCACCGCCCAGTACCACGGCACGCTCAAGGGCGTGCTGGCGGCCTCAGGCGAGGCGGCCCGTGCCGCTGCCGAAGCCTTCGTCCAGGACGACTACCTGGGCGCGCTGCATGCCGGGGCCCGGCTGGACGGCCGGGCGCGGCTGCGCATCGAGCGTCGCTTGGCCGAGCTGACCGGCTTGGCGCTGACGGTCGTGCAGGAGCACAACCTGCGCATCAGCGACAGCGCCTTTTTCGTCGAAGCGCTGCGCCCGCGTGGCCTGCTGGTAGGCCGGCTCGAGTCGCGCGCCACCGCGCCGATGGCCGCTGCGCGCGAGCGCCAGATGGCTTTCGACCCAGGCATCGAGGGCATCGCGATCCCCTACACCACGGCCGCGCTGGCCTATTACGCCGAGCTCGGCCTGCCCATCGAGGAGCGCTACGAGACCTTGTCGATGGCCGCCCACAAGGCCTGGAACTGGCAGCGTGGCAGCGGCGAAGGCATGGGTGAGGCCAACGGCTTTACCAGCACCAGCAACGATCTGGCGCGCGCGATGCGCCGCAATCCGCACATGAAGGTGCTGGTGGCGAGCGGCCGCTACGACCTGGGCACGCCCTACTCGGCCAGCGACTGGTCGCTGGCCCAGCTCGACGCGCCGGCCGAGGTGCTGGCGCGCATCACCCACCGCTATTACGACGCTGGCCACATGATGTACACCCGCCGCGACGACCTGGCCCAGTTGCACGCCGACCTGGCGACTTGGCTGCAGTGAAAACACATCTGAGCGCCCCGAGGCCGGCCGAAGCCGGCCGCCCCCTCTCAAGAGGGCGACACCAGCGGTCCGGCCAAGCCGACTCGGCGGTGTCCGCTGAGTCAACCTTGTTTGATTCGGCGGCTGTGGCGTTGGCCACTGCGCAAAGCTGAGACGGAGAACCACCATGCATGTGGGCATCCTGACCGGCGGCGGCGACTGTCCCGGTTTGAACGCGGTGATTCGCGCTGTCACGCTGGCGCTGATCAACGAGTGCGGGGCTCGCGTCACGGGTATCCGACGCGGTTTTCTCGGCCTGCTCAAGCGCGAGGTCAGCGTGCTGGACAAGCCGGCGGTGGCCGGCATCCTGGCCCAAGGTGGCACCATCCTGGGCACGCACAACCGCTGCGACCCGTTCCACTATTTCGGCGCAGGGGGCGCCGATGTCTCGGACCAGGCCTTGGCTTATGCGCGCGAGCTAGGGCTGGACGCGCTGGTGGCGATCGGTGGCGACGGCACGATGGCGATCGCGCACAAGCTCAGCGGCCTGGGTTTGCCGGTGGTCGGTGTGCCCAAGACCATCGACAACGACCTCTGTCACACCGACCGCAGCTTCGGCTTCGACAGCGCCGTGGCGGTGGTGGCTGAGGCGCTGGACCGACTCGAGACCACCGCCCGCAGCCACGGCCGGGTGATGATCGCCGAGACCATGGGTCGCTACGCCGGTTGGATCGCGCTCGAAGGCGGCATGGCCGGCGCGGCCGATGTGATCTTGTTGCCCGAGCAGCCTTACCAGCTCGACGCGGTGGTGCAGCGCTGCCGCGAGCGCGAGGCCATTGAAGGCTACACGCTGATCTGCGTTGCCGAGGGCGCGATGGCCGATGGCGGCGGTCTGACGGTGGCACAGACGATTGCCGACAGCCCCGACCCGCTGCGCCTGGGCGGCGTGGGGGCTGTGCTGGCGCGTCAACTCACGCCTATGCTGCAAAGCGAGGTCCGTGCCACTTTGCTGGGCCATGTGCAGCGCGGCGGCTCGCCCACGCCTTTCGACCGTGTGCTCGCCACCCGTTTTGGCTGGCATGCCGCCGAACTGGTGCAGGCGGGCGGTTTCGGTCGGATGGTGGCCTTGCAAGGGGATCGCGTGACGAGCGTCGGGCTCGAACTCGTTGCTGGCCGGAACCGGCCGATTCCGGCCGGCCATGCGATGCTGGCGGCGGCGCGCGGGTTGGGTGTGTCTCTCGGCGTCTGAGGCGTAGGATCGGGTTTTCACCCGATCGTGCTGTGCCATCGCTGGCATGATTTTTTTTGGATTTTCTTTTCCCTGAAAACAAGGACAGGTCATGAAGAAGTTGCTCGCTGCTTGCCTGCTCGGTGCCGTCGCGTTGACGGCCGCCGCGCAGACCTATCCCAACAAGCCGATCAGGCTGGTTGTGCCGTTTCCACCTGGCGCAGCCACCGACACGATCGGGCGTGCTTTCGGCAATGCGGTCTCTCAGGCGCTCGGTCAACCGGTCTTGGTCGACAACAAGGCCGGGGCTGACGGCGCCATCGCCGGCAACGAAGTCGTGCGCGCCGCGCCCGACGGTTACACGCTGTTCTTCGCGACCAACAGCCCGATCGTCGCTGCGCCGGCCTTGCGCAAGTCGCCGCCCTACGATCCGAACCGCGATTTCACCCCGATTGCCGACATTGGTCGCTACACCTTTTTCGTGGTCGTTCATCCCAGCGTTCCGGCCAAGACGGTCGCTGAATTCATCAAGTATGCAAAGGACTTTCCGGACAAGGTCAGCTACGCGACCGGCAACACCACCGGCATCATGTCGACCGCGCAGTTCTCGCACCTGGCAGGGATCAAGATGGTTCAGGTCCCGTACAAGGGCGAGCCCCAGGCGCTGACCGATCTGATCGCCGGCAGAGTGCAGTTCATGGTGGTGTCGGCCGGCACGGTGGTGCCACACATCCGCGACGGCAAGCTGCGTCCGCTGGCGGTGATCACGACCAAGCGCAGCCCCGTTCTGCCCGACGTGCCGACACTGGCTGAGGCAGGGATGCCGCAGTTCTCGATCACCTCCTGGGCCGCGCTGTACGGACCGGCGAAGCTGCCGCGCGACATCGTTGACCGGTTGAACAAGGAGTTCATGGCGGCAGCGCTTCGCCCCGAGGTGCAGGCCTTGCTGGACAAGCAGGCGTTCATCTTCACCGGCTCAACGCCCGAGAAACTCGGCACCTTTACCAAGGACCAGTACGACGAGTACCGCGCGATGATGCGCGCCAGCGCGATGGAGCCCGATTGATCGTCAGCACTTGGCCGTCAGCACTTGGCCGTCGGCACTTGGTCGTCGGTGACGGACGACGCAGGCTTGCTGCGTGTGGATTGCGACCGCGCAACGGCTGTCGGCCACTGGCTTCGGGGGTGTATCCCGGTGCTGACTGGCTTATCCTGATCTCGCCGCAACGGGCATGAGGGCAGATCTGGGGCCGGTCTGCGCTTGGTTTGGCCTGCGGCGGCGATTGCGATGAGGAGCTTTGCCCCCGGCGCCTTGGGTGCCGGGGGCCTTTTTTTTGAGTGAGATGGCTCGCTCAGTCCCGGCTGCGGTTGCGCTGGCGCACGGCCTCTCGGCGCTGCTCGACATCATCGGCAGCGACCTTGACATTGAACTCGCGGGCGCGGCTCTGCTCCAGCGCCATGCCCTCGCCAAAGGCCAGCGCAAAACCGTCGTTGATCACCGCCTTGTAGCGCGTGAGCATCTCGGGCAGCGTGCTCAGCATGTCGAGCGCTAGCGCGCGGGCGGCATCGAGCAAGCCGTCGGGCGGCAGCACCCGGTTGACGAAGCCCCAGGCTGCGGCCTGTTCGGCGCTGACCCAGTTGCCGGTCAGCGAGACCTCGCGCGCCCGGTACGGGCCGATCGCGCGGCTGAGTTTTTGCGACAAACCCCAGCCCGGTGCGACGCCGATGCGGGCATGGGTGTCGGCAAATCTCGCCTGGCTCGACGCCAGCAGTACGTCGCAGGCCAGCGCCAGCTCGAAGCCGCCGGTCACGGCTGCGCCGTTGATCGCTCCGATCACCGGGCCCGGGTAGCGCAGCAGGGCCGCCGCCGGGTCGCCCGGTCTTTGCTCGGGCTTGCCGGTGGCGCCCAGGCTGCCTTGGCCCGAGCCGATCTCCTTGAGGTCCAGGCCGGCGCAGAAAGCCCTGCCGGCGCCGGTCAGGATCAGCACCCGCACCGCCGGGTTGGTGGCCAGGCCGTCGATCGCCTCGGCCAGCGCTGTCATCAACGCCTTGCTCAGCGCATTCATCGCCTGCGGCCGGTTGAGCGTGATCACGGCGTAGCCGGCAGGGTGGATTTCGGTGAGGATCAGGTCGGTGGTCATGGGCGAGGGCGGCTCAATGGGTGGGTGCTGATCGTGCCACGCCTGCGGCTTGCGAGGCTGTCGCCGGTGCGGCAAGCCGCGCGCCGGCTCTGGCAATCAGCTCGGGCAATCGGCTCGACTCAAGCCTTGGCGGGCGGATGAGCAACAGGCTCGTCACCGCCGCGCACCAAGCGGTCATGCTTTGCCAGCGCCGGGAACAGCCCAGTCCACAGCAGCACGACCAGGCCGGTGCCGACGCCGCCCCAGACCACCGAGGCGACCGGCCCCCACAGTGCTGCGGTGGCGCCTGACTCGAACTCGCCGAGCTGGTTGGACGCGCCGATGAACACCGAGTTGACTGCGCTGACGCGGCCGCGCATCGCGTCGGGCGTGGCGAGTTGTACCAGCGACTGGCGGATCACGACGCTGACCATGTCGGCTGCGCCCGACAAGGCCAGCACCGCCAGCGACAGCAGCAGGCTGGTCGACAGACCGAACAGCACCATCGTCGCGCCGTACAGCGCGACCGACCCCAGCAGCCAGACGCCGCTGCGGCGCTGCACCGGCCAGCGCGTCAGCAGCAGCGACATCACCAACGCGCCGGCGGCCGGCGCCGCGCGCAGCAATCCCAGACCCCAGGGTCCGGTGTGCAGGATGTCACGCGCGAAGATCGGCAGCAGCGCCACCGCGCCGCCCAGCAGCACTGCGAACAGGTCCAGCGAGACGGCACCCAGCACCACCGGGCGCTGCGCGATGAAGCGCAGACCGGCCAGCAGCGCACCGGCCGAGACCGGCTCGCGCGAGTGCGGCACGGCTCGCGCTTCAATCCGCATCACGCAGACCAGTGCCGCGGCAAAGCCCAGGGCTGACAGACCGTAGACTGCTTGCGCCCCGGCGGCGTAGACGAAACCGCCCAGCGCTGGGCCGGCGATGATCGCGCCCTGTAGCGCGGTCGCTGACAGTGCAAACGCTTGCGGCAGGCGCTCGGGCGGTAGCAACTGCGGCAGCAAGGCCTGCGAGGCCGGCATCTGCCAGGCGCGCAGCGCGCCCAGCATCAGCGACACCGCCAGCAGCGCCTCGCGCCCCATCCAGCCGGCTTGGCTGGTGATCGCCAGCACCCCTGCCACGCCGACCTGCAACGCCAGCACCGCAGCCAGCACCCGGCGCCGGTCATGCTGGTCGACATGGTGGCCAGCAGGCAGCGCCAGCAGCAGTGCGGGCAGAAACTGCGCCAGCCCCACCAGACCCAGGTCCCAGGCGCTGCCGGTCAGGTCGTACATCTGCCAGCCCAGTGCGACCAGCAGCATCTGGCCGGCCGCGGTGCCGGCCAGCCGCGACAGCCAGAAGCGGCGGAAATCGGGCAGCCGCAGCAGGCCGGGCTCAGATGCGGCCATCGTCACCATCGTTGTCGTCTTCTTCTTCAAGCTGCTGCAGTTGCACCAGGCGCTGGTAGATGCCGCCGTTGATGGCCATCAGCTCGGCATGGCGGCCGCGCTCGGCGATGTGGCCATGTTGCAGCACGACGATGTGGTCGGCTTCGCGGATCGTCGACAGCCGGTGAGCGATCGCCACCAGCGTGACGCTGCCGCGCAGCGCGGTCAGTGCCTGCTGCACCTGGGCCTCGGTCTCGCTGTCGATGTGGGCGGTGGCCTCGTCGAGCAACAGAATGGTCGGTGCGCCGGCCAGCGCACGGGCCATCGCGATCAGCTGTTTCTCGCCCACCGCCAGCCTGGCCCCGCCCTCGCCCAGCGGCGTGTCGTAGCCCTGCGGCAGCCGGCTGATGAAGTCGTGGGCGTGGGCGGCGCGGGCGGCGGCCTCGACTGTGGCAGCGTCCATCGGTCGGCCCATCGCGATGTTCTCGCGCGCGCTGGCCGCGAGCAGGAAAGGCTCTTGCGGTACCAGGCCGACCGCGCGCCTGAAGTCCGCGTCGGCGAGCCCTTCGATGGGCTGGCCGTCGATCAGCAGCGTGCCGGGCGGGGCGGGGTAGAAGCGCAGCAGCAGCGACAGCAGCGTGCTCTTGCCGCTGCCGGTGTGACCGACGATGCCGACGAACTGACCGGGTTCGATCTCCAGGTCCAGCCCGTGCAGCACTGGTCTACCTGGCTGGTAGCCAAAGCGCAGGTCGCGTACCGAAATCCGCCCTTCGCCGACTCGGCCGCCGATCGCGGTTTGCGGTGCCTGCGCCTCGTCGAGCAAGGTGTTGACTCGCGCCGCAGCCACCACTGCTTGCTGCAGCTGAGAGAACTGCATCGTGATCTGGATCAGCGGCTCGATCACCCTGGCGATGTAGCCGACGAAGGCGTAGAGGACGCCGACCTCCAGCGCGCTCAACCCCGTGGATGCGCTGTCGTCCAGGCGCAGGCCGTAGACCGCGATCACCGCCGCCAGCATCGCGACGTTGAGAAAATCCAGCGCCGGCCGCAGCAGCCAGGCGTTGGCGCGCAGCTCGGCGCGGCGCGAGTCGAAATGGGCTTGGCTGGTCGCTGCGTAGCGCTGACCGAATGCCGGCGCTGCGCCGCTGGCCTGGATCACTGCCATGCCGGCGATAGTCTCGGCGGTCTGGGCATTGATCTCGCTGCGCAGCGCGCGGGTGCGCGCCACTGCCGGTGCCGACAGCCGTTGGTAGAGCCAGACGATCGCGGTGACCGCGGGCAGCAAAGCGGCGACGATCAGCATCAGCCGCCAGTTCAGCAGCGCCATCGTCGCCATCATCATCGTCAGCATGATTGCGCTGTCGAGCATCACGAACAGCAGCTGCACGTACAGCGTCTTGACGGCCTCGGTGTCGTTGGTGACGCGGCCGACCAGCTGGCCGGTGATCGCGCGGTCGAAGAACGACATCGGCAGCCGCAGCACATGGCCATAGACCTGCTCGCGCAAGCGCTGCACCGACCGCATCGCGACGCCGGCGAGCCGCACCAGCTGCCAGTAGCGCAGCGCATTGGCCAGCCAGCCGGCCAGCAGTGCGCCGCCCAGCAATCCGGCGATCTGCAGCATCTCGGCGTGGCGCGGCAGCAAGTGGCTGTCGATAAAGGTCTTGCCCAGCAACGGGCCCAGCGCTTCCAGTCCCGCGGCCAGCACCAGCCAAGCGGCGGCGCGGCGCAGCAGGCCCAGGTCGGGTGATGCGCTGCGCAGCAGCAGCCCGAGCGCGGCGCGGCGTTGCAAGGTGTCGGGTCTGGTGGTTTCAGCGCCCATGCTGCGCCGCCTGATGTGCCGTCTGGTGCGCCGCCTGGTGTGCCACGCCAGGGTCGGCGGCGTCGGTGATGGCCAGCGAGGCCTCGAGCTGTTGCACCCGCCACTGCGTGGCGTACCAACCGGGGTGGCCGTCGGCCTGGGTCGTTGCCAACAGCGAGGCATGGCTGCCGCGCTCGGTGATGCGGCCGTGGCGCAGCACCAGGATCTGGTCGGCGTCCATCACGGTGGCCAGCCGGTGGCTGACGATGAGCATCGTTCGCTCGGCTTGGCGGTGGCGGCGCAGACTGGCCAGGATCGTCGCCGCGGTGCCAGTGTCGACCGCCGACAGCGCGTCGTCGAGCAGCAGCAGCCGGCCAGGGCCGTTGCCGGCCAGCAGCGCGCGGGCGATCGCCACGCGTTGGCGTTGGCCGCCCGAGAGCGTGACGCCTCGCTCGCCCACCGGTGTGTCGTAGCCTTGCGGCAGACGCAGGATGTCGTCGTGCACCGCTGCCTGGCTTGCGGCGGTCTCGACCTCGGCGCGGCTGGCATTGGGCCGGGCCAGCGCGATGTTCTCGGCCACGCTGGCCGAGAACAGGAATGCCTCTTGTGGCACCCAGGCGACGGCCGATCGCAGCGCCGCCAGACGGTGCTCGGCCAGATCGGCGCCACCCCAAGTGATTCGGCCTTGGCCGGCCGGCCACTGGCGCTGCAAGATCTTGAGCAGCGTGCTCTTACCCGCACCGGTTGGCCCGACCAGCCCCAGCGTCTGGCCGGCAGGCAGCAAAAAGTCCAGGCCTTGCAGCGCCGGCTGGGTCTGGCCGGGATAGCTGAAACCCAGGTTCTCGACCTGCAGGCTGCCCGGCGCAACCGCGTCCAGCGTGCCGCTATCGTCCACCGTCAGCGGCGTTTCGAGCACCGGTGCCAGCCTAGCCCAGGCGGCGCGGCCGCGCTCGATCAGGCTGATCACCCAGCCGGCGGCAAACATCGGCCAGATCAGCTGGCCGAGGTAGAGGCCGAAACTGGTCAACTGGCCCACGGTGATCTCGCCCTGCCAGACCAGCCAGCCACCGAAGCCCAGCGACAGCGCCATCGCTGCGTTCAGCGTTCCGCCGACCGCTGGCTCGTAAGCCGCTTCCCAGCGCTGGGCGCGCAGGCTGGCGCTGGACGCCGCAGCGGCCAGTCGGCCGAACTGAGCGCTGCTGTGCGCTTCGAGCCCGAGCGCGCGCAGCGTGCGAACCCCCGACAGCGTCTCCTGCACCTGGTCGTTGAGCGCACCGAATGCGTCGAGCGACTGGCGCGACGCCGCATGCAGGTGGCGCGAGATCCACCAGAAGGCCAAGGCCATCAGCGGAAACGGCAGCAGCACGACCAGCGCGAGCCGCCAATCCACGCCCAGCGTCATCGTCGCGACCACCAGCACCAGCGTCATCGTGCCGTCGAAGCCGGCCAGCAGCGCCTCGCCGGCGGCCATCTCGACCGCATCGACATCGTTGGTGGCAAGCGCCATCAGGTCGCCGGTGCGCTGGGTCTGGAAGAAGCGCGGACCTTGCAGCAGCAGGCGTTGGTAGAGATCGCAGCGCAACTCGACACTCAGCCGGTAGGCCGCGCCGTACAGCAGCAGCCGCCAGGCCACTCGCAAACCGTAGATCGCCAGTCCCGCGCCCAGCAGCAGCGCGATCTCGTGCCACAGCGCATTGCCGGTCAGGCGCTGCGCGACCAAGCCGTCGACCATCCTGCCGATCTGGCGCGGCAACCACACCCCCAGCAGCGCGATGCCGGCGAGCATCACCGCCGACGCCGCGTAGGCGCGCCAATGGCGAAAAACGAAACCACCGATCAGGCGGGACAGGGTCATCAGGGGATCGCGGGGCACGGCCAGGTTCGGACCGAAGCCGCCGGCCGAGGGCGCGAGGGTGGAGTCTTTGATTTTAAGGGGCTTAACGTTGCTGGTTCTGCTCGCTGGGCCGAGCACTGCAGGGTCATTGGTCGCGTCTCGCTTGGTCCTTCTGCTGCTCGATCCCACCGACCCCGGCCGGACGATCGGGTGTGGACCGCCTACCATGCGGCTCAGCGAGGACGGCGAGAGCCGCTGCGCCAGATCATCCACAGCCGGAGACAGTCGTGAAATTGAAGATGGCGAAGAACTCGCTTTTCGCGGTGTTGCTGCGCGCACCCTGGTGGATCAGCTTGGCGATCGCGCTGATGCTCGGCCTGTTGAGTCTGGCGTTGCTGCCCGATCGATTCCGTGTGGTCGGTGTGCTGTCGGGGCTGCCATTCGCGGTGATCGCCGTGATTGCGGCCTACCGCCAGTGGCACCTTCCCAGCGAGTCGCAAGTGGTTCAGATGAGGCAGGCGTTGGCCGCGATGGCCTGGCCGGCTTTTGCGGCGCTGCTCGAACAGGGTTTTCGGCGCGATGGCTACGCAGTCCGACGTGGCAAGACCGAAGCGGTCGATTTCGAACTGGAGCGCCAAGGCCGCCTGACGATGGTCTGTGCGAGGCGCTGGAAATCGGCGCGTACCGGCCTGGAGGTCTTGCGCGCGCTGCAGGCCGCGCGCGAGGCGGCCGACGCTGCGGATGCGCTGTACATCGGGCTGGGCCCGATCAGCGACACCGCGCTGGCCTTTGCCACCGAGCAACGCATCTCGATCTGGCAGGCCGCCGGATTGGCCTACGCGCTGCGCGGCCTGCCCATGGCGCAAAGCCCGGCCCGCTGAGCGCCGGCCCGGGTCTTGCGAGGCTTCAGGCCTCGCGGATGTCGGCGATCACCGCTTGGCCGAAGTCCGGCCGCTCCAAGCGCGCGAGCAACTGCGCTGCGCAGGCTGCCGGGCTGGTCAGCATGCCGTCGGATTGGAACTTGACGAAGCGGGCTCGGTCGGGAAACAGCGCCGGGTCGCTGCTGCGCAACTCGACTTGCATGTCGGTGTCTATCACGCCCGGTGCCATCGACACGACGCGCGCCGGGTTGACCTGCGTCGCTTGTTCCAGCGCAACGGCGCGGCTGAAATGGTCCATGCCGGCCTTGGCAGCGCAGTAAACCGCACTGCCAGCCATCGCATTGCGGCCCAGGCCGGACGAGATGTTGAGCAGCCTGCGCGCGCCGGTCCAAGCCTTGGTTGCAGCCAGAAAGGTCGATGACAGCAGCATCGCGGCTTCCAGCCCGACCCGCAGCGCATTGACCTGGTCGGCCAGCGGCACTTGTTCGAGCGGCGCGAGCCGACCGACCACGCCGGCGTTGTTGATCAGGCTGACGCTGGCCAGCTGGCTGCCGTCGAAGCCAGCCAACCAGGCCTGAAGCCGCAGCGCCACCGGCGCGGCGTCGGCCAAGTCCAGCGGCCATTGCTCTAGCCGCAATCCGGCAGCATCGGCCTGGGCTTGCAGCGCGGCGTTGGTCTGGCGGGCGATGCCCAGTACGACATGCCCTGGCAGCAGGCGTTGCGCGACCAGCGCGGCGCCCAGCCCGCGTGAGGACCCGGTGATGATGGTGAGGTGTGTTTGCATGGGGCCAGAGCATACCCAGGCTGCGGCGGCCTGGTCGGCGGCGGGGCCGACGGGTCTTCAGCCGGGCGCGGCCAGTGCGCGCGCGATGCGTTGCCGGGCGACGCGGGTCTTCGGCACGGAGAAGTCGAACCAACTGCGCACATCCTCGTCCAGGCCGATGCCGTGCATGAAGTTGTAGATGGCTTTCTTGAGACCGACGCCAAGCGCATCGTGGTCAACGCCGGTCGGGTCGATGAAGCCGATGTCGTTCTTCGCGAAGCTTACTGGCGGCAGCGGCAGCAGCGTGATGCCGTAGGCCGCAGGGTCGCGACCCACCGGTGAATGCACGGTGCAGGCGAAGCGGTGGAAAAACCCCGACTGGATGCAGCCAGCGGCGAACAGCTGTCGAACGTATTCCAGCGCGTCGACCGTGTCGTGCACAGTCTGGGTCGGAAAACCGTACATCAAGTAGGCGTGGACCAGGATGCCTGCGTCCGAGAAAGCCTTGGTCACCCGCGCAACCTGGTCGACCGAGACGCCTTTTTTCATCAGGTCCAGCAGCCGGTCGCTGGCGACCTCCAGCCCGCCCGAGATCGCGATGCAGCCGCTGTCGGCCAATTGCTGACACAGCTCGGGCGAGAACGATTTTTCGAAGCGGATGTTGCCCCACCAGGAGATCTCGGTTTCGCGGCGCCTGAGCTCGGCGGCCAGGGTCTTGAGTGCCTTGGGTGGTGCGGCTTCGTCGACGAAGTGAAAGCCAGTCTGGCCGGTCTCGGCGACGATGGCCTCGATCCGGTCGACCAGCAGTTCAGCGCTCGCGCCCTCGTAGCGCGAGATGTAGTCCAGGCTGACATCGCAGAAGCTGCACTTCTTCCAGTAGCAGCCTTGCGCGACCGTGAGCTTGTTCCAGCGACCGTCTGACCACAACCTGTGCATCGGGTTGAGCATGTCGAGCAGCGACAGGTAGCGGTCCAGTGGCAGGCCGTCCCAGGTCGGGGTGCCGACCTCGGTGAAAGCCACCTCCGGTTCGATGAAGTTCCGGTAGCGCACCTCGCCGGCCGGTCGGTGGAAGGTCCGCACCAGTCGGCTGGCCGATCGTTTGCCCGCCAGATGTTCGAGCAAGGCCAGCAGCGGACGCTCGCCGGCATCAAGGGTGACGAAGTCGAAGCAGTCGAACACTCTTGGCTCGGTCAACTCTCGCAGTTCGGTGTTGACGAAACCGCCGCCCAGCACGGTGACGATCGACGGGTCTTGCGCCTTGATCGTCTGCGCGATGCGAAACGCTGCATAGACCGCGCCTGGGAAAGGCACCGACAACAGCACCACATTGGGCTTGTGGCGTTCCAGGGCCGACAGTGTCAAGCTGTGCAGCGTGCGGTCGACCAGGTTGTGTGGCGCCGCCAGCGCGGCGGCCAAGGGCTCGAAGGTGGGCTGGCTCATCGCCAGCGATTCGGCATAGCGAACGAACTCGAAGCGTGGGTCGACTGCGTCGCGCAACACGTCGGCGATGTCGTTGAGGTAGAGCGTGGCAAGGTGGCGGGCGCGGTCATGCACGCCGAGCGCCCCGAAAGCCCAGGCCATCGGGTCGCCACCATCGTCGTCGACGTAGACCTCGAGCGAGTCGAAGCGCGGTCCTTCGGGCAGAAAGCTTCGGCCGCCAATGCGGTGCGCCAGCGTCGCGTCGCGTCCCTGCAGAAAGGCCAGCGTTGGCGCGATCGTTGCCAAGTACCGTGGCAGTTGCTCGGCAAATCTCTGGACCAGCGCTGAGCGCTGGCTGGCGGGCAGCGCATCGATGCAGTCGCCGATGGCGCGCAGCCCGTCGACCGAGAGCAGTTGCAGGATCAGCGCGAGCGCCAGATCCTCCTGGACTGCGGCCATGCCGCGCGAGCGCAGGAATCCGGTCAGGTAAGCGGTCGACGGGTAGGGCGTGTTGAGCTGGGTCATCGGCGGGATGACCGACAGCACGCGGATCGCCTGGATCGGTTGGGGCGGCAGGACAGCACTCGGAGGCATGCGCGGATTGTCGTTGGCGCCGCTTGCTTCGGCCGCGAGCAGACAATCACGGCGATGAGACACCCGATGTTGTGGGCGCTGGCCGCTGGTCTTGCGGTGCTGCTGGCCGCATTTGCTGCGCCCCTGTGGCAACTGGGCCGCAGCGTGGCGCCGACACAAGGTCTGCCCTGGCAAGCCCAGGCCGGCCCGGAAGGCACGCTCGCGGTGTTTGGTCTGGTGCTGGGACGCGACACGCTGGCCGATGCCCAATTGCGTATCGGCGACGGCCTGCAGGTCGCGTTGATCGCGCGCCTGGGCGAGGTTGGCTCGCTCGAGGCCTTGGCCGAGCCGTTTGCCGCCGGTTTTGTCAGCGGCAGGCTGGTGCTGGCTTTCGATGCACCAGCGCCTGCGCTGCGGCGCTGGCGCGAACAAGCCCCAAGATCAGAGGCGATGTCGGACGGTGTACGTCGCTTTGCGCTGCGTGCTGGCGACCGCGACGAAGCGCGGCGTGCCACCTTGTCGAGCCTGAGCTTTGTGCCTTCGGTGCGCCTCAGTGAGGCCGATGTGCGCCAGCGCTTCGGCGCGCCAGCGGCCGTGGTCGAGTTGGGTGCGGGTGTGCAGGCGCTGCTCTACCCGGCCATCTCGATGGCAGCCACGCTGGGCGGCGGCAACCGCACGGTGTTGCAGTATGTCGCTGCACGCGATTTCGAGTCCAGCTTGCGCGCGCCGCTGCTGGCGGCAGCGGCGGCGGCAGCAGCGCCTGCGGCCTCGGTTTCAAGGCATTAGTCGGTCCCTCCGCGGTCAAGCGCGGTGACTCTAATCGGAGTGCTTCGGCTTTGTGGCCTAATCCCGCCTTTGCTTATTCAGAACTCCGGAGTTTTTTTCATGGCCAACAAGATCATCACCGAAGCCGACCGCCGGGCCACCCCGCGCCCTGCAGCGCCCGTGGGCGTGTGCTTCACCGCACCCAAGGGCCAGAAGATCAGCCTCGAGCGCGGTTCGCACACCCGCAGCAAGAAGAACCCTGGCAAGCGTCCACGCAAAGGCGGTTGATCGTCGCGGACGGGCGGCGCTGCGGCCCTGTAGCGCTTTTCAATCCTGCCCTGAATGCGTCGGGCGCTTTGGCGTCCGAATGAGTTTCTGATGTTGAGAATCACCGAGCTGCGGCTGCCGCTGGACCACGGTCCAGACGACTTGCTGCCGGCTGTTCTGACCCGGCTGGGACTGGCTGAAGCCGAGTTGTCCGGCTTCGTGGTGTTCAAGCGCAGCCACGATGCGCGCAAGAAGTCTGCGGTGGTGTTGATCTACACCATCGATTGCACGCTGGCCGCTGGCGTGGACGAGGCCGCCTTGCTGGCGCGCTATGCTGGCGACAGCCATATCCGACCCACGCCCGATACCCGCTACCACCTGGTGGCGCAGGCGCCGGTCGGCTTCGAACTCGATCGATTGCGTCCGGTGGTGATCGGCTTTGGCCCCTGCGGCATCTTCGCGGCGCTGGTGCTGGCTCAGATGGGACTGCGGCCGATCGTGCTCGAGCGCGGCAAGCAGGCGCGCGAGCGCACCAAGGACACCTGGGCGCTGTGGCGCCAAGGCGTGCTGACACCAGAGTCGAACGTGCAGTTCGGCGAAGGGGGTGCTGGCACGTTCTCGGACGGCAAGCTTTGGAGCCAGATCAGCGATCCACGGCATCTGACGCGAAAGGTCCTGACCGAGTTTGTCAAGGCGGGCGCGCCCGAAGAGATCCTCTACGTCGCCAAGCCGCACATCGGCACGTTCCGGCTCGTCGGCATGGTCGAGAAGATGCGCGCCGACATCGAGGCGCTGGGCGGCGAGATCCGCTTTGAGCAGCGCGTCGTCGACCTGCAGGTCGAGACCGGCATGGGTGGCGCGCAGGTCCGCGGGCTGACGCTTGCTGGCGGCGAGCAGATCCGCGCCGACCATGTCGTGCTGGCGGTGGGCCACAGCGCGCGCGACACCTTTGAGATGCTGCACAGCCGCGGTGTGTTCATGGAGGCCAAGCCGTTTTCGGTTGGGTTTCGCGTCGAGCATCCGCAATCGCTGATCGATCGCGCACGCTTCGGCCCCAGCGCCGGCAACCCTATCCTGGGCGCCGCCGACTACAAGCTGGTGCACCACGCCGGCAACGGCCGCTCGGTCTACAGCTTCTGCATGTGCCCAGGTGGCACGGTGGTGGCCGCGACCTCCGAGGTCGGGCGGGTGGTGACCAACGGCATGAGCCAGTATTCGCGCAACGAGCGCAATGCCAACGCCGGGATCGTCGTCGGCATTTCGCCGCAGGATTACCGCCTGGACCGGAATGCCAGCGGTCCGGTCTCGCCGCTGGACGGCATCGTTTTCCAGCGTTTCTGGGAGTCGCGCGCCTATGCGCTCGGTGGCGAGAACTACCGCGCGCCAGGTCAACTGCTGGGCGACTTCGTCGCCGGCCGGCATGGCCGGGCCCTGGCGCGTGACTTTGGCAGCGTGCTGCCGTCGTACCAGCCCGGCGTGACGATGACCGACTTAGCCGAGCCGGGGCGAGGCAGTCTGCCTGACGAGGCCTTGGTCGCGATACGCGAAGCGCTCCCGGCTTTCGAGCGCCAGATCCGGGGCTTTGCAATGGCCGATGCGGTGCTCACCGGGGTCGAGACCCGCACTTCGTCGCCGCTTCGCATCACCCGCGGCAAGGACTTGCAGAGCCTGAACGTGGCAGGCCTGTACCCGGCTGGCGAGGGCGCGGGCTATGCCGGCGGCATCATGTCGGCGGGCGTCGACGGCATCGAGGTGGCCGAGGCGCTGGGCTTGAGCATGTTGCGCGCGGTGGCCTGAGCGGGTCTGGTGGCGAGTTTTTTAGCTCCGCGCGTCTGACAGCGGCAGTTGCACGTCGCAGCGTATGCCAGGCCCGGGCTGCTCGACCCACACCACCTGTCCCCCCAGCAACCTGACACGTTTGCGCACGCCGCCCAGCCCCA
>JBILYN010000045.1:0-19585 GCA_044377715.1 Aquabacterium sp.
GGTCCAACCCTGGGTGACCATGAACTCGCCGAAAGCGTGGTCGGAATCGCCGGCGATCAAGGTGCCATCGAGATCGAACAGCGCGAGCTTCATTCGGCGGCCTCCAGCGCAGGCGGGCGCTCCTCGGCCAGCATCCGCTTGAGCAAGGGCACGGTGACCAGGCGCTGATGCGCCAGCGCGTAGCCATCGAGCCGGGTCAGCAAGTCCATCAAGTAGCCCATGTCACGCTGCAAATGCGTCAACAAATAGTCCATCACCTCGTCCGAAAGAAGAATGCCGCGGCGGTCGGCCTCGCGGCGCAGCGCCGCGCGGGTCTCGGCCTCGGCCAGGGCCTGCAGTGCAAACACATGGCCCCAGCCCAGCCGGGTGCGCAGGTCGTCGCGCAATTTCAGGTCCACCGGCGGCCAACGACCCGCCCCCACCCATTGCACGCCATGGGCTCCAGCCTCGACAAACAGTGCAAACGCCGCCTGTTGCTGCTCGGGGTCGAGCGCCTCGCAGTCGTCGACCAGCACCAGGCGCCAAGCTTCGTCCAGCACCCAGGGCAGCGGCGTGGCGGCGTCGAACCAGCCGACCCGGGCACCCTCGAGCTGTTGCTGGCTGGCCAGCGCCCGCAGCAAGCGGGTCTTGCCCGTGCCCACAGCGCCCCAGAGGTAGACCGGCGCGACAGCGACCCGGTTCAAACCCAGTTCGCGCAGGTGCTGCACAGCGGCAGCATTGCGACCCACCACCAAGTTGTCGAAGCCGTCGGCCGGCGCTGGGCTGATCGGCAAGGGCAACTGCTTCATTGCAGGCACGCGCCCCAGCAAGGCGGCGTCAATGACGTGTCGCCAAGGGGCTCAGTCCGGTTCAGGGTTGGGCGTTGGGCAGGGATGAACTTCATCGACTAGGCTTGGGCCAGCGGCCCGATCTCGGTCAGGTCCGACCGCAACAGCAGGCCTGGACCCGGTTGCGCCAAGTCATCTCGGCGCGGTGCACCAGAGGCGAACTCGAGTCTCTTATTGTATGAGGCCGACTCAAAGTGGCCGTGGCGCCCCGCCGCGCTGCAATTCGGTCAGCCGTTCGCGCAGCGCTGGCCCGTCGCCCGCATCGGGTCTGGCCGAAAGATAGGACGCCAGATCGTCGGCAGCCTCGGCCGGGCGGCCCAGCTCGGCCCAGGTCAGACCGCGGTCGCGCAGTTGCTCTGCATCTTGAGGCAGCAGCAGCACCAGACGCTGCTGCACCGCCAGCAGTCGCGGCCAGTCTTCGGCCGTGTGGGCGATTTCCTTCAAATTGAACAGCAGCCTTGCCAGCACGTCGCGAGCCGGCGCAGCCTGCAGGAACAAGCCCAGCGGCACCTCGAAATCCCCGGCCAGCCCCTGACGGGCACGGTAAGGGCCGAGCCGCTCGTCAAGTTCCTCGCGCGACAAGGAGCGGCCGTTGAAAGGGTCGATCACCACCTCGCCTTGCGGCAAGCGCAGTTTGATCAGGAAGTGGCCTGGAAACGACACCCCGCGCGCCGTCAGTCCGAGCTGCGAGGCCAGCTCGCAATACAGCAAGGCCAGCGTGATCGGGATGCCGCGCCGCGTCGCCAGTACCTGGTGCAGGTAGCTGTTGCCGCGGTCGTAGTAATTGTTGACGTTGCCGGCGAATCCCAACTCGACGAAAAAGTAATGGTTCAGCGACTGCAAGCGGCGCAGCGCCGATGCATCGGCGGGCAACCTGGACTTGAGCTTGGCCGCCAGCCCATCGATCTCGGCCAGCACCGCCTGCACATCGAGTTCGGGGTGGTCGTCCTGCGCCACACAGATCGCTGCCTCAAGCAGCGCGAAGCCTTCGTCCTCAGCCACCAGCGCAGCGAAATACCCCAAGACAGTGGGCGGGGCCAGCGGCCAAGGACTCGTCGCCATCGTTCAGGCTCTGCGCATGAAGCTGCGGGCCTTGATGCCCAGCAGCGCGAGCGTGCCGAAATACAGCAGGGCCGACGCCACCAGCGCCAACGCCATGGCCCCGGCACGCATCAACTCATGGCGGCCGAGCGCGAGCCAGTCGATCTGGTGCGCGGCCAGCGCCATCAGTGCGCCCATCAACGCAGTGGCCAGTACGACCCGCCAAGCAAACCCCGGCCAACCGGCGGCCGGCCGGTAACTGCCACGCCGCTTCAGTCGCCACAGCAGAACCAGCGCATTGGCGTTGGCAGCCAAGCCGATCGACAGCGCCAAAGCCGCCACCCCCATCCCAAGACCCCAGATCAACGCTGCATTGAGCACTTGGGTCAAGACCAACGCGCCGACGGCCACCCGCATCGGCGTGCGCATGTCCTGCTGCGCAAAAAAAGCCGGTGCAAGCACCTTGATCGCTACCAGGCCCATGACACCCGCGCCCCAGCCCATCACCGCCAGCTTCGTCATCGCCACCGCATGGATGTCGAAAGCGCCGCGATGGAACAACACAGCAACCATGGGTTGGGCAAACACCAGCAGTGCGACTGCGCAAGGCAGCGCCAACAGCAGCACCAGGCGCAAACCCCAGTCGAGCAAGCCGGAATAGGCCTCGTCATCGCCGTCGGCATTGGCGGCTGACAGTTGGGGCGTGAGCACCACCCCCAGCGCGACGCCGAGCAGCGCAATCGGCAGTTCCATCAAGCGGTCGGCATAGACCAACGAAGACACCGCGCCCACCCCCAGGTGGCTGGCGATTTGCGAGTTGATCACCAACGAGATCTGCGCCACCGACACGCCCAGCAAGGCCGGCGCCATCTTGGTCAGGATGCGCCGCACGCCCGGGTGAGCCCAGGCCGCCCGCAAGCGCGCCAGCGTGACACCCAGCCGCGGCAGCATGCCGATCGCCGCCAGCGCAGGCAGTTGCAGCGCGAGTTGCAGCACCCCGCCGACCATCACGCCGATCGCCAGCGCATAGACCGGCTCGATGCCGTGCGCGCGCAGCACCGGCGCGCCCAGCAGCGCGGCGCCGATCACGCTGAGGTTGAGCAGCACCGGGGTGAATGCCGGCACCGCAAACCGGCGCCAGGTGTTGAGCACGCCCGAGGACAGTGCGACCATCGACATGAAACCGATGTAGGGGAACATCCAGCGCGTCATCACCGTCGCGGCATCCTCGGTGGCCGGCGCGAAACCCGATGCCAACAGCCAGACCAGCACCGGCGCGGCAGCGATACCGACGATGCAGGTGACCAGCAGCGCCCAGGCCAGCACGGTGGCCACCGCGTCGACCAGCAAGCGCGTGGCGTCGTCACCATCGGCGCTGCGGGTGGCCGCAAGCAAGGGGACAAAGGCCTGCGAGAAAGCACCCTCGGCGAACAAGCGTCGCAACAGGTTGGGAATGCGAAAAGCGATCTGGAACGCATCCATCATCGCCGAGGTGCCAAACAGCGCAGCACCGATCTGCTCGCGCACCAGCCCGGTGATGCGTGACAACAGCGTGAGCGCAGAGACAGAGAATGCAGCCTTGAACAGGTTCATGCGGGCTTGTGGCCCGGACCGGCAGGGCTTGCAGTCAGACGGGACAAGTTCGCATTATAGGAACGCCAGCAGCCAAGGCTTGGCCTGGTCGGCAAGGCAATGCTATACTCGTCCTCTTTGCCCCACCCGAATAAACGTTCAGGATAGAGTACAGCAATGGCCACCGCTTCCAAAGCCAAGAAAAAAACAGTTCGCCTGGCGTCGGGTCGTAAACGCGCCCGTCAGGACGTCGCCCTGAATGCCGCCAACACGGCGCTGCGCTCAAGGTTCCGCACGGTCGTCAAGAACGTGCAGAAAGCCCTGGACAAGGCCGCTACCGGCGGCGACAAGGCTGCTCCTGCAGAGTTGTTCAAGACAGCACAGTCGGTGATCGATTCGGTCGCAGACAAAGGCATCTTCCACAAGAACAAGGCCGCTCGCCACAAGAGCCGCTTGTCTGCCAAGATCAAGGCGCTTGCCGCTTCTGCTGCCGCCTGATCGTTCCAGCGCCTGAGCCAAAAGCCCGCATCAGCGGGCTTTTTCATTGCTGCCCAGCGTACTGCTTGGCATCGATCCGGCTGTTCTGTCCTGGCCCGCCTGGCGACTTCAAACCACTGGCGCTTGGTCCGGCGGCGGCAGGTCCTGCGGCGAACAGATCGGGGTGACCTGGAGCTCGTTGTCGCGCGCAAAGTTCATCACGAAGTCCCAAGCCATGAGTTCGAGGTCGCGCAGCGCTTCGTTGACGATCACGCACCTGACGCCGTCGATGACCTGGGGCACGCAGTACGGCGAATAGCCGATATGCGCGCCTATGCCAACCACCCCGCCGTGGGGACGAAAGCTCGACAGCGCACCGGCCAGTCGCTCAGACCAGTCGCTGGGGCGAAATTGGCTTCCTGCCAAGGTGATGCCTCGGATCAGAAACTCGCGCGGTTTGGGGGCTGACATGCGTACCGATGGCAGGTGAACGGGCGGGCCGATGGTCAAAACCAGCGGCTCAAGCCGCACCACCACCGCGAATACCCGCCATTGTGCCGTGGAACTGCGGCGGCGCAGCAGGCTTGAGGCTGGCCCGGGAGACCACAGGCCGCGGGCGTGGCCCTCGCGAGCACCTTAGAATTCGATTCCACTGGCCGGTGCTTGCCCTGGTGGCAAGACACCGGCTTTTTCATGGTCAAGCCCCTCAAATAGAACGGAGCAATTCGATGACTTCCCACCTGATGAACACCTATGGCCGGCTGCCTATTGCGCTGTCGCACGGCCGAGGCTGCCGGGTCTGGGACACCGAAGGCCGCGAGTACCTCGACGGCCTGGGAGGCATTGCCGTCAACACCCTCGGCCACGGCCACCCCAAGCTGGTGCCTGCGCTGCAGGACCAGGTGGCCAAGTTGATCCATTGCAGCAACTACTATGCGGCGCCGATGCAGGAGACGCTGGCAGCCAAACTGTGCGAGCTGTCCGGGCTGGACGCCGTGTTCTTCTGCTCGACAGGCCTGGAGGCGAACGAGGGCGCGATCAAGATCGCGCGCAAGTTCGGCCATGACCGCGGCATCGACCGGCCCGAGATCATCGTCTATGACAAGGCCTTCCACGGGCGGTCGATCGCCACGCTTTCGGCCACCGGCAACCCGAAAGTGCAAGCGGGTTTCGGCCCGTTGGTCGAAGGTTTCGTCAGGCTCGCGCTGAACGATCTGGACGCGGTGCGCGAGGTCGCGCGGACAAACCCCAACGTCGTGGCGATCTTCCTCGAGACGATCCAGGGCGAAGGCGGCATCAACCCGACCAACATCGACACGCTGCGTGGGCTGCGCCAGATCTGCGACGAGCAGAACTGGCTGCTGATGCTCGACGAGGTGCAGTGCGGCATCGGGCGCACCGGCAAGTGGTTTGCGCACCAATGGGCCGGCATCCAGCCCGACGTGATGCCGCTGGCCAAGGGCCTGGGATCGGGCGTTCCGATCGGCGCCATCGTCGCCGGCCCGCGCGCCAAGGACGTGCTGCAACCCGGTAACCACGGCACCACTTTCGGCGGCAACCCACTGGCGATGCGTGCCGGCATCGAGACGCTGCGCATCATGGAAGAGGACGGCCTGATGGCCAACGCCGCAGCGATGGGTGAGCGGCTGCGCTTGCGCCTGACCGAGGGCCTGGGCTCGTTGGCAGGCTTCAAAGAGATCCGCGGCCAGGGCCTGATGATCGGCATCGAACTCGACCGAAACTGCAACGACTTGCTGCTCAAGGCGGCACAAGCAGGTCTGTTGCTGAGCATCACGGCCGACACGGTGATCCGCCTGCTGCCGCCATTGATCATCAACGCAGCCGAGATCGACGAGATCGCTGCCATCCTGGTGCCGCTGGTGCGTGACTTCCTGGCCGCGCCCAAGCCTTGAATCCGGCATGAAACCGGGGCACAGCCTGATGAAACATTACCTCCAGTTCAAGGACTTGCGGGCCGAGGAATACGCCTATCTGTTTGAGCGCACCCGCACCATCAAGACGCGGTTCAAGAACTACGAGCGCTACCAACCACTGGTCGACCGAACCCTGGCGATGATCTTCGAGAAGGCCAGCACCCGCACACGCGTCAGCTTCGAGGCCGGCATGTACCAGATGGGTGGCTCGGTGGTGCACCTGACCACCGGTGACAGCCACATGGGCCGGTCAGAGCCGATCGAGGATTCGGCCCGCGTGATCAGCCGCATGGTCGACCTGGTGATGATCCGAACCTACGAACAAAGCAAGCTAGCCAGTTTTGCGGCGAACTCGCGCGTTCCGGTGATCAATGGGCTGACCAACGAGTTCCATCCCTGCCAGATCCTGGCCGACATCTACACCTTCATCGAGCAGCGAGGCGACATCGCAGGCAAGGTGGTGGCCTGGGTCGGCGACGGCAACAACATGGCCAACACCTGGCTGCAGGCCGCCGACATCCTGGGCTTCACGCTGCACATCAGCACGCCGGGCGGTTACGAGCTGGACCCGCTGCTGGGCAGCGTCAACAACCCGGCCTGCGTGAAGACCTTCAAGAGCCCGTTCGAGGCCTGCGAGGGCGCGCACCTGGTGACCACCGACGTCTGGACCAGCATGGGCTTCGAGGCCGAGAACGAAGCCCGCCAGAAGGCCTTTGCCGACTGGTGCGTGGACAGCCAGATGATGTCGCTGGCGCAGAAGGACGCGCTGTTCATGCACTGCCTGCCGGCACACCGCGGTGAGGAGGTCGCTGCCGAGGTGATCGATGGCCCGCAATCGGTCGTCTGGGAAGAGGCCGAGAATCGGCTGCATGTGCAAAAGGCGCTGATGGAGTACCTCTTGCTGGGCCGGATTGGATAAGGAGCACCGAGACATGCCCACCAAGAGATCGCCGATTGCTGCAGCGCTGCTGCTGTTCTGGACCGTCGCACAGGCCGCCGAGCCCACCGTCAAAGGCCCAGAAAATGTGGCCGACTGGAACAACGCCGGCATGGCCTTCATCGCCAGCGGCAAGTCGCTGCAGGACAACACTCGCCAGGCGAAGAATGTGATCATCTTCGTCGGCGACGGCATGGGCATCGCCACGCAGACTGCAGCGCGCATCTTCGAAGGCCAGCTCAAAGGCAAGACCGGCGAGGAAAACCGCTTGTCGTTCGAGACCTTGCCGTACAGCGCGCTGTCGAAAACTTATTCGTGGGACCAGCAGACTTCCGACTCAGCGCCCACCGCCACCGCGATCTTCACCGGCTACAAAACGCGTGAGGGCATGCTGTCGGTCGACCACGACACTGCGCGCTACGAGTGTGACGCAGCCAAGGTGGCAGCCCGATCAGTGTCGAGCATCCTGGAACTCGCTGCCGCCAGCGGCCGCGCCACCGGTGTGGTGTCCACCGCCCGGCTGACGCACGCCACGCCAGCGGCCACCTACGCACACACACCTTATCGCGACTGGGAATCCGACAGCGACATCAAGCTGGCCGGCTGCACCACCGTGGACATCGCCCGGCAGCTGATCGAGCTCAAGCCAACGGTGCGCGACAGCCTGAAGTTCGCGATGGGCGGCGGCCGCACCAATTTTCTGCCCAAGACGGCCAACGATCCCGAGTACCTCACGTCTCGGGGCCGCCGCAGCGACGGTCGCAATCTGACGACCGAATGGTTGGCCAGCCGCGGCAAAGGCGCAGCCTATGTGTGGAACAAGGCCGGGTTCGACGCGATCGACCCCACCACCAGCGGACCAGTGCTGGGATTGTTCGAGCCCTCGCACATGCAGTACGAGGCCGATCGAGCGCAGGATCCAGCCGGCGAGCCCTCGCTGACCGAGATGACCGACAAAGCGATCCGCCTGCTGCAGCGCGGTGGCGACAAGGGTTACTTCCTGCATGTTGAAGCCGGACGCATCGACCACGCCCACCACGCTGGCAATGCCAGGCGCGCGCTGGAGGACACGGTCGAGCTGTCCAACGCAGTGCGGCGTGCGATGGAGATGACCCGCGAACAAGACACGCTGATCATCGTCACCGCCGACCACAGCCATGCCTTCACGATCGCCGGCTACCCGCACCGCGGCAACCCGATCTTGGGCCTGGTCAAGCCGGTGCCCAACATCGATGGCGCGGCCACCAAGCTGTCGCTCGACAAGAACGGCCAACCCTGGACCACCTTGGGCTATGCCAATGGCCCCGGCCACCGCGGCGGCTCCCGGCCCGACCTCAGCAGCGTGGACACCACCGCACTGAATTTCCTCCAGGAAGCCACCGTGCCACTGAGCAGCGAAACTCACGGCGGCGAGGATGTCGGCATCTGGGCGCGCGGCCCCAAGGCCTACCTGGTGCGCGGCAGCATGGAACAGAACTGGATCTTCCATGTGATGCGCGAGGCCTTCGGCTTCTGACACAGATGGCGGGTATCGGGCTGCCGCGATGGCGCGCTGCATTGGCCGCAGGCTTGTTGGCAGCGATGGTCGGCGGCGCTGTTGGCGGGACAGGCTCGGCGCCAAGCGCGTTGGCAGCCCACGAGCAGGCCAGGCCCGACCTCGCGGCAAAGTTCCGCGTCAGTCTGACGCTGGCCGGCGGCCACACCCAGCGCCAGGAATGGCAGCTCACGCGCAGCGCCAACGAAATCAGCTGGATCAAGGGCGACGGGGTCGAAGAGATCTGGCGACGTGACCGCAGCGGCATCCGACTCGAGCGCGTGCTGCGGGCCGACCGGCACGTGATCGACTACCCGGCCGGCGAGTTGCGGGCGATGGCGGTGACGCTGGATTGGCAAGAACTCGGAGGCTTGTTCAGCGAGTCCGCGTTGGCGCGGCTCAAACCCTCAGGGCTGGCACGCCAAGACCAGCCGCAGCGCTGGCAAGGTGTGGTCGACGGCGAGAAAATAGACCTGCACTGGGACCCGATCGCCAGCCTGCCGATACGCCTGACGCGCAGTGGCCGCAACGGCCGGGTGCTGTTCGAGCGCACCGCACTGCACCAGGCAGCGCCAGCTGGCTGGCCGCAAGCAGGTGCCGGCGTCGAGGACTTCCAGCGCCTGGACGCGGCCGATTTTGGCGACATGGCCGACAACCCGGTGGTGCGCAAAGCGCTGGCGCGCGACCAAAAAGCTGGCTGGCGCCAGGTTCATTGAGCGCCCCAAGGCCGGCCGAAGCCGGCCGCCCCCCCGTGGGGATCAAGCCGCAAAGCCACATTTGCTTGAGAGTTCGGTGGCCTCGGTACGAGCCGCTGATGGCAGCGCTGACGCACAATTCAGACTTGTCAGCCTCGACCCGCCGAGCCCTCGCCAAGCCGCAGGTGACAACTGCCCCTGTCGCCCATGAAATGCGCCTTCATCACCGACCTGCATGCCAACCGCGAAGCGGTCGAAGCCGTGTTCAACCATGCCCGCGACCAAGGCGCGGAGCGCTGGGTGCTGCTGGGCGACTTCGTCGGCTATGGTGCGGATCCGACCTGGGTGGTGGACCAGGTGCGTGACATGGTCCGCGAAGGCGCGATCGCCGTGCTCGGCAACCATGACCAGGCCGTGGTGCGCGGTGCGGGGCCGCAGATGCGGCCCGAAGCACGCTACGTGGTCGATTGGACGAGATCCCAGCTCGACGCCAGCCAACTCGATTTTCTCGCCAGCCTGCCGCTGACACAGCGCCAAGGCGACCAGTTCTACGCCCACGCCAATGCCTGGGCGCCCGGGGCTTGGGAGTACATCGCCGGCCGGTCCGACGCCGTGCGCAGCCTGCACGCCACCGATTGCCGCTACACCTTCTGCGGCCATTCACACGAGCCCAAGCTGTTCCACGTCTCGAGCACCGGCAAGGCGGGCGACTTCATCCCCACGTCAGGTGTAGCGATTCCAGTGCCACCGCACCGCCAATGGCTGGTGATCCCGGGCTCGGCGGGCCAACCTCGCGACGGCAACCCTGCGGCCTGCTACGCCATGCTCGACGAGGACCAAGCCCTGTTGACCTTCCACCGCGTGCCCTACGACCACGAAAGCGCGGGTGCCAAGATCCTGGCTGCCAAGCTGCCGCAGCGACTGGCCAGCCGGCTCGAACAAGGGCAGTGAGCGATGGATTCCAAGCTCTACAGCAACACCCTGGGCTATACCGGCAGTGGCGGCCAGAACGCGCCCAGCCTGCTTGCGGCCGGCATGGTGATAGACCGTTTCCAACTCGAGGAAAAACTCCATGTCGGCGGCATGGCACACCTGTGGAGCGTCAGCGAAGTTAACCATGCCGGTGACTCGCGGCTGCCACTGATCATGAAAGTGCCGCGCATCAAAGGCGGCGAAGACCCGGCGACCATCGTCGGCTTCGAGGTCGAGCAGATGATCATGCCGATGCTCACGGGCCCGCACTGCCCGAAGTTCATCGCCAAGGGCGACTTCACGCGCCAGCCCTACATCGTGATGGAACGCATCGAAGGCGTGTCGCTGCGCGCCAGGCTCGACGAGGCACCGCTGGCCATCGACGAGGTGATCGAGGTCGGCTCACGAGTGGCCACCGCGCTGCACGACCTGCACCGCCAGCACTTGGTGCACCTAGACGTCAAACCCAGCAACATCATGTTCCGGCCCGACGGCAGCGCCGTGATGGTCGATTTCGGCCTGTCGCGCCACGACCACCTGCCCGACCTGCTAGACGAGGAGTTCACGCTGCCGATGGGCACCGGACCCTACATGTCGCCCGAGCAGGTGCAATTCATCCGCAACGACCCGCGCAGCGACCTGTTCGCGCTCGGCGTGATGCTCTACCACTTCTCGACCGGCGAGCGACCTTTCGGCCAGCCCGACAGCGTTCGCGGCCTGCGTCGGCGCCTGTATGTTGACCCGGTACCACCGCGCACGCTGCGCCGCGACTGTCCGCCCTGGTTGCAAGAGGTGATCCTGAAGTGCCTGGAGGTCGATCCGGATCGCCGATACCAGACGGCAGGCCAACTCGCGCTCGACTTGCAGGACCCCAGTCAGATCACGTTGACCCGGCGTGCCGAAAAGCTGCAGCGAAGCGGTGTGGTCAAGACCTTCAAGCGCTGGTTCTTCGCCTTGGGTGCCGAGCCTGGCGCAGAGCGCGGCAAGGTGGCCGAGCGGCTGGACCGCTGCCCGATCATCATGGTGGCGGTCGACATCGACAACGCCAGCACCGAGTTGCTGCAGCAGCAGCGAGAGACCGTCAGGCGCATCACGCTGACCGAGCCCGGCGCGAGACTGGCCTGTGTCAGCGTGATGAAGATCAACCGCATCGGCATGGATGAGTTGGTCGACAACCAGGGTCGCAGCGTGCATGTCAAACAGCTGGTCGCGCTCAAACACTGGGCCCGACCGATCAGCAAGTCGCTCAATCTCGACGAGGGACGGCTGACCTTCCATGTGCTCGAAGCCAGCGACGCCGCATCGGCCTTGGTCGAGTTCGCGCAGCGCAACCAGGTCGACCACCTGGTGATGGGGGCGCGCGGCGCCTCGACCTTCAGGCGCTTGCTCGGCAGCGTGTCGTCGCAGGTGGTGGCGCAATCGGGCTGCACCGTCACCGTGGTGCGCGCGCCAGGCCTGGGCGACGAAGCTCGGGGTACGACCCAAGTGCCGGCAGGCTGATCGCCCGCGGCAATCAGTCAGGTCTGCCGGCTGGTTGGATCCGACCCGGCCACCTGCTGTTTCATCCGGCTGACCCGCAGCACCGCCTGGGTGCGCGATGTCACACCCAGCGCGCGCAGCACCGCAGCCACATGGTCCTTGACTGTGTCGACCGACAGGTTCAGCTCGCGTGCGATGAGCTTGTTGGACAAACCCTTCAGCAGCCAGTCCAGCACCTCGGCTTGGCGCCGCGTCAGGCCGAGTTCGGACAGGCTGTGCAGCGCAGCGGGTCCGGGATCGGCCATAGGCCGCAACAGCGCCAACTTGCTGTCCAACGCGCCACCATTGGCCCAGCCGGCGCCAGGCTTTGCCAGGGCATCGGCCACCGCCGCAGCGCCAGCCGGCTTGGCGCCAGGCGGCTTGACCTGGCCCGACAAGGCCTGCGGAATGTAGACACCACCCGACACCACCAGCGCCAGCGCGTCGAACAAGTCTTTGATCGGGCTGCGCTTGGGCAGAAAACCCATCGCGCCCATGTCGACCGCACGCACCATGTCGGCCAAGCGCTCAGCAGCCGACAACACCACGACGGGCAGCGAGGGATGGCGATGGCGCATTTCGGCCAGCACCGTGAATCCGTCCACCTCGTCGCCCAAATCGAGGTCGAGCAGCACCAGTCCGACATCGGCTTGCTGCACCAGCAACTCGAATCCATCGGCGGCATTCTCGGCACTGAGCACGGTGACCGCCGGGTCGAGGCGATGGATCATGGTCTGCAGCGCAGACAGGATCAGCGGATGGTCATCGACCAGCAGCACCTTCATCATGCTCGCCTCCTCCCGGTGGCCGGCGGCTCAGATGAATCGTCGCGACACCGCCTCGGCCACACAGACCGGCTTGGCCGCACCCTCGCGCTCGATGCTGATTTCCATCGTCACCTGAGCGCCGCCCTCGATGGGCTCAAAGGCCTTGAGCCGGATCTGACCGCGCAAGCGACTGCCAGACGGCACCGGCGCCATGAAGCGGACCCGGTTCAGGCCGTAGTTGATGCCCATCTTCACATCGTCGACGTGGATCGCCTTCTCGGCCAGTTGCGGCAGCAGTGACAGCGTGAGAAAGCCGTGGGCGATGGTCGTGCCGAAAGGCCCGCTCGCAGCGCGCACTGGATCGACATGGATCCACTGGTGGTCGCCGGTGGCCTGGGCGAACAGGTCGATGCGGGCTTGGTCTATCAGCATCCAGGAACTGGTCGCCAGGTGCTCGCCGACCCGGTCTTGCAGCGAAGCCAGGGTGGCGAAGTGGACGGGTTTTTCGGTCGTGTCGCTTGTATCGCTCATGTCTGCAGCCAGTTGATCAGGGGTTGCCATTGCAACAGATCGCGCTCAACCCTGCCGGCAGCGACATCCCACAGCGTCAGCCCGCGCGCGGCCAAGTGAACGTAGTTCTGGGTGTCGCGCAGCGAGGTGATGGCCGGCTGGCCCAGCGCGGTCAGAAATTCGGTGAGGTGATCGGTGGCGTGGGTGTGTTCCTTGACCCGAACCGCCACCAGACCCAGCACCACCCGGTCAGCACGCCGATGGCCCCGCAACTCGGCCAGAAAGGCGTGGGTGGCAGCGATGTCGAATGGACTGGGCTGCAGCGGGACCAGCAAGCGGTCGGCGATCTTCATCACCGAATCCAGCCGCTTGCCCCGCAGGCCAGCGGGCGTGTCAAGCACCAAGTGGGTCGTTCCCTTGGGCGGACGCACCAACTCATCGTCCACCAGGTCCCAACCCCGGATAGCGGGCGCTTGAGGCGGGCGCAAAGCCAGCCACTGCCGCGCGCTCTGCTGGCGATCAATGTCGCCGAGCATCACCGCATGGCCTTGGTGCGCCAGCCAGCCCGCGATGTTGGTGGCCAGCGTGCTCTTGCCGACGCCGCCCTTGGGGTTGGCCACCACGATCACAGGCATGAAATCCACCTCCAGGAAGACGCTTGATGATAGTACGGGCCCAGCCCGTACCGCATGGCGCTGCAAATCGACTTCGAGCAGCGCTTCGCGTTGATTCTTGCCCATCCACAAGCCGGCATGCCCAGAGGAGCCGCCGGCCGTCGCAGCGATCAGGCCAGACTGCAGGCCTGGTCAAAGTCCAGCCGCGGGCTGCGTGCGAAGACCTTGGCCGGGTCGCCATGGCCGAGGGTGCAGATGAAATTGGTCTTCACGGTGGTGCCGGCCCAGAACGCAGCGTCAAGCTTGGCGGCATCGAAGCCGCTCATCGGACCACAGTCCAGACCCAAGGCCCTGGCAGCGATGATCAAGTAGCCGCCTTGCAGGCTGGAATTGCGCATCGCCGTCTCCTGTATCGCAGCATCCTTGCCGGCAAACCAGGCACGCGCATCGGCATGGGGAAACAATTTGGGCAATTGGTCGTGGAACATCAAGTCCATGCCGACGATCACGGTGACCGGCGCCTGCTCGATCTTGGGCACATTGGCCGCCGACACGCAGGCCGCCAGCCGGGCTTTGGCATCGGCCGTGCGGACGAATTTGAAGCGCGCCGGGCAGGCGTTGGCTGCGGTCGGGCCGAATTTGAGCAGGTCGTAGAGCGCGTGCAACTCGGCATCGGAGACAGGCTGGGGCAGATAGCCGTTCTGGCTGCGGGCATTGGTGAAGAGTTGTGCGGTGGTCAGTGTCATGGGAGTCCAGGAATTGGGCATCGATGTCGGGCCACAATTGTCGGATGTTCCAACCCTCACAACACGACGTTCGCAGATTCTTCTGCGAAACCTGGCGCAAGCAGCAATCCAGTCTGCCGCTGACAGCGATGGAGGCCGTGGCAGCTGACTGGACCGTCGAGCATCCCGAGTACCACGCCGACCTGGCCGATCTGGACACCGCGCTGGCGGCGAGCTACACGGTCGAAGAAGGCCGCAGCAACCCGTTCCTGCACCTGTCAATGCACTTGTCGATTGCCGAGCAGTGCAGCATCGACCAACCCACCGGCATCCGCCAGGCCGTCGCGCTGCTGGCCGCGCGGCGCAGCGCCTTGCACGAGGCGCACCACGAGGTGATGGAATGCCTGGGCGAGATGATCTGGGCTAGCCAGCGCAGCGGCCTGCCGCCGGATGGTCTGGCCTACCTAGAAGCGGTTCGGCGGCGCGCCACGCGCTGATCAAGCCGGCGGATAGCCCTCTTCGGTCAGTGCGGCGACAAAGCGCTCGGCCGGTTGCTGCGACGCTATGCTGACCCGGTGCTGGGGCAGATCGACCTGCAACTGGGCGCCAGCATCGATACGCTGCACGGTTTCGGTCACGCTGCGAACGCAGTGGCCACAGGTCATGTCAGGCAAGGTCAGTTCGATCATCGTCAAGCTCGGTAATGGGTAAGCGTCGAAGTATCGACCTTGGCGCGTCCCTAGGCCTAGGATTGGATCATGAACAACGCCTCCAGCCTGACCTTGACGATCACCGGCATGACCTGCGCGAGTTGTGTCGCAAGGGTCGAAAAAGCGCTGGCCAAAGTGCCTGGTGTGCAGCAAGCCAGCGTCAACCTCGCCACCGAGCAAGTCCGATTGACGCTCGATCCAGCGCAAGCGGCGGCCACTGCCCGGGCCGCTCAGGCTGCGGTGTCCAAGGCGGGCTACGGCTTGGTCGAGGAGCGCCTCAAACTGCAGGTCGACAGCATGACTTGCGCGAGCTGCGTTGCTCGGGTCGAGAAGGCACTGGCCCGCATGCCAGGTGTGTTGGAGGCCACGGTCAACCTGGCCACGGCCAGCGCCCAAGTCCGCCGCCTGGCTGGCAGCGCCGACGATGCAAGCCTGGCGCAGGCGCTGCAGCGAGCGGGCTACGAGTCCCATGTCGAGTCTGGCAACGCAAGGCAACCGCCAGCCTCGCGCGACCCGGGCTGGCGGGTGGTGGCCGCCGCCGCGCTGTCGGCACCGCTGGTATTGCCGATGGCCGGTGACCTGCTGGGCCGTCACTGGATGCTGCCCGCGCTGTGGCAATGGGTATTGGCGACGCCGGTGCTGTTCTTCTTCGGCGCGCGCTTCTTCGTCGCCGGCTGGAAGGCGCTGCGCGCGGGTGCCGGCAACATGGACTTGCTGGTGGCCACAGGCACCGGCGCAGCCTACGGACTGAGCCTGGCGCTGATGTTCCGAGGCCAAGCGGGTGAGCCCGAGGCGATGCCAGCGCTCTATTTCGAGAGCGCGTCGATGGTCATCACCTTGGTTCTGCTGGGCAAATGGCTGGAAGCTCGGGCCAAGCGCCGCACGCTGGTCGCACTCGACGGTTTGCGCGCGCTGCGGCCCGACAGCGCCAACCTGCGGCGCGCAGGGCAGGAGGTGCGCGTCGCGCTCGACCAAGTCCAGCCCGGCGACTTGGTGCTGGTGCGCCCGGGCGAGCGCCTGCCCACCGACGGCGTGGTGGTAGAGGGTCGCAGCCACCTGGATGAGTCGATGCTGACCGGCGAGAGTCTGCCGGTGGCGCGCCAGATCGGCGACTTCGTCACCGGTGGCGCGATCAACGGCGAGGGCTTGCTGCTGGTGCGCACCACGGCGGTCGGCGCGGCCAGCATGCTGTCGCAGATCGTGCAGATGGTCGAATCGGCGCAGGCCCGCAAAGCGCCGATCCAGCAGACGGTGGACCGGGTCGCCGAGGTGTTCGTGCCGGCGGTGTTCGTCGCCGCGCTGCTCACGCTGCTGGGCTGGGGCTGGGCCAATAGCGACTGGCCACAGGCACTGATCCACGCGGTGTCGGTGCTGGTGATTGCCTGCCCTTGCGCGCTGGGGCTGGCCACCCCGGCCACACTGATGGTGGGCACTGGGCTGGCGGCGCGTCGCGGCATCCTGGTGCGCGATGCCCAAGCACTCGAGTTGATGCGATCGGTCGCGGTGGTGGCTTTCGACAAGACCGGCACGCTGACCGAGGGCAGGCCGAGGCTGGTCGAGGCGGCCGCCAGCGCATCGCTGCCCGGCGGGCGCGCCGAGTTGTTGACGCTAGCCGCCTCGCTGCAGGCCGCCAGCGAGCATCCGCTGGCCCGCGCGGTGCTGCAAGCCGCCAAGAGCGAGTCGCTGGCCTGGCCGCAGGCTGAGAACGCGCAGGCGGTGCCCGGTCGCGGGATCGAAGCCCGCGTCGCCGGCCGAGACCTGAGCTTGGGCAGCAGCCTGTGGATGGCGGAGATCGGCGTCACCGACCCCGATCTCGCGGCCCAGGCCGAGGCTTGGGCTGCGCAGGGTCGCAGCGTGGCCTGGCTGGCCGAAGCGGGGCCGCACAGTGCGCCCCGCGCGCTCGGGCTGTTGGCCTTCGGCGACCAAGCCAGGCCGGGCGCCGCAGTGGCGATCGCCGCATTGCAGCGCGAAGGACTGCGGGTCGTGCTGGTCAGCGGCGACAACCGGGGTGCGGCCCAGGCGCTGGCCCAGCAGGTCGGCATCAGCGAGGTGATGGCCGAAGTCCTGCCGGCGGACAAGGCGCAAGCGATCCAGGGCCTGCGCGCCGGTCTTGCACCGGGCCAGCGTGTGGCCATGGTGGGCGACGGTGTCAACGACGCGCCGGCGCTGGCCGCAGCCGATGTCGGACTGGCGATGGCGCACGCTGAAAGCGGCGGCACCGATGTGGCGATGCAGACCGCGGGGATGACACTGCTGCGCGGCGACCCGATGCTGGTGCTCGAAGCGCTGCAGTTGTCGCGCGCGATCACCCGTCGCATCCGCCAGAACCTGTTCTGGGCCTTCGCCTACAACGTCGTCGGCATCCCACTGGCCGCGCTGGGCTTGCTCAGCCCAGTGGTCGCGGGCGCAGCGATGGCCTTGTCATCTGTGAGCGTGATCAGCAACGCATTGCTGCTGGGGCGGTTCAAGCCCCAGCGCGATCGTTAGCGAAAGCCGTTTTGCGGCACCACTTTGAGTTCGCCAGGCAGCGATGACAGATAGGTCGCGACCTGTTTGAGCTCGCTGGCGTTGAAAGTGAGCTTCTTCTTGCCGTCGGCCTCTTGCACGACCTGGCTGCGCATCGTGGCATTGCTGCGGCCCACGAGCTTGTTGCCGTCGGTGTGGTAAGCCTTCAGTGCAGCCAGAAGGTAGTCCGAGTGCTGGCCAGCCAAACGCGGATAGGTGGGGTCGATCGGAGTGCTGAAGTTGGCGCCGTGACAGGCGATGCACACCGCCATGCGGTCTTTCAGCGGCTCGGGCACCGCGTGCGCCAAAGCAGCAGGGGAGGCGCCGGCGGCTGACTTGCCCTGGGACTCGTAGAAAGCGCCCAGATCGGCCATGTCTTGATCGGTCAGCGAACTGGCGATGCCGCGCATCGTCGGGTGCTTGCGGTCACCCTTCTGGTAGGCGGTCAGCGCTGAGGCGATGTACTTGGCACCCTGGCCCGCGATCATCGGCACCTTGTAGATCTCGGGAAAGCTGGCCTGGTAGCCGACGATGCCGTGACAGCCTATGCACATCGCAGCCTTGGCCTCACCCTTGGCGGCGTCCCCAGCCTTCGCATCCTCGGCCCGGGACAAGGTGCTCAAGCTGGTCAGCGCGAGCAGCAGGGGGAACAAAAAGTACGCTTTTTTCATCGTCTGGCGGAGGTGATGTCGCAGGGAAGCGGTGTACCGCCAAGCCTCATGCGCCGCGGTTACACCAGATGAGCCAGGCACAGCTTGAGGGCTGTCAACCCGGCGACCCAGGATTATAAAGGCGACCCTTATACTGGAATCTGATTTTCGGTTCAGTCCCCCCACAGCCCACAACAGCCGTCCAACACGGCCTCACAGCCATGAAGTTTCAAGGATCAGACAACTACGTCGCCACCCAGGACCTGATGCTGGCCGTCAACGCCGCCATCACGCTCCAACGCCCGCTGCTCGTCAAGGGCGAGCCGGGCACCGGCAAGACCATGCTGGCAGAAGAAGTGTCGACCGCACTGGGCATGCCCTTGCTGCAGTGGCATGTCAAGAGCACCACCAAAGCCCAACAAGGTCTGTACGAGTACGACGCGGTGAGCCGGCTGCGCGACAGCCAATTGGCCGACGAAGAGAGCTCGACGAAGGTGCGCGACATCCGCAACTACATCGTCCAGGGCGTGCTGTGGCAAGCCTTCACCGCCGACCAGCCGGTGGCACTGCTGATCGATGAGATCGACAAGGCCGACATCGAATTCCCGAACGACTTGCTGCGCGAGATCGACCGGATGGAGTTCTATGTCTACGAGACCCGCGAGTTGGTCCGCGCCAAGCACCGCCCGCTGGTGTTCATCACCTCGAACAACGAGAAAGAGCTGCCAGACGCCTTCTTGCGGCGCTGCTTCTTCCACTACATCAAGTTCCCCGACGCCGACACGATGAAGCAAATCGTCGACGTGCACTTTCCCGGGCTCAAGCAAGAGTTGCTCGGCGCGGCGATGAAGACCTTCTACGATGTGCGCAATCTGCCTGGGCTGAAGAAGAAGCCCTCGACCTCCGAACTGCTGGACTGGCTCAAGCTGCTGCTGGCCGAGGACATCCCGCTCGAAGTGCTGCAGAACAAGGACGAGAAGGTCTCGGTGCCGCCGCTGGTGGGCGCGCTGCTCAAGAACGAGCAGGACGTGACCTTGTTCGAAAAGCTGGTGTTCATGCAGCGCCACAACCGCTGAGAGAACGCGATGAAGCCGATCTGCGCGCCCGTCACGCTGCAAGGGCGTCATGTCAAGCTTGAGCCCTTGACGCTGGCCCACGCGCCAGCGCTGGTGCGGGCAGTGCAGGACGGCGAACTCTGGCGGCTCTGGTACACGGCGATTCCGGCGCCCGACCGCATGGTCGCCGAGATCGAGCGTCGACTCGGTCTGTTGGCATCGGGGTCGATGCTGCCGTGGGCGGTGTTGGACGAATCAGGCACTGCGGTCGGCATGACCACCTACATGAATGTCGATGCGAGCAACCAGCGGGTCGAAATCGGCTCGACCTGGTACGCCCGCAGTGCGCAGCGAACGCCAATCAACACCGAAGCCAAGCGGCTGCTGCTCGCGCATGCCTTCGAGTCACTGGACTGCATCGCGGTCGAGTTCCGAACCCACCGTTTCAACACCCAGAGCCGGCGCGCGATCGAACGTCTGGGGGCGCAGCTCGACGGCATATTGCGCAACCACCAGCGCGCCTCCAATGGCACGCTGCGCGA
>JBILYN010000246.1:0-6521 GCA_044377715.1 Aquabacterium sp.
GCTGTGCCTCTACCTCTACATCACCGGCCGGCGCTGACTGATGAGCGGGTCCAGCTCAACGCCCAAGCCCTTGCGATTCGAGCGTCAGGCCCCGGCGGGCCGCCGCTCAAGAACCCGTTCGCTGCTGCCTGACCATGTACAGGCCGGCGCCGATCAGCAGCGCGATGCCGCACCAGCCCATGGCGTTGGGCAGCGTGCCCCAAACGAAATAGCCGAGCAGCACAGCCCACAGCAGGCCGACATAGCGAAACGGCGCGATCACCGTCATCTCGCCGTGGCGCATCGCAGCGATCAGCGCGTAATAGCCGGTCGACACCAGCAGCGATGAAAGCGAGAGCCAGCCCAGTTCGCGCCCTTGCATCGGCATCCAGCCCTGGAAAGCCATCACCACCGCAGCCATCAGCCAGACCACGCCGGCGGTGGCGAGCGTGACCAAGATCGACGGCGTGGCCGACGATATCTTGCGCGTCAGCAGGTCGCGAAACGCATAGATCAGCGTCGCGAGCAAGCACATCCAGGCGTAGACGTTGAAACCATCAGTCGCCGGCTGCACGACCAGCAGCACACCGGCAAAGCCCAGCGCGATCGCCAGCCAGCGCGCGAGGTCGACGCGCTCTTGCAAAAACACCTTGGCCAGCACGACGATGAACAGCGGCGACGACAGGTTGATCGCCGTGATGTTGGCCAGCGGCAGGTGGAACAGCGCGGCCAGATACAGCACGGTGCCCACGCCCTCGCAGCTGGCGCGCAGCAGCACCCAGCCCCGGGCAACGTCGCGGATACGGTCGAGCGCACCCATGCGTGCGGCCACCAGCAGCATCAACGCGATCGCCATCGCGCCGCGAACGACGATCATCTGCGCAGCGGGCAGGCGTTCGCCCACCGCTTTCATGATCGCGTCGTTGCCGATGAAGGCCGACATGCCCAGGATCATCCAGGCGATGCCGATGCGGTTGTGGCTGGCGCGGTCGTCGCCGCTCATGCGGCGCAACTGCCGGCAGCGTGGTCGAAGCGCTGTGGCTTGCGGCAGGCCACCGCGCCCCGGCGCGCGCGGGCGACCGGGTTGCAGCAGCGCGCCGATCCAGCGCCGATCAAGAGGTGAACTTCTTGCCTTCGGCGGCCATGCGCTCGAGCAGCGGCGAGATCGTGAAGTCTGGCCCCATTTGCTTGCCATAGGCCTTGATCTTGGCCACGACCTCGGCCAGACCGATGTGGTCGGCATGGTGCATCGGGCCGCCACGGTAGACCGGCCAGCCGTAGCCGTTGACCCAGACCACGTCGATGTCTGAGGCCCGGATCGCGATGCCTTCGTCGAGGATCTTGGCGCCCTCGTTGATCATCGCCAGCGTGCAGCGCTCGAGGATTTCGGCCTCGCTGATCGCGCGCGGCTGGCCGCCTTGCTTGGCGACGAAGTCGGTGATGATCTGGCGCGTGACATCGGACGGCTTGGCATTGCGCGCTTCGTCGTAGTCGTAGAAGCCCGCGCCGGTCTTCTGGCCCCGGCGGTCGCGCTCGCACAGCAGTTCGCGGATGGTCGAGCTCTTGCTCGTCTCGCGCGACCAGCCCAGGTCGAGACCGGCCAGGTCGGACATCGCAAACGGTCCCATCGGCATGCCGAAGTCGTAGAGCACCTTGTCGATATCCCAAGGCATCACGCCCTCGAGCAGCATCGCCTGGGTCTGCGCGCCGCGGGCGGCGAGCATGCGGTTGCCGATGAAGCCTGGGCACACGCCCGACAGCGCGGCGACCTTGCCGATCTTCTTGCCGATCTGCATCGCGGTGGCGATCGCGGTCTTGGAGGTCTTGTCGCCGCGCACCACCTCGAGCAGACGCATCACGTTGGCTGGCGAGAAAAAGTGCATCCCGACCACCGCCTCGGGGCGCGAGACTGCCGTGGCGATCTCGTTGAGGTTCAGCGCCGAGGTGTTGCTGGCCAGTACCGCGCCTTGTTTGACGATGCGGTCGAGCTTGGCAAAGATGTCTTTCTTGACCGCCATCTCCTCGAACACGGCCTCGATCACCAGATCGCAGTCGGCCAGCGAGTTCATGTCGAGCGAGCCGGTCAGCAAGCCGATGCGGCGCTCGGCCTCGGCCATCGAGAAGCGGCCGCGCTTGGCCGAGTTCTCGTAGTTGCGACGAACGACGGCCAGGCCACGGTCGAGCGCGCCCTGGTTGGTCTCGACCAGCGTGACCGCGATGCCGACGTTGGCGAAGTTCATCGCGATGCCGCCGCCCATCGTGCCCGCGCCGATGATGCCAACCTTGTTCACCGCCACCGTCGGCGTGTCAGCCGGCACGTCGGGGATCTTCTGGGCCATGCGCTCGGCAAAGAAGCCGTAGCGCTGGGCGATCGATTGCGCGCCGGTGACGAGCTCGCCGAACAGCCGGCGCTCCTCGAGCTTGCCCGCTTCGAACGGCAGGTTCACCGCCGCCTCGATGCAGCGGATGTTGTACTCGGGCGCCATGAAACCGCGGAACTTGCGCGCGTTGGCCTTGCGGAATTCGGCAAAAATCTCAGGATTGGCGCGCGCAGCGGCCAGCTTGTCGTCGGAATCACGCACCTTGCGCAGCGGCCGGCCTTCGGCGAGCACCTTGCGCGCAAAAGCAATCGCACCGGCGCGCAGGCCATCGGCCGGGACCAACTCGTCGACCAGACCCATCGCCAGGCATTCAGCAGCGCCGACATGGGTGCCGCCGGTGACCATCTCGAGCGCTCGCTCGGCCCCGACGATGCGCGGCAGGCGTTGCGTGCCGCCGGCGCCCGGCAGCAGGCCGAGGTGAACCTCGGGCAGGCCGCATTTGGCGCTGGGCACGGCCACGCGGTAATGGCAGCACAGCGCCACTTCGAGCCCGCCGCCCAGCGCGGTGCCGTGGATCGCTGCGATCACCGGCTTGGATGCGCCTTCGATTTCGTCCTGGGCCTCAAACAGCGAGGGCGCGCGCGGCGGCTTGCCAAACTCGGTGATGTCGGCGCCGGCCAGAAACGTGCGGCCCTCGCAGATCAGCACCACGGCCTTGATGGCGGGGTCGGCGTTGGCCTTGCGCATGCCCTGCACCAAGCCCTCGCGGACGGCTTGCGACAAGGCGTTGACGGGCGGGTAGTTGATGCTGAGGATGCCGATGCCGTCTTCGACGACAAGCGAGGACACGGTGTTGATCACGGTCATGATGGGTGGACTCCTGTGGAAAGTGAAGAAAGGTCGGCTGACTCACCGGTCTTGCAAGCGGGGCGAACCCCACGAGCCGGGCAGGGCGTCAACAGACCGACGAACAAAGGTTGGGCAAACAAACGCACTGCGCTGTCGGGGTGCATGCCAGGCACCCACCAGCGCAGCGCCGATGCGGCATTGATCATGGTCGCCACCTGCTGGGCGGCCATCGAGGCGTCGACCGGGCGAATCGAGCCTTCGATCATGCCGTCAACGATGAACAGGCCGAAACGCTCGGTGAGCTGGGCCATGTGGCTGACGGTCAGGCTGCGGCTGGCATCGGCCAGCGCGCTGCGTGCGGTGGCGCGCAGCAGCGGCCCCTGGTCAGAGAGCTGAAACCGCACCAGCGCGCAGGCTGTGGCGGCCAGCCGCTCGCCGCCGGATGCCAGCCTGTCGATGGCCAGCAGCTGGGTGCGTCGGATGACGTCGAAGCTGTGCTCGAAACACAGCGCGACCAGGTCGTCCTTGCTGGCGTGGTGGTGGTAGAAAGAGCCTTTGGTCAGGTTCAGACGCGCCGAGATCCGGTCGACCGACGCGCCGCGGTAGCCCTGCTCGTTGATCAAGGTGGTCGCGGCGCGCAGAAAAGCTTCGCGGGTGGCGTGCTCGCCACTGGCGGGCGGCGCCCAGTCCAGCGCGGCGGGCTCGCCCCAGCGATCGGGCTGGCGGGCCAGCCCACCGATCAGCAGGTCGCTGAGCTGGTCGGCGACGCGGGCATAGTCCTCAGGCTCGAACCTGAGCATCCAGACCCGCATGCCGGTGGTCAGCGTCAGCAGCAGATAGGTTCGCGCATTGCGCTCGAAGCGGTCGAAATGCGCTAAACGCTCCAGCCCATCGCGGCTGCCGGATACCGAGAGGCCTGGTGCCGAGAAGCCGGATGCCGAGAAGATCGCCCGCAGCTTGCGAAACAGCGCGTTGTAGGCCTCGGCCACCTGGTCGCCCTGCGGCGCGGCCAGCGCGCGAACCTCGTTGAGCGAGACCAGCTCGCTGCGCCGACCATTGGCTACATCGGCCAGCAGCGCCGCCTGGCCCCGCAACAAGCTGCGGATCTGCTCGGCCGGGCCCGGCGCCTTCAGCGCTGTGGCCACGAGCTCGTGCAGCGTGGCGATCGAGCGCAGCATCGCGTCGGCGGCCAGGTCTTCCTTGCGCCGGTAGTAGTAGTTGACACTAGCCTTGAGCAGGCCGACACGGCTCGCCACCCCCTCGAGGGTGGCGCCCTTGATGCCGTGCTGGTTGAACTCCTGCGCCGCAGCGACCAGGATCGCTTCACGCTTTTCCTGGTACTTGTCGGTCGTGGCGCAGGCCTCGGGCTTGCTCGCGCCACGCAAGCTTCGACTCGCGTTGATCACGGTGTGGCGGCTGGCTGCACGAAGACGGGTGTGACGGTGCAACGGGGACGGTGCACCGTCGAGCCCGATCAGTAGACCTCGAACAAGCCGGCGCCGCCCATGCCGCCGCCGATGCACATCGACACCACCACGTGCTTGGCGCCGCGACGCTTGCCTTCCATCAGGATGTGGCCGCTCAAGCGCGCGCCAGTCATGCCGAACGGGTGGCCGATCGCGATCGAGCCGCCATTGACGTTGAACTTGGCCGGGTCGATGCCGAGCTTGTCACGCGAGTACAGGCACTGGCTGGCAAAGGCTTCGTTCAACTCCCACAAGTCGATGTCGTCGATCTTCAGACCGTGGCGCGCCAGCAGTCGGGGGATCGCAAACACCGGGCCAATGCCCATCTCGTCGGGCTGGCAGCCTGCCACCGCCCAGCCCTTGAAAGCGCCCAGCGGCTGCAGACCGCGGCGCTCGGCCTCCTTGGCTTCCATCAGCACCACCGCAGCGCCGCCGTCGGCGAGTTGACTGGCATTGCCGGCGGTGATGAAGTGGCCCGCACCGCGGACCGGCTCGAGCTTGGCCAGGCCAGCCAACGAGGTGTCGGGGCGGTTGCACTCGTCACGGTCGACCACCACGTCGACCATGGACTCTTCCTTCGTGACCTTGTCGATCACCTTCATCCGGGTCTTGACCGGGATGATCTCGTCCTTGAACTTGCCGGCAGCTTGGGCAGCGGCCATCAGTTGCTGCGACTGCAGCGAGTACTCGTCCTGGTACTCGCGGCTGAGCTTGTAGCGCTGGGCAACGATGTCGGCGGTCTCGATCATCGGCATCCAGAATGCCGGGTGCAGCGCGGTCAGGCGCTCGTCGCGGCCACCGCCACCACCGCCTTGGTAGGTGATCGAATCGACACCGCAACCCACCATCACGCTCGCACCTTCTTCGACGATGTGGTGCGCCGCCACCGCGATCGCGTTCAGCCCCGACGAGCAAGCGCGGTTGATCGTCACGCCCGAGGTCGTGACGGGCAGGCCGGCCAGCATCGCTGCGGCACGGCCGACATTGCCAGCGGCCGCGACGCAGCCCGCGACCACATCCTCGATCTCGGCCGGGTCAGCGCCCGAGCGCTTGACCGCATGCTCGATCGCAGCGCCGAGGATGGTCATGTTGGAGGTGTTGTTGAAACCGCCGCGGCCAGCCTTGGCCAGACCGGTGCGTGCGTAGGAGACGATGACTGCTTGTCGCATGATGATTTCCTGTGTTTGGATTCGGACTTGACGGCGTCGGCCGGGAGGCCGGAGCGCACTTCAAGACTGGCTAGCCGGCCCATACCTTGGTTTTGAACGACCGCCATGATGGCATCTGCCGCCAAGGCAATTTCCGGCGTCATCGGACGATACCATGGGCCAACCCGGCGGCGAAGAGGGGTGAAAACCCTGGTCTGCCATGTCGCGGATCGTCTTGCGCGGCCCGCCCATGCCGGCAATACTGCCGATATGAATTCTCCGCCCAGCAGGTCCTGCCCGCACTGCGCTGTCGCCGCCTCGGCACAGCCCCGGCGATGCGCCGATATTGAGCGCCAGCCTGCCCGCACGACCAGCCCCAAGCCACCGAGAGCGCGCCTGTGACCATCACCAAGATCTTCATCGCCAACCGCGGCGAGGTGGCGATCCGCATCGCCCGCGCCATCGCCGACCTGGGGCTTCGCAGCGTCGCGGCCTACTCGCAGGATGACGCCGGCAGCCTGCACTGGCGCCGTGCCGACGAGGCCTGCGCACTGCCGGGCCAGCGTGCAGCGGCTTACCTCGACGCCGACGCGTTGATCGCCGCGGCGCTGGCCAGCGGCTGCGACGCGGTCCACCCGGGCTACGGTTTCCTGTCCGAGCGCGACGACTTTGCGCGCCAATGCGCTGGCGCCGGGCTGGTCTTCATCGGCCCGCAGGTCGAGCAGCTCGCGCTTTTCGGCGACAAGGCACGCGCCCGC
>JBILYN010000331.1:0-5179 GCA_044377715.1 Aquabacterium sp.
GATATAGGCCGCCGCGCCCAGCGCCTGGGTGTAGACCACGCCGTGGTAGCTGACATCGGGCTCGTTCAGGCGCTTGAAGCGCTCGGGGTATTGGGCCCAGGGGAACTTGCCCGAGTCGACGATCGCCCCGCCGATGCTGGTGCCGTGGCCGCCCAGGTACTTGGTCAGCGAGTGCACGACGATGTCGGCGCCATGCTCGAACGGCCGGCACAGGTAAGGGCTGGGCACGGTGTTGTCGACGATCAGCGGGATGCCGTGGCGGTGGGCGATGTCAGCGATCGCCCGGATGTCGGTGACGTTGCCCGACGGGTTGCCGAGCGACTCGACGTAGATCGCCTTGGTGTGGGCGTCGATCAGCGGCTCGAAGCTGGCGGGGTTGCGGTAATCGGCAAAGCGGGTCGTGATGCCGTACTGCGGCAAGGTGTGGGCGAACAGGTTGTAGGTGCCGCCGTACAGCGCGCTGCTCGAGACGATGTTGTCGCCGGCCTCGGCGATGGTCTGGATCGCGTAAGTCACCGCCGCCTGGCCCGAGGCCACCGCGAGTGCCGCGATGCCGCCTTCGAGCGCCGCCACGCGCTCTTCGAGCACCGCCTGGGTCGGGTTCATGATCCGGGTGTAGATGTTGCCGGCCACCTTCAGGTCGAACAGGTCTGCGCCATGTTGGGCGCTGTCGAACGAGTACGCGGCGGTCTGGTAGATCGGCACGGCCACCGCGTGGGTGGTGGGCTCGGGCGAGTAACCGGCGTGCACGGACTTGGTTTCGAAGCGCCATTGGCTGGTGTCACGGCTCATGCGGAGGTCTCCTGGACTGAAACGATGGGGGGCGCCAGTCTAGACGGGTCTGGACTAGGCTGCTGATCGCACGCCAATGCGTCGCTGCGCAGCGCACGCTGTGTTGGATGGCCGAGCAGTCGCAGAGGCTGGCGCCGGATCAGCCACTGGCCACCCGGCTGGCCCGATTGAGCTAGCCGCCGGTCGCGCAACGGGTGTTGCGCTCAATTCAGCGCCTTGGCCTGACGGCCGGCCTCATGGCCTGCGGATACCGCGTGGGCTCAGCCCGGCACCTCAGCCCAGCACCTCAGCCCGGCGCGTCAGCCCGGCACGATCTCGAACGCCGCACCATGGGTCTTGTCCAGCGCCAGCGCATGCGCTGCGGCAGCTCGCGGACCGCGCAGCGCCAGCCCGATCACCCCGGGCCCGCGCTCGTCGAGCCGGGTGCGCAGCGCGCTGCCGGCCTGCGCGCCAGGGCTGGGGGCGACCAGCAGCAGCGTTGCGCCGCCCAGCGGCAAGGTCGCCAGCCGCAAGCCCAGACCGGGCACCGTGACGGGCTCGGTGCCGGTGTCAGCCTGCGCGCCCAGCAGTGCGCGGTAGCGCGTCAGGCTGTCGTCGACGTCGGTCACCGCGACGGTGATCGCGGCAACGCCCTGCACACCATTGCCATGCACCCGGACATCGCCCTCCGGCACCCGCAAGGCGCGCGCCGTGATGTCGCCGCACAGAAAAGGCAGATCCGGCGCCGGCGCGGTGCCGATCTGCCACTGCAGGCGTTCGCCATCGGGTCTAAGCCTGCCGCCAGCCGACGGCCCACGGTAGTTGAGGCCGCGGCCGCGCGCCGCCTCGATCACCGCGCCCATCTGGCTGGGCAGCAGCGCGAAGTCGACGAAACCCTGCAGGCCGCGCTCGGCCGCATAAGCCCAGCGATGCCCGCTGTTGGGCTTCAGGAAAGCGATCAGCTCCAGATAGCTGCCGTCGGCAAAACCGACCAGCGCGTTGTGTGTCGCGCCCTCGGCATGCTGGCCGCCGCGCTGCACGTTGAAGCCGATGGCGCTGAAGTTGGCGATGGCTGCTTCAAGATCGGTGACATGGATCACCACATGGTCTAGCGAGAGGGACATCGGATCTCCTTGGGGGTAGGTTCGGGGCGAATGGCGCCGGGTCGGTCAGCCGCCGGCGCTGCCTGCGGTGTCGTTCTGGTTCATGCTGCTGCCAGCACTTGGAAGCCATGGGTGGCGTCGCGCCCTAGCTGTTCGACCAGGCCGTATTCCCAGTCGAGGTAGGCCTGCATCGCTTCGCGTGGCGCATCGGTGCCCTCGTAAGGCCGGCGGTAACGGTCGATCCGCGGGCTGGCCAGGCCAGCGTCGCCGGCCTCGACCGGCTGGCCTTCGGCGGCCCAGGCGGTGTTGCCGCCGGCCAGCACGGCCACCGGCAGGCGGGTCAGGCTAGCCAGATCGGCGGCGGCGAAACGCGCCAGCGCACCGCTGCCGCAGGTCGCGACGATGCGCTCGACATCGCCTGCCGCCAGCAGGCTGGGCAGCAACTGCGCCAGTTGTGCGCGCAGCGCCCACCGCGCGCCGGGGACATGGGCCTTGACATGCTGGGCGCTGGGGGTGAAGTCCAGCACCAGCGTGCTGCGCTGCTGCGCCAGCTGCGCCGGCGTGACGAGCGCGACCTCGGGGAAAGTCTCGTGCGCGGGCTGCCAGGGCCCCGGCTGGCTGAACGGGGCTGGATCGGTCAACCAGCCGACCTGCCAGCCCAGCTGGCCCAGCCAGTGCGCGGTGATCGCTGCGCGAACACCGTCGGTCTCGGGCCCGCCGTCGGCCAGCACGATGCGAGCGCCACGCACCGCGGCGAACACATCGGTTTCTTGCACCAGCTGGCCGCCGGGTGCGCTGCCGAAACCGGGCAGGTGGCCGGCGGCGTATTCCTCGGGCGTGCGCACATCCCAGCAGTAAAGCGTGCGGCTGGTGTCGGCCTGCCAGGCGGCCAGTTCAGCATTGCTCAAGCGCTGCGCGCCGGCGCGGTCGGCCAAGGCCTGGGCCGATGCGCGTGCCGCGGCCAGGCCCGCAGCGCTGGCCGGGCCAAAGCGGCGTTGCTGGCCATGGGTCAGCGCCTGGCCGGCCAGGGTCCAGCCTATCGTGCCGTTGCGCAGCGCCGCCACCGGGTTGGGGATGCCGGCGTTGACCAGCGACTGGGTGCCGATGATGCTGCGCGTTCGGCCGGCGCAGTTGACGATCACCTGGGTCGCCGGATCGGGCGCCAGGTCTCGCACATGCAGCACCAACTCGGCCCCGGGCACGCTGGTGCTGGTGGGGATGCTCATGGTCTGGTACTCGTCGAAGCGGCGCGCGTCGAGCACCACCACGTTGGCACCGCTGGCTATCAGCGACTGGACAGCCTCGGCCGACAGCGAGGGTGTGTGCCGCTCGTGCTCGACCAACTCGCCGAAGGACTTGCTCGGCACGTTGACGTCGCGAAAAACCTCGCCGCCGCTGGCGCACCAGGCGGCCAGACCGTTGCCATCAGGGCTGGCCAGCAGGTGGACCTGGCTGTAACCCATGGCTTGCAGCTTGCGCGCCGCGCCAACTGCCAGGCCTTCGCCGGCGTCGTAGACGGCGATCAGTACATCGCGGCGCGGCAGGCGCCAGGGCGCGTCGAGCTCGATCCGGCCAGCCGAGAGTTGCACCGCGAACAGCGGGTGTTGTTGCGCGTAGGGGTCTTCCTCGCGGACATCGATCAAGGCGATCTCGGTCTTGGCGAGCAAGGCCGCTCGAACGGCCGCGGGCGACAGCGTGGGCAGGGCATCGGACATCATGGGTTTTCCTTGGATCGGTCCCAGAGATTGGGCACGCTGGTGTTGGAGTAGCCCGACACAAAGGGCTTGCGGCTGCCGTCCTCGGCATAGACCCAGCGATGCACTGCGCCGATGTTGGCGCCGTAGACATGGATGCTGACCGAGGTGTGGTCGGCCCAGGCATTGCTGACCTGGTGGATGTCGCCGATGCTGGGCGACACCGCCTCGACCTGGCCGGGCTGCAAGGTCACCGCGTCGCCCTGGGCCTGCAGCCGACCGCCGGCGCCGAAGCCGAAGGGCTGGGCCGTCTCCTGGCCCCGCAGCATGCCGATCAGGCCCCAGACCTGGTGGTCGTGTACCGGTGTGCGCTGGCCTGGGCCCCAGACGAAGCTGACCACCGAGAAGCGCTCCAGCGGATCAGCGTGCAGCAGGTATTGGCGGTAGAACTCCGGGTGCGGCTGCGCCAACTCTTCGGGCAGCCAGTCGTCGCGCGCCACCAGCTTGGCGAGCTCAGGGCTGACGGCGGCCAGCATCTCGGGCTCGTTGTGGTGCTGGTCAGCCAGGTGGGTGACCGCGACCACGAAATCGCGCAAGGGCGAATTGCTCACGTCGTTCTCCAATGAAGACGGGATCTGGCCCGCCGAAGTGCTGATTTTGGCTGCGGCTGGCGCCTGGTGACGTCAGCCCGCAGCCGCCTGGTCGAAGAACTGCGCGACCCAGCGCATCATCAGCGCAGCGTCGACCGGGCGACTGACTTGATCAAGGGCTCGCTGCAGGGCCTGGGGCGCCATCGTCGGGGCCATCTCGTCGAGCAGGTCGTCCATGAAGGCGCGGCTGAACTCCGGGTGGAACTGGGTCGCGAAGACCTTGCTGCCGATCGCGTAAGCCGCGACCGGACAGACCTCGTCGCCGCTGAGCACCGTCGCGCCCGGCGGCAGTTCGACGACCTGGTCTTCGTGCGCCGCGTACAGCGTGACGGTCTGCTGTGCCGGCTGCATCCAGGCCGCGTGTTGCGAAAACTGGGTCGTGACCGCGCCGACGCGCATGCCGATGCTCGACCGCCCCACCCGTCCGCCCAACGCGTTGGCGATCAGCTGGTGGCCAAAGCAGATGCCGAACACCGGACAGGCGGTCGCGTGCAGCGCGCGCACCACGGCCTCGAGCTGCCGGATCCAGTCGCTGTCATCGTTCACCGACGCCGGGCTGCCGGTGATCACCACACCGTCGTACACGGTCGCATCCGGTGGCCAGTGGCCCTCGCTGACACGCCAGGTGTCGAACTGCCAATCCGGCCGCCAAGCCAGCAGCCCCGCGGCGACCTTGGCGCCATCGTTGGGGTGGCGTGCGGCAGAGTCGGCAGACTCCTCGAAGGTGGTGAGAACGGCGATTCTTCGCATGATGGGGCGAGAGTATGACTTGCGCGCCGGGTGGCGGCGGGCGGCCGGCCTGGCGGCAACAGCAGGTCGGTGCTGGCCAGCGGTATTTGTCAACAACGGCTATGGTCGGTGGTTGGCGCGTGCCGGCCTTGCCTTGCTCGACCGGTCGGTCGATGGGCGATGATGTTCTTCCTGGGGCCATTCCGGGCCCCTTCCACAATCTGAGGAGTCT
>JBILYN010000247.1:0-6497 GCA_044377715.1 Aquabacterium sp.
ACGCGCAGCGGTGGCACACGCGCGAGCTGCAACACCGGCGGCAGGCCAAAGGCCGCCAGCAGCGTCATGCCAACGCCCAGACCGAAAACAGCAGGCGCCCAAGTGGCCGGCGGCAAATTCGCATCGACCAATCCGGCCAGCAGGCTGACGAAGACGAAATGCACCGCAAAGCCCAGCGCCGCACCGATCGCACTCGCGATCAGCCCGACGGCGCCGAACTCCAGCGCGTAGGCGCCGGCAATTGCGCGCTGCGGCGAACCCAGCACCCGCAGCATCGCGCAGTCGTCGAGGTGGCGTTGAGAGAAGTCGCGCGCTGCGATCGCCACCGCGACCGCGGCCAGCAGCGCGGCCAGCAGCGCGACCAAATTCAGAAAGCGCTGCGCCCGGTCCAGCGTCTGACGCATCTCGGGGCGGCCGGACTCCAAGGACTCTATGCGCAGACCACGCAGCTTGGTCGCGGCGATATGACCCTGGGCCCAGCGCACGAACTCGCGCACCCCCTCCTGGCGGTCGAGCGGCGCGGCGAGCATCAAGCGGTGGGTGACACGGCTGGTCGGCTGCACCAGACCGGTGGCGGCCAAGTCGGCGGCGGCCAGCATCACGCGCGGCGCGAAGCTCATGAAACCGGCGCCGCGGTCGGGCTCCTGCACGATCACACGGGCGATCGCAAAGCCTTGCTCGCCCAGCAACAAGGTGTCGCCAGGCACGAGCGCCATTGCGTCTAGCAATCCGGCATCGACCCAGACCGTGCCGCGCGCCGGGCCGCCGACCAGCACCTGCTCAGGGCCGCCAACGCGCGCGGCCACACGCATCTTGCCGCGCAGCGGGTAGGCATCGGTCACGGCCTTGACAGCGACCAGCCGCGTCGCGCCACCCTTGGCATCGGGCGCACGCGCCATGCTCGGAAAACTGGCGCTGCCCGCCAGTTGCAGGCCGAGCATGCGGGCCCGCTCAGCAAATGCCGGCGGCGCAGCCTGGTCGCTGGCCAGCACCACATCACCGCCCAGCAACTTGCCAGCATCGCGCACCAGCGCAGCCTCGAGCCGGGTCGCGAAGAAACCCACCGCGCTGAGCGCTGCCACCGCCAGCACCACCGCGACCATCAACAGCCGCAGCTCGCCGGCACGAAAGTCGCGCCAGCCCTGGCGCCAGGCCAGTGCGAAGATGGAGACAGGCAATGCGTGGGAGTTCATGGGCAGGACGGTACACCAACAGCACGACGGCCCGACCCACCCTGTCGATGCGTTTTGAACGCAGCGTGCAGCGGCTTCGAACCTGAGGCAGCGCAGCCGCTGCTTTAATCACAGCATGACGATCGCTCCTTTGTTCCTGTCCCATGGCTCGCCGATGACTGCGCTCGAACCCGGCACCACCGGCCCCTTCTGGCAACAACTGGGCACAGCCATCGCGGCCACGGCGCAAAAACCGCGCGCCATCCTGGCGCTGTCGGCCCATTCGCTGACCCGGGAACCGGTGCTGCTGGCCGCAGCGCAACACCACACGGTGCACGATTTCTCAGGATTTCCCGACGCGCTGTACCAACTGCGCTACGACGCACCAGGCGCGCCTGAACTCGCAACGCGCGTGGCCGAGCTGCTGCGCGGCGCTGGCCTGCCGGTGCACAGCCAGGCCGAGGGCGGGCTGGACCACGGCATCTGGACGCCGCTGCGTTTCATGTGGCCGGCCGCCGACATGCCGGTGCTGCCGCTGGCGTTTCCACCGGACTGGTCACCGGCTCGGCTGTTTGCGCTGGGCCAGGCGCTCGCGCCGCTGACCGACGAAGGGGTGCTGGTGCTGGGCAGCGGCAGCATCACGCACAACCTGCGGCTGGTGTTTGCCAACAGCCGACCGCCGCTGGACGCGCCCGAGATCGCCGAATGCGCGGCCTTTCGCCGCTGGTTCGCCGAGCGCGCGGCGGCCGCCGACTGGCCGGCGCTGCTCGACTACCGCCGCCAGGCGCCGCACGCGGTGCTGATGCATCCGACCGATGAGCATTTGCTGCCGTTCTTCATCGCTGCCGGCGCCGGTGGGGTCGGCAGGCGGCTGCACCAAAGTCTGACCTATGGCTGCCTGGGCATGGACGCCTATGGCTTTGGCGAATCGGCCGCGGCCCTGGGCTGACGGCGGCGAGCTCAGCGCGACGCGGGCAACACGCCCACCACCCCTTGGGCCAACCAGTCCATGCCGGCGATCTGGGCATCGTCGAGCACGCCCCGCGCCAACCGGCTGCGACCTTGGTTGTCGACCAGCGGCGCGGCAAACGGCTTGAAGCGGCCATCGATGATCGCCTGCTGACGCTGCGACAGCTCGGCCTTCACGGTCACAGGCAGCGCTGGATTGACGGCGCTGAGTTGCACCAGTCCGTCCTTCATGCCGCCCCAGACCGGTTTCGGCGTCCAAGTGCCAGCAATCACCGAGCGTGCCACCTCGGTGTAATAGCCACCCCATTGGTGGGTCACCGCTGCGAGCTGGGCCTTGGGCGCGAAGCGAGCCATGTCGCTCTGGTAAGCCAGCAGCATCACGCCCTTTTCTTCAGCCGCCTGCGCGACCGCGGGTGAACCGCTGTGGTTGGTCAGCACATCGGCGCCTTGGTTGACCAGCGTGATCGCGGCCTCGCGCTCACGCGCCGGGTCGAACCAGCTGTTGAGCCAGACCAGTCGGACCTCGGCCTTGGGGTTGGCCGCGCGCATGCCCAGCGTGAAGGCGTTGACGCCCTGCACCACCTCGGGTATCGGAAAGCCCGCCACATAACCGGCCACGCCGGTCTTGCTCTGCTTGCCGGCCAGCCAGCCAGCCAGCCAGCGCGCCTCGTAGTAGCGGGCGTTGTAGGTGCCCAGGTTGGCCGCGGTCTTGTAGCCGCCGGCATGCTCGAAGCGCACGGCAGGAAATTCCGCCGCCACCCGCAGCGCGGGCTCCAAGTAGCCGAAGCTGGTGGCGAAGATCAGGCCGCAGCCCTGCTGCGCCAGGTCGCGCATCACGCGCTCGCTGTCAGGCCCTTCGGCCACCGCCTCGACGACGCGGGTACTGACCTGACTGCCGAGTGCTTTGGCCAGCGTTTGACGTCCCAGGTCGTGCTGGTAAGTCCAGCCGGCCTGGCCGACCGGGCTGACATAGACAAAGCAGGCCTGCAATACAGCCGCTTGAGGCGCCGCCGCGAACGCGCTCACGCCGATGGCACTGACAAGCGCAGCCGTGACGGCGCGCGGGAGGTTTTTGAACATGGTGTTCCTCGACATGGCCCCGTGGAATGAATTGATGGCTTGCGGCATGGCCAGGGCCAGCCGCTCGCCGGTCATCCGGCCGGCGGCGGAACCGGATCGGCACCCTCCAATGGCAGCGCCGCAGCGCTGCCGGGCGGCAGCAGCCGGATCCGCGCGCCAGCCAGGCTGACCACTTGCCCGGCGCGCAGCTTCGCGGTCTTGCGCAGTTCGTCACGGCCATCGACCTGCACCCGACCGTCGGCCACCATGGACTTGGCGCCACCGCCGCTCGCGGCCAGGCCTGTGGCCTTGAGCAGGCGATCCAGCGTGATGAATTCAGCACGCAACTCGAAAGGGATGATCTGCATAGTGGGTCTCGCCAGCCTCAAACCCGCATTGTCATCGGCCGCTGCGGTGGCGCCATTTTTGGCTCGCCAAACTTGGCTCGCCAAACCATGGGCTCGAACCACGCCGACCGAGCGGCGTGGCAGACTGCTGGCCCTATGCCATCCATCGCCCAAACCACCGACCCCTGCCGGACCAGCCCGGCGGCAGATCGCAACAAGAGCGTGATCCTCGAAGCGCTGCAGCGACTGCTGCCAGCCAGCGGCAGGCTGCTGGAGATCGCCTCGGGCACCGGACAGCACGCAGCGCACTGCGCCGCCGGCTTGCCAGGCTGGACATGGCAGCCCAGCGACCCGGACCCATCCGCCTTGTCGTCGATCGCGGCCTGGGCCGCGCAGCAGCCGTCACCAGGCCTGCAAACGCCTTTGATGCTCGACGTTCTTGCCGAACCCTGGTCGCTGGCGCCTGGCCAGTCCTTCGACGCGGTCTTCTGCGCCAACATGCTGCACATCGCGCCCTGGGCCTGCTGTGGCGCGTTGATGCGTGGCGCGGCGAGCCTGCTCGCACCGCAAGGCTTGCTGATCACCTACGGTCCCTACCGGGTCGAGGGCGAGCCCATCGCCGCTGGCAACCTGAGTTTCGACGCCGACCTGCGCGCACGCAACCCGCAATGGGGCATCAGGTGGCTGCACGAGGTGACGGCCCAGGCGAACACAGCAGGCCTGCGACTGGACCATCGCCTGGCGATGCCCGCCAACAACCAGTTGCTGGTGTTCGCCAAGGCCAGCCACGATGCCTGAACATGGACCCGCCGCAGTGTGGCACGGCCATCGGCTGACCCTGCTGCCTGCCGGCTGGCAACTGCCCGTGCCGGCGGGCAAGAGCCTGCTTCAAGCCGCCATCGCAGCAGGCATTCAGCTGCCCAGTTCCTGCCGCAACGGCACTTGCCGGGCCTGCCTGGCGCGCCTTGTCAGCGGCGACATCGGCTACCTCGTCGATTGGCCCGGCCTGCTGGTCGATGAAAAAGCCGAAGGCTGGATCCTGCCCTGCGTGGCCAGCGCGCTCAGCGACCTGGTGATTGAGGCACCGGCTGCCAGACAGATGGGTTGAGCGTCAGCGCCTCGCGCGCTTGGCGGGCTGCAGAGCCTGGTGCAGCGCAAGATACTCCAGCGTGAGCTTGTGACGTGCATCCAGGTGCACCATGGGCAAGGACTGTTCGTGCGATTCCTTGACCTTGACGCTGGCGCTGAGGTAGGGCTGGAGCACCGGCAAACCCTCGGCGATCAGCTCCTGCACCAAGCGCTGCGGCAGCTTGGCGCGCGGCTGGAACTGGTTCACGACAATGCCGGTGACTTGCAAGTCGGGGTTGTGGTCAGCCTGGATCTCTTGCACGCTTTCCATCAGTGAGTAAAGCGCACGGCGAGAGAAGTCATCGCAGTCGAACGGGATCAGGCAGCCTTGGGCGGCAATCAAGGCCGAGCGGGTGTAGAAGTTCAGTGCCGGCGGCGTGTCGATGTAGACACGGTCATAACCCACCATCTCAGCCAACGCATCGCGCAGTTTGTAGAGCTTGTAGCGCGACTCCAACTTGCCGTGCATCTCCTCGAGCCTAGGGCTCGAAGGCAGCAGGTGCAGGCGCTCGAAAGGCGTTGCGATGATGAACTCGTCGATGGCCTGGGCTCGCAGCGTGAATTTCAAGGTCTGGTCGAAGAACTCGGCCGCCGTGTCGCGAACCTCGTCGGCACCAGCACCCAATAGATAACGCGTGGAGTTGCCTTGCGGGTCGAGGTCGATCAACAGGGTGCGAAGACCCTGCGATGCACTGATCGCGGCGAGATTGCAGGCGATGGTGGACTTGCCGACGCCGCCTTTTTGATTGAACACGACATAGCGCATGGCGCGAGAGCTCCGGTGGACTGAGGTGAGCGTGAAGAACAGGTTCATTGTGCACTGCAGCATTACCGACAAACTTCACTGAACCGCGAAAAAACGCCAGCAAAGCCTTGTGCCTCGTCATACCAACGTCATCCGAACGCGTCACAATAGACACGTCTAGGCCAAAACCGACCGCACCAATGGGCGGATCACCGGAACCCGTCACCGGCGCCGACACAACCGGTCAGGGCTGATGCCCTGTCCGTCAGCAAGGGCCACCTCGGTGGCCCTTGGCTTTTCTTGACGGACGAGCAGATCCGGTCGCATCGGCCACAGGCCCGCGCTAGCGAATGCCTTATGCTCTGGCCCAGTTTCGACGCGCGACCGGCGCGCGCCAGCCATCTAAAGGAGTACCGCCTTGGCGACCCCGAATTACTCGTACGAGAAACGTCAGCGCGAACTGGCCAAGAAACGCAAGACCGAAGAAAAACTGCAGAAGAAAAAGCAAGGCCCTGGCAGCGAGGATGGGGGTCAAGACCAGGAGCCCGCGCCCCCCGCAGAACCTGGCCTGGCAGCGCCGCCGCCGGTCGCCTGAACCACCCTGCCCTGCGCGCCAGGGCGGGCCGGACGAAAAAAAACCGCGACCTTCACAGGCGCGGTTTTTTTGTTCATCAGGCGGCATGGCCGCCCGGTGAGGTCAGGGCACCGTTGGCGCCCCAGACCGGCTTACAGCGGACGGATGTTCGCGGCTTGCAGACCCTTCGGGCCTTGCTTGACTTCAAATTCGACGCGCTGGTTTTCAGCCAGGCTGCGGAAGCCGCCGTTGTTGCGGATTTCGCTGAAATGCGCGAACAGATCCTTGCTGCCGTCTTCAGGCGTGATGAAGCCGAAGCCCTTGCCATCGTTGAACCATTTGACGACGCCAGTTTGTGTGGTGCTCATGGAGAAGTTCCTTTTAGAGTCTGTTGATGAAAATAAAACCACCGCACAGGCTTACGCACTGCGCGGACAGAGACACTCAAGAAACGTCGAACCGGGAGTTCAAACCTGGACGGGCCTTTCGGGCGCCAAAACAAA
>JBILYN010000248.1:0-6494 GCA_044377715.1 Aquabacterium sp.
CGCAGACCGGCAAGCAGTTGGTGCCGCGCGCGGCCGACAACTTCCAGTACTTCGCCGAGATGTGCACCCGGGTCGACGGCCACACCTACCCAACGCCAACCCACCTGAACTACACCTTGTTCCACCCGGTCGGTGTTTGCGCGCTGATCAGCCCGTGGAACGTGCCGTTCATGACCGCGACCTGGAAGACCGCGCCCTGCCTGGCTTTCGGCAACACCGCAGTGCTCAAGATGAGCGAGCTCTCGCCGATGACCGCGGCACGGCTCGGTGAACTCGCGCTCGAAGCCGGCATCCCGGCCGGCGTGCTCAACATCGTCCACGGCACCGGCCGCGCGGTGGGCGAGCCGTTGTGTGCCCACCGGGACGTGCGCGCGATCAGCTTCACCGGCTCCACCGCGACGGGACACCGCATCGTGCAGGCAGCGGGCTTGAAGAAATTCAGCATGGAGCTTGGCGGCAAGAGCCCCTTCGTCGTCTTCGACGACGCCGATTTCGAGCGTGCGCTCGATGCCGCGGTGTTCATGGCCTTCTCCAACAACGGTGAACGCTGCACCGCAGGCAGCCGGATCCTGGTGCAGCGCTCGATCTACCCGCGCTTTGTCGAACGATTCACCGAACGCGCCCGCCACATCAGCGTTGGCGACCCACTCGACGAGGCAACACTGGTCGGCCCGATGATCAGCCCGGCCCACCTGGCCAAGGTCCGAAGCTATATCGAGCTCGGGCCGAAAGAGGGCGCCAGCCTGCTGTGCGGCGGCCTGGCCACGCCCGATTTGCCAGCCGCGCTGCAAAAAGGCAACTTCGTGCTGCCGACGGTGTTTGCCGATGTCGACAACCGCATGAAGATCGCGCAAGAAGAGATCTTCGGCCCGGTCGCTTGCCTGATTCCGTTTGACGACGAGGCCGACGCGATCCGCCAGTCCAATGACATCCAATACGGTCTGTCGAGCTATGTCTGGACCGAGAACCTCGGCCGTGCACACCGCGTGGCCGCCGCGGTCGAAGCCGGCATGTGTTTCGTCAACAGCCAGAACGTTCGCGACCTGCGCCAGCCCTTCGGCGGCACCAAGGCCAGCGGTACCGGCCGCGAGGGCGGCACCTGGAGCTACGAGGTGTTTCTCGAGCCCAAGAACGTCGCTGTCAGCCTGGGCGACCACCACATACCGCATTGGGGGCGGTGACAGCCTGGGCAGTTTGTACAGGCTCAATGTCATACCAGAAGCCGCGACCTGCGCCTGCGCTTGGTCGGCATCTGGCGCTGCGAAGTGTTTCTCCACCCCGAGGTCGCTGCGGCCAGCTTGGTCAGCCACCAGACATCACCTAGGGATTTTTGAGACCACATTCTCAGATTTATCTGCATAATTGAAACCACAATCACCGCACCGAAACCATGGAAATCTCGATACGCGAACTCAAGGCCAACCCGTCGCGCGCCATCGCGCAGGCCCGCAGCGGCGAGCGGGTGAGCATCACTTCGCACCGCAAAGTTGTCGCCGAACTGGTGATGCCCAGACCCGAGGCGCCGCCTCGGTCTGCCGACGACTTGGCGATGGCGCGACTGCTGGAATCTGGACTGGTGTCTCAAGCTGCCACCAAGCCGTTTCGCCTGGGCAAGAGCATCACTTTGACGCCTGGGCCAGACGGCCAGACCATGAGCGACTTGGTGATCGAACTGCGAGGGCCTAAGTGATCGTTTTTTGCGACACCTCGGCGCTGATGAAGCTATACGTCCAGGAGTTGCACAGCGACTGGACTCGCAGGGAGGTCGAAGCCTGCAATCTCTGCCTGGTCAGCGAAATCACCTGGCCCGAGATGTGTGCCGCGCTCGGACTCAAGCAACGCACACAGCAGATCGACGAAGCGGCGACCACCGCAGCGATGAAACGACTGCGCACGGAATGGGCCATCTACACCCGGCTGGCAGTGGACAGCACGCTGGTCCACCATGCAGGCGAACTCGCACTCCATTTCGGTCTGCGGGCCTATGACAGCGTCCAACTCGCCACAGCCTGCAAGGCACGGGAAGTTGCCGGCGACGGCCTGAGATTCTGCTGCTTCGACAAACAACTCATCAACGCCTCAAGAGTGCTGGGACTCGATGTCCTCGCCCCCTGAGACCGGCCCAATGGGCTGCTTCGTGCCGCCTGAAGGACCACCCCATGGGTAAGCTCGCCCTCGCCGCCAAGATCACCCACGTCCCGTCGATGTACTTGAGCGAGCTCGACGGCCCGCAAAAAGGCACGCGCCAGGCCGCGATAGAGGGCCACCACGAGATCGGACGGCGCTGCCGCGCGCTCGGCGTTGACACCATCGTCGTGTTCGACACCCACTGGCTGGTCAACGCCAACTACCACCTGAACTGCGCGCCGCATTTCCAGGGTGTCTACACCAGCAACGAGCTGCCGCACTTCCTCAGCAACATGCCCTACGCCTACGACGGCAACCCAGCGCTGGGCCGGCTGCTGGCCCAGGCCTGCAACGTCGCAGGTGTCGAGACGCTGGCGCACGATGCCACCTCGCTGGCGCTGGAATACGGCACGCTGGTGCCGATGCGCTACATGAACGCTGACCGCCACTTCAAGGTGGTCTCGGTCTCGGCGCTGTGCATGGTCCACCAACTGGCCGACAGCGCCAAGCTGGGCTGGGCGATGCGCCGCGCGATCGAGGACCAGTACGACGGCACGGTGGCGATCTTCGCCAGCGGCTCGCTGTCGCACCGCTTTGCTCAAAACGGCTTGGCGCCGCAGTACGCCAACAAGATGTGGAGCCCGTTTCTCGAGCAACTCGACCACCATGTGGTGGGCATGTGGCAACGCGGCGAATGGGCCACTTTCTGCGAGATGCTGCCCGAATACGCCGTCAAGGGCCATGGCGAAGGCTTCATGCATGACACCGCGATGCTGCTAGGCGCGCTCGGTTGGGACCGCTACGAGGCTGGCGTCGAGGTGGTCACGCCGTTCTTTCCCAGCTCAGGCACCGGCCAGATCAACGCGATCTTTCCGGTCACGCCGATGCCTGCCGACCTGCAAGGCATTGGCCTGTCGCGCTCGCCGGCCAACGCCGGCAGCCGGCTCTGAGGGCGCGGCCATGCCTCATCTCGTGATCCTCTACACCGGCAACCTCGACGCACCCGTCGCACAGGGCGGCAGCGACATCGACGCGCTGTGCCGCAGCCTGGCCGACGCGATGCTCGGCGTCAAGGACGAAGCCGGCAAGCAGGTCTTTCCGACCGGCGGCGTCAGGGTGCTGGCCTACCCGGCACCGCATTTCGCGGTCGCCGACGGCGGTGCGGCAGGTCGGGCTGCCGGCCATGCCGCGGACTACGGCTTCGTCTACCTCAACCTGCGCATGGGCCGCGGCCGCAGCGCAGCGGTGCAGCAACTCGCCGGCCAGCACCTGGAGGCGGTGGCAAAAGCCCACTTCGCGCCCCAGTTCGCGCATCGGCCGATCGGCGTGACCCTGCAGATCGATGAAGGCCCCGAGGTCTTCGACGCCAAGAACAGCAGCCTGCACCCGTTGTTCCAGCCAAAACCCTGAAAGAGTCGACCGGATGAACCCCGAGACCATTGCCGCACTGGCGCGCCAGCTCCATGTCGACTACGGGCCCATGGGCGCGGTGTCGTTCAGGTTCGTCTGATCGCAGGCCAGCATCGCTAGCCTTCGCCTGAAGTACCTTGGCCATCGCCTCGAAGGCTTGTCCGAACCTGCTGAGACTGTCGCCTGTTTCCGGCACCGCAGGAGTTCACAGGCACAGACGACAAGCGCTGACCGCGCCTACCACGCCTACCAGTACGTGCCGAGCCGGGTTGACAGCCAACGAGCCAGCGCGGCGTTGACCGCCACCGGCTGCTCCTGCGCCATCCAGTGGCCCGACTTCACGACCACCTCGGTCAGGTCGGCGCAGTCGCTGCGCATCGGTTCGGCGAGCCGCGATCGAACCGTCTCGCAGACCGCGTCGTACTCACCGTGCAGGAACAGCACCGGCATCGCCAGCTTGCCGGCGTTTGGCGCCAGCGCCGCATAAGCGATGTTCGCCAGGCCATTCATGTACCACGAGTCTGGCCCGAAGAAGCCGTTGCGTGTCAGCGCGGCGGTGTAGGCCGCCAGATCGACTTCGGTGATCACATCGCCGTCGCGTGGCATGTCAGGACCTGCGCCGCCGCCGAAGAAACCGCCGCCTTTGCGGACCGAGGCGGTGCGGGCAGGTTTGCCGACCGACGCCGGGTCACCCTTGCGAAACAGCGCCTTGACGGCATTGCCAACGTTGGCCTCGAAACCCTTGCAAGCCTTGTCGAAGCTCTCGCGGTAAAAAAGCATGTAATCCCATTGCCCGGCGGGATAGCTGTCCTCCGGGTAGACCTCGCGGTCGACCCAGGGAATGATCGTCTCGGGCGCAAACCCGGCCGAGAGATAGGGCACGCACAGGCTCGCCACGCCGACCGTCTTGTCGGGGTGGTGGCTGGCGATGTTCCAGACCACCGGGCTACCCCAGTCGTGGCCAATCCAGACCGCCTTGTCACGGCCCAGCGAGGCCAGCAGCTCGAGCATGTCGTCGACGATCAGCGCCTGCGCGAAGTCTTCGTGACGGGTGTAGGTGGCCGATCGGCCGTAGCCGCGCATGTCGGGCGCGACGCAGCGAAAACCCAGCGCGGCAAAGACCGGCAACTGGTGCCGCCACGAGATCGACAGCTCGGGCCAGCCATGGACAAAGACCAGCAGCGGCGCATCCGACGCACCGCATTCGAGATAGCCTGTGGTGTGGCGACCGGTCTTGAGCGTGTGTTCGGTGATCGGGAATGTCATGGTGGCGCGTCCATCGAAGGCGGGTTGCAGTGACGGCGTGATGCACGGGCCACCGGGCAGCCGATGATGCCGGACATCGCAGCATCGACATGGAGGAAAACCCTAGCCACGCTTGAAGACCAGCTGCTGGGTTTTGCTGAAGTTGATAACTTCTTCAATGCGCGAACAAGAGTCAGCCGCGGCGACGCCTCACTCGACCTTGCCGATCTGCTGTACCGCCTCGGTCATGCGTCTGGCGTCGGCGTCCCAATAGAGCTGGAACTCGGGCGCATCCAGATACTCGACCGGGCTGCCGGCGCGGTTGATCGTCGCAAGCACCTGCGCATCGGCAGCGGCCCTCTTCGCAGCCGCGCGCAAGCGCTGCACCACCGCCTCAGGCGTACCGGCAGGTACGAACAGCGCCGACCACTGGGCGAACTGGACCGGGTAACCGGCCTGCTTCAGGCTGGGCAGATCGGGCAGCGCACTCAGCGGCTTGTCGCCCCAATGCGCCAACGCCCGCAGCTTGCCGGCCTGAATGTGCTGCAGCACCGAGGCCGGACCGCTCGCCACCGCGTCGACCTGACCGCCGATCAGCGCGAGCACCGCCGGCCCGGCGCCGGTGTAGGGAATGTGCACCATCGGAAAACCCGCGCTGGCCTTGAGCATCTCCATCGGCACATGCATCGTGCCGTAGTTGCCCGAGCTGCCGTAGTTGTAGCCGCCAGCTTTCTTCTTCGCGTCGGCGACGAAATCGGCCAGGGTCTTCCAGGGCGAATCGGCGCGCACCACCAGCACCGTCGGGTCGGCGGTGAAGCGCGCGATCGGGACGAACTGCTTGATCGTGTACGCCTGCTTGCGCGCCAGCATCAGGTCGGCCTCGGGCAGGATAGAGATCGATGACAAGCTCATCAGCAGCGTGTAGCCGTCGGCGGGCGCGCGCGCCGCAGCGGCGATGCCCAGCGCGCCACCGGCACCGAGCTTGTTCTCGACGATCAAGGTCTGGCGCAGCTCGCGCCCCAACGCCTCGGCCACCGGCCTGGCCACGGTGTCGGCCACGCCGCCGGGCGGAAACGGCACGATCATCACGATGGGCCGGTCGGGGTATTGAGCGGCCGCATTGCCGGCCAGCAACACCAGGCCGGCCAGCAGCATCGACGCGCGGCGCATCACGCGGCCCCTGCGACGAATCGGTTCTCGATCATGCCGATGCCATCGATCGCGATGCGCACGCTGTCGCCGTGCTGCAGCCAGCGCGGTGGGTCCAGCCCCATGCCCACGCCGGCGGGGGTGCCGGTGGCGATCACATCACCCGGGTGCAGCGTGATGCCGCGCGAACAAGTCTCGATCAGCGTGGCGATGTCGAAGATCAGGTCGCTGGTGTGCCCGTCCTGGCGCAGCTCGGGCGCGCCGCCTGCGGGCGTGACCCAGCAGCGCACGCGGGCATCCGTGCCGTCGAGCTCGTCTGCGGTGACGATCCAGGGACCCATCGGGCAGAAACCGTCGAAGCTCTTGCCCAGGTCCCATTGGCCGTGGCGCATCTGCACGTCGCGCGCCGTCACGTCGTTGACGATGGTGTAGCCGAACACATGGTCCATCGCATCGGCGCGCGCGATGTTGCGCCCACCTTTGCCGATCACGACCGCCAACTCGGCCTCGTAGTCGATCTGCAACGAGACTGCGGCGCCAGGCAGGTGCACGTCAGCATCGGG
>JBILYN010000046.1:0-19431 GCA_044377715.1 Aquabacterium sp.
CCTGTCGATCCGTCCAAACTCGCGCTTCAGCGCCTCTACCACTGGGAGCAGACAGCGCCCTCAAGAGTGGTGCTGACGCAGCCCATGGGCGGCGGCGCGTTGAGAGATTTCAGCTGGTCGCAGGTGATGGATGGGGCCCGCCGCATGGCCGCGCACCTGCAGGCCCAGGGACTGCAGCCCGGCGATCGGGTCGGACTGATCTCGAAGAACACCGCCTGGTGGCTGATGGCCGATTTTTCGATCTGGCTGGCCGGCGGCGTGTCGGTGCCGCTCTACCCCACGCTGGCCGCCGAGACGATCCGACAGATCCTGGGCCACAGCGAAGCGCGCTGGCTGTTCATCGGCAAGCTCGACGGCTGGGACGCGATGCGACCTGGCGTTGCGCCGGCGGTCGCCGCCGGGATGGCGTGCATCCGGCTGCCGCTGGCGCCGCCCATGGACCAGATGCCTGCAGGAACCCGGGACTGGGACGCCGTCGTCGCCAGCACCGCGCCGCTGGCGGGCCAACCGCTGCGCGACGGCGACGAGCTGGCGACCATCATGTACACCTCGGGCACCACCGGCGCGCCCAAAGGCGTGATGCACAGCTTTGGCACTTTTGCCTGGTCCATCGAATCAGGTTTGAAGCGGATGGATGGCATCAAGGACGGCTCGCGCATGCTGAGCTACCTGCCGCTGTCGCATGTGGCCGAGCGCACGCTCGTCGAGCACGGACTGCTCGCCACCGGCATGCATGTGTTCTTCGCCGACAGTCTCGACACCTTCCCCCAGGACCTGCAGCGCGCCAGGCCAACCGCGTTCTTCACGGTGCCGCGCTTGTGGGTCAAGTTCCAGCAAGGCGTGTCGGCCAAGATGCCGCCTGCCAAGCTCGAGTTCTTGCTCAAGATCCCGATCCTCAACCGCATCGTTCGCAAGAAGATCCTGGGCGCGCTCGGGCTGGACCAATGCCAGTTCGCCGCCGGCGGCGCCGCGCCGATGCCGCCAGCCCTGCTGAACTGGTACGCCAGGCTCGGGCTGCCCATCGTCGAGCTCTACGGCATGACCGAGAACTGCGGCGTCTCACACGCCACGCTGCCGGGCGTGCAGCGCCCCGGCACGGTGGGCCCGGCCTACGACGGCGTGGAGTGCAAGATCGACCCCGCCAATGGCGAGATTCTGGTGCGCAGCCACGGCCTGATGCTGGGCTATTACAAGGAGCCCGAGCTCACACAACAGGCCGTCACGCCAGACGGCTGGCTGCACACCGGCGACAAGGGGACGGTAGACGCCGAGGGCTACCTGAAGATCACCGGCCGGGTCAAGGACTTGTTCAAGACCAGCAAGGGCAAGTATGTTGCACCGGCGCCGATCGAGGACAAGCTGGTGATGCACGCATCGGTCGAGGCCTGCTGCGTGACGGGCGCCAACCTGGGCCAACCGCTGGCGGTGTTGATGCTCAACGCCGAGGCGATCGACGCGACCCGCAACGCGGCCGGTCGCGAGGCGCTGCGGGTCTCGCTGACCGCGCACCTGCAGGCGGTCAACGCCGGCCTAGACCCGCACGAGCAGCTCGACAGCCTGATCGTCGTGACCGAGCCCTGGACGGTGGACAGCGGTTTCATCACGCCGACCTTCAAGGTCAAGCGCAACCGGGTCGAGGAGGTCTATGGAGCGCGCTACGAAGCCTGGGCCGGGTCACGCGAGGCCGTGATCTGGGCCGATTGATCGACCGAGGCGGGCCCGTCAATCGAGCTTCGCGCCCGAAATCTTGACAGACTGCGTCCACTTCTTGCTCTCGGCAGCGAGGAAGCTGGCGAAGTCGGCGCTGCTGCTGTCGCCTGGGATTGCGCCCTGCGACAACAGCCGCTCCTTGAGCGCGGGGCCGCCGGCCTAGGCGATGGTGGGCGGCTCGGAGATCGCGTCCGAGCGCTTGGCGCTGGTCACGGCCAGCGCCTTCAACTTGCCCGCCTTGACCCGCTGCAGCGCCGAAGGCCAGCATGGTCTGGCAGAAGCGGCGGCGGCGGGTGCTCTGCTCATATCGAATTCCCCAGGTCTAGGGGTCGACCAGGGTGCCTGAGTCCGCTCACTGCATTTGTCAGCTGTCCGGGCTGGACCCCGGGCTCACCCAGCCGCGCGGCACAGCGCCCAGCAGTCTGCGGGTGTAGTCCTGCTGCGGTGAGGCCAGGATCTGCGCCGCGCTGGCCTGCTCGACCACTTGGCCGTCCTTCATCACCAGCACCTCGTCGCTCATGAATCGCACGACGCTGAGGTCATGGCTGATAAAGACATAGGACAGCCCGAGTTCGTCCTGCAGGTCGCGCAACAGGTTCAGCACCTGTGCCTGCACCGAGACGTCGAGCGCGCTGACCGCTTCGTCGAGCACCAGCACTTCCGGGTTGAGCGTCAGGCAGCGCGCGATCGCCACGCGCTGGCGCTGGCCGCCCGAGAACTCGTGCGGATACTTGGCCATGACCTCGGGACCCAGGCCGACCTTGACCAGCAGCGCGCGGGCCCGGGCCTCGCGCTCGGCCTCATCAGCGCCGATGGCGTGGATCGTCATAGGCTCGACCAGGGTCTGTCCGATCGTGAAGCGCGGGTTCAGGCTGGCATAGGGGTTCTGGAACACGATCTGGATGCGCCGGCGCATCGCTTGCCGTTCGCGGTCGGACAGCGTGAGCAAGTTGCGGCCGTCGAAGATCACCTCGCCGCCGGTGGGCTCGTGCAGGCGCAGCAGCGTCAGCCCCATCGTCGTCTTGCCCGACCCCGACTCGCCGACCACGCCCAGTGTGTGGCCACGACGCAGCTGGAAATTCACGCCCTGCACGGCCTTGAACTCGCGCTTGCCGAACAGGCCTTGTTTCAAGAAAAAGCTCTTGGCCAGTGCCCTCACCTCGAGAACCACCGGCGCCTGGGCATTCTTGACCAGGGCAGGCTTGGCAGGCACGGCATCGGGCGCAGCGCCGCCGATCTGGTCGTCGATCACCGCCAGCCGCACCGGCGTGTCGCTCAGGCTGGGCCGGCAAGTCAGCAGCGCGCGGGTGTAAGCGTCGCTCGGCGCGCTGAAGATCTGCGCCACCGGACCCTGCTCGCGCACCCGGCCGCGGCGCATCACCACTACCTGGTCGGCGATTTCGCCCACCACGCCGAGGTCATGGCTGATGAACAGCACGCTCATCCGGTGCTTGGCCTTGAGGCCGGCGATCAGCTCGAGGATTTGGCGCTGGATCGTCACATCGAGCGCGGTGGTCGGCTCGTCGGCGATCAGCAGCTTGGGCTCGCAGCTGAGCGCCATCGCGATCATCACGCGCTGCTGTTGGCCGCCCGACAACTCGTGCGGATAGGCCGACAGCCTGCGCTTGGGCTCAGGCATGCCGACCTCGGCCAGCAGGCTTTCGGCGCGGGCCAGCGCGGCACGCCGGCCCAGCCCCAAGTGCTTGATCAGCGGCTCAGTCAACTGAGCGCCGACGGTGAACACCGGGTTGAGCGAGCTCATCGGGTCCTGGAACACGCAGGCGATCTCGCGCCCGCGCAAACCCTGCAGCTCGGCCCGGCCCGCAGCCAACAGGTCGCGGCCCTGGTAGAGGATCGCACCCTGGCGCCGCGCGTTGTCGGGCAGCAGGTTGAGGATGGACATCGCGGTCACGCTCTTGCCCGAGCCCGACTCACCCACCAGCGCGACCGTGCTGTTCTCGGGAATGTCGAAGCTCACGCCACTGACCGCGGGAACCAGCGTGGTGGCGCCGCGCTCACCAAGGCGGAACGCGACTTTCAGATCTTGGATGGACAGCAGCATCGGATCAGCCAATATGCAAAGGGCGCGCGCCACGGCCCAGGACTCGGTCGAGCCAAGCGGACGCCGCGGAACCGGCTTCGCCGGGCCGCTGGCGGCGCCACCTTGAGGGGGAGGCGCCGCAGGCGCTTCGGGGGTGGGTCATGACTCTGCGCCACGCAGCTTGGGGTCGAGCGCATCGCGCCAAGCATCGGCCATCAGCGAGAACGCGGTGACAAACAGCGCCATGAGCGCGGTCGCTGTGACAAGCTGCCACCAGTGGCCCAGGATCAACTCGCTCTGCGCCTCGGCCAGCATCGTGCCCCAGGAAACATCCTCGACGCCGACGCCAAGCCCAAGGTAGGACAGGATCACCTCACTCTTGATGAAGGCCACCACCAGCAGGCTCATGCGAACCAGGATCACGTGGCTGACATTGGGCAGGATGTGCCTGAACATGCGGCTGTAGGCCGAGGCGCCGATGGCTTCGGCGGCTCGAACGTACTCGCGCCCGCCGTGCTTCATGAACTCGGCGCGCACCTGCCGGTACAAGCCGGTCCAGCCGGCCAGCCCCAGGATCAACACCACGGTGCTGATGCCGCGGCCGAACACCGCCGCGAAGGCGAAGATGAGCAGGATGCTCGGAATCGCCTCAAACACGTTGTAGAGCCACTCCAGAAAATCACCCACCTTGCCGCCAAAGAAGCCGCCCAGCGCCCCCAGCACTGTGCCGATAAGGGTTGCCAGCAGCGCAGCCAACACACCGACGAAGACCGAGATCTGGGTCCCCTTGACGGCCTTGGACAAGACATCGCGACCCATTCGATCGGCGCCCAAGGCCAGGGTCTTGGCCTTGATGCTGTCGCTGGACTGGTACTTCTTGGCGGCAGCCTCGATCTCGGCGTAGCGCGGTGCCAGCGGGTCCATCGCAGACAGATCCACATTCGGGCCCTTGGGCACCTCGATGGCGCCCATCGCTTCTGGGGGGCGTGGCCCCAGAAAAGTGGGCGGCGCATTGGCCACACCCACCTCAGCCTGCCAGCCCTTGGCCACAACGCCCAGAGACGCCAGCAGCACCAACAGCAGGAAAGCCAGCACGACGATGGCCGAGGTCAGACCGACCCGGTCGGCCTTGAAGCGGCGCCAAGCGGCGTGCCAGACACCCTCCGACCGCTCAAACTGCTGTACGGGCGCGCCACCGCTGTGGGCTTGGGTCATTTCAGCACCACCCGCGGATCGACCAGCTTGAACAGCACGTCCACGACCAAGTTGATCACCATCGTCAGCACCGCCAGGTACACCGCAATCGCCTGGATCACCGGGTAGTCGCTTCGGTTGACGGCCAGCAGGATTTCACGGCCGAGGCCTGGGATGGAGAAAAAGACCTCGATGAGAAACGAGCCGACGAACACACCCGGCAGTGACAGGCCGACGTTGGTGAGGATAGGGATCATCGCGTTGCGCAGCACGTGCTTGAACAAGACCGTGTTCTCGGTCAGGCCCTTGGCGCGTGCGGTGCGCACGTAGTCGTGACCGAGTTCGTCCAGGAAGAAGCTGCGGTACAAGCGGGTCTGCGGTGCGACACCCACCATCACCGCCAGCAATACCGGCAGCGGTGCGTAGATGACGAGGTTGGTCCACACACTGTCGCTCCAGCCCTGGACCGGGAACCAGCCGAGTTGGAAGCCGAACAGGTACTGACCGACGATCACGTAGACCAGAAAGCTGATCGACAGCGCCACCGTCGTCACCACCATGATCGCCCGGTCAGCCAGTGAGCCGCGACGACTGGCGACCCACATCGCAATCGGCAGCGCCAGCAAGAGGTCCAGGATCAGAATGGGCAGCATCACGGTCAAAGTCGCCGGCAGGCGCGAGGCGAACAGGTTGCTGACGGCCTCATTGGTGGCCCAGCTGCGGCCCCAGTCAAAGGTGACCACGCCCTTGAGGTAGATGGCCAGTTGCACCCACACGGGTTGGTCAAGACCGAGTTGCTGGCGGATGGCTGCGATCTGCTCTGGCGTGGCGTTCAGGCCGCCGAGAATTTCGGCAGCGTCGCCGCCAAAGTACTTGAAGAGAAAAAACACCAGCAGCAAAACGCCAAGAATCGTTGGCACCATCTGCCACAGGCGCCGCAAGATGTACGCAGCCATGGTCGAAATACTCTCGTGTATTGGAGACGGCGCAGTGTAGGGCGCCGCGGATTACGCTGTTTTGTCGCGTTTACCCAGTTGTTCACCTGGGCGCATGCCGAAATGTCATTGTCGCTGGGTCGACCGAATCAGCATTCAGCGACGCCGCCGCTAGACTGGCCCCTGGTCGATCCCATAGCCAAGCGCTGCCCAATATTCATGATCCGTTGCCTTCTGCTCGTGTTGGTCTCCGTATGTTCGATGTCTGCCGCCGCGGATCAGCCAGCTGTTGTGGCGCAAGCCAAGGCATTGGGCAACACCGCCAAAACGCTGCGCTATGCCTTTCCTATCGCCGAAAGCGGCTTTGATCCGGCGCAGATCTCAGACCTGTATTCACGCACTGTTGCGGCGGCGATGTTCGACGCTCCGCTGGAGTTCGAGTTCATGGCCTCGCCGGCGCGTATGCGCCCGAACGCGGCCGCGGCGATGCCAGAGGTGACTGACGACTTCCGCAGCTTCACCTTTCAGATCAAGCCGGGCATCTTTTTCGCCGACGACCCGGCTTTCAAGGGTGCCAAGCGCGAACTCACTGCTGGCGACTTCGTCTATGCACTCAAACGTCACTTCGATCCCCGCTGGAAGAGCGCCAACCTCTACCTCCTGGAGAACGCCAAGATCCTGGGACTGTCGGAGTTGCGCAAGGAACTCATCGCCGCGAAGAAGCCTTTCGACTACGACCGGGACGTCGAGGGCCTCAAGGCCCTGGATCGCTACACCTTCCGCATCCGTCTGGCCGAAGCCAACCCGCGTTTTCTCTACAACTTCACCGACGGCTCCTTCACTGGCGCCATGGCGCGCGAGGTCGTTGAAGCTTATGGCGACAAGGTTGGCGAGCACCCTGTGGGCACCGGACCTTTCCGCCTGGCCGAGTGGAAGCGCAGCTCGCGCATGGTGCTCGAGCGCAACCCAAACTACCGTGAGGTGTTCTACGACGAGCACCCGCCGCAGAACAACGCCCGGCTGGTCGAGGCGGCGGCCAAATTCAAGGGCCGCAGGATGCCTCTGGTCGACCGCGTAGAGATCTCGGTGGTGGAGGAGGCACAGCCACGCTGGCTGTCCTTCCTCAACGGGGAACACGACGTGCTGGAGAACGTACCCGCTGAGTTTTCCAACCTGGCGATCCCAAACAACCAGCTTGCACCCAACCTCAGCAAGCGCGGCATGGGCATGGTCCGCTACCCCCGGGCTGATGTGGCGGTCAGCTACTTCGCGATGGAGGACCCCGTCGTGGGAGGCTATGAGCCCCACAAGGTGGCCTTGCGCCGGGCCATCGCGCTGGCGGTGGACCTAGACCGCGAGATCCGCCTGGTTCGCCGCAACCAGGCCATTCCGGGCCAAAGCCCGATCGGACCCGAGACCTTCGGCTACGACCCCGCGTTCAAGTCCGAGATGAGCGAGTACAACCTGCCACGGGCCAAGGCGCTGCTCGACCTGCATGGCTATGTCGACAAGAACGGCGATGGCTGGCGCGAACAACCCGATGGCAAAGCGCTGGTGCTGGAGTACGCCACCCAGCCAGACCAAGTCAGTCGCCAACTCATCGAGTTGTGGAAGAAGAACATGGACGCCCTGGGGGTCCGCATCGAGTTCAAAACTGCCAAATGGCCGGAAAACCTCAAGAGCAGCCGTGCCGGCAAGCTGATGATGTGGGGCGTTGGCTGGAGCGCCGGCGCACCTGACGGCGACACCTTCCTGGCGCTGGGTTACGGACCCAACAAGGGCGGCGCCAACCATGCCCGCTTCAACTTGCCAGAGTTCAACCGCGTCTACCAAGCCCAGCGCATGCTGGCCGACAGCCCCGAACGCCTAGCGCTGATGGACGAGGCCAAGCGATTGATGGTGGCCTACATGCCCTACAAGATTCACGCCCACCGTATCTTCACCGACCTGAACCAGCCGTGGGTGCAGGGCTACCACCGCAACATTTTCGTGCGCGAGTTTTTCAAGTACGTGGACCTCGACGCTCAGGCGCCCGGGCGCGCGGCCCGGTGAACCGACCGGCATCAAACCCTTGATTGCCGGGCCGAAGCGCGAGAGTTTGGCCGACTGACTCAGCTGAGCGGTCAAGCACAGGATGGGCATCTGCTTCGCTGAGGCCCCGGCTCTTGGCGGTCAATCCACTCGATGTGGCGGCAGGCATCCTGCACGGCTGCAGACCGGCCGTGGCCTCACTTCTTTTTCTTGCTGCGCTCAGGCACCACGGTGGTGATGGTCGCGGTGACGGCATCGGGCGAAAGTGGCTTGGCGTTGGCTGCCTCTTTCTTGGGTTTCTTGGTTTCCTTGGTGCTGCGCTGTTGGCTCTTGGCCATGTGATGCTCCTGGCTGTTGCCGCGCCGGAATGGCGCGGAGTACGTCATGCTTGCGGCTGGCGTCGCCCTTGTCAACCTTTGCCGTTGTTGCGCGGCTGCCGCGAGGGCTTGGCACGTGCCTTGTCGATCACCGCGCGGGCGTGCAACTCACTGTCGAGCGAACGGTCCAGCGATGACCGGCACAGCCCGGCCTGTTCATAGCGCTTGTTTTCGTACAGCGCGGCTGCGGCCGGAAAGGCTTTGAGCAGCGCGTCGAGTCTGGCGTCAGAAGGCAGCTCGTCGAGCAGATGCGCAAGATGCCGCACCAGCCGCCGATACTGCGCTGCGCCCACGGGCCGAGCACTGGATTCGACCCGTTGCAGCAGTTCAGCCAGCAGCGCGGCAGTTCTGAACACGCCAAGGACCGGGTCGGTGGACGGGTGAGCGGTTTGCATGGTGAAACTCCCCAGGCCGATTTCACGCCGGCCCGATGGTTTCAAGATGGTGATGGCCGACCTACTTGCAAGGTGGCGGCAGCAGCAGCCCCTCAGACCAGGAAGGCCTCAGTCAATCGCACCCAGTAGCTCGCGCCAGTGCCCAGGCAGCGGTCGTTGAAGTCGTAGGCCGGGTTGTGCACCATGCAGCCGCCTTCGCCAATACCTTGCCCGGTGCCATTGCCCAGCAACAGGTAGCTGCCCTTGCATTTCTCGAGAAAGAACGCGAAATCCTCGCTGCCCGTCAACGGTCGCAGCGCCGGCATCAGGCCTGCGTCGCCGACCCAGGTCAGCGCCACCTGGCGCGCGAATGCCGTTGCGTCGGCATCGTTGACCAACACCGGATAGCGTCTCTCGTAGTGGACATCGGCGGTGGCACCGTAGACAGCGGCCTGGGCATGGGCGACCTCGGTGATGCGCTGCTGCAGTTGGTCGCGCACCGACGGGCGCAGCGCGCGGATCGTCAGCTTGAGTTCGGCAGACTGCGGAATCACATTGAAGGTCGTGCCTGCGTGAAATGCACCGACCGTGATGATCGCCATGTCGAGCGGCGGTACGTTGCGAGAGACGATGGACTGCAGCGCCATCACGATCGCCGAGGCCGCGACCACCGGATCGACCGTCATTTGTGGCATCGCGCCATGGCCGCCCTTGCCGGTGACGGTGATCACCGCGCTGTCGCTGCTGGCCATCGCCGGGCCTTCGAGAAAACCAAGCTGGCCCGCCGGATGGCCAGGCATGTTGTGCAGCGCGAACATCGCGTCACAGGGAAACTTCTCGAAGAAGCCTTGCTCTATCATCACCCGCGCACCGCCCATGCCTTCTTCGGCGGGCTGGAACACCATGTGCAGCGTGCCGTTGAAGTTTTGGGTCGCCGCCAAGTGTCGCGCCGCGCCGAGCAGCATCGCGGTGTGGCCGTCATGGCCACAAGCGTGCATCTTGCCCAGCACCTGGCTGGCCCAGGGGCGTTTGACACTCTCCTGCACCGGTAAAGCATCCATGTCGGCGCGCAGCCCCAGCCGCTGCTTGCCATTGCCAACGACCAAGGTACCCACCACGCCGGTGCCACCCAATCCTCGGTGTACCTGGTAGCCCCAACGCGTCAGCTTTTCGGCCACCAAATCGCTGGTGGCGAACTCCTCGAAACCCAGCTCCGGGTTGGCATGGATCTGGTGTCGGGTTTCGAGCATCTCCTGCTCTATCGCGCGGATGGCGTCGAGTACGGGCAAATCGGTGCGCGCGTTCATGGCATTGTTCCCTGCGAAAAAGGAGGTGCTCAGCCTTTGAGAACCGTACCCAAGGTAATTTTTTTGCGTCAAACCATTGTCTGGCTGCCACTCTTGGCACTTTACTGCAACCCGAGCCGTGGTCGGGCAGCCCTGGAACTAGCCTTCGCGTAAAGTGCCATCTACCGCAGACATCGCCGGACGTTCAGCCCGCCTCAATGCATGAGCAAGCTCTATTTCCGCTATGCCGCGATGAACGCTGGCAAATCCACTGCCTTGCTGCAGGTGGCACACAACTACGAAGAGCGCGGACTTCGGGTGTTGCTGTTCACCGCAGCCCACGACAACCGCGTCGGCAGTGGCCGGGTCGGTTCGCGGCTCGGCTTGGTTCGCAAGGCGTCGACCTTTGGCCTAGACACCGATTTTGTGCACGAGCACTTGCTGGCGCTGGCTGGCGGCACACTGGCTTGCCTGTTGATCGATGAGGCTCAGTTCCTCAGCCCGGAACAGGTGCGCCAGTTGCACCGCTTGGCCCACGCCCACAAGCTGCCGGTGATCTGCTGGGGACTTCGCAGCGATTTCCGCGGCGAGGCCTTTGCCGGTGCCGCAACGCTGCTGACGCTGGCCGACGACATCGAGGAGATGAAGACTATCTGCGCTTGCGCCCGCAAGGCGACCATGAACATCCGGGTCGACGCCGAGGGTCGCCGGGTCAAACAGGGCGAACAAGTCGTGATCGGCGGTAACGAGCGCTACCGGGCAGTCTGCCCTGCCTGCTTTTATGCCGACGAAGACGCTGGCGCAGCGGCGCCAGGGCTGTTTGGCTGAGCAGCGTGAACCGGGTTTACAGGTTTTTCTTGGGCGACGCAGTCGACCTTGTGTTGTCTTTCTTTTAACTTGGTAGTCGTAGTAGAGCCCAGCCTGAACTGTTGATAAGTCAGTTTTTCTGTTTTTTTTCAAATACTTGAGATCGACTCAACCCTGTGCGCCGGTGACCATGAGCGAAGCTGAAGACCGACAACAACTTTGGATTTCAGCCTCAGCCTGTGGACAACTGCCTGCTTGTTCAACACTTGCCCACAGCGCTGTGCCTTGACAGGCCAGAACTTTGACAGCCCAATCCGAAGCACCGCTATGAACGCTACTTTGCCCGCCGATCGCTATCCCCGCCCTGCCGCCGTCTCCCCTGAGGAGTGGGCCGCGCGCGTTCAACTCGCCGCTTGTTACCGGGTCTTTGACCATCTGGGTTGGACCGAGCTGATCTACAACCACATCTCGCTGCGAGTGCCGGGCGAGCCGGGTCACTTTCTGCTCAACCCCTTTGGCCTGCATTACTCGGAGGTCTGTGCGTCCAACCTGCTCAAGGTCGACCTGGACGGCAACATTGTCGGCCGCATCGAGGGTGAACCGGTCTGGCCGATCAACCCGGCTGGTTTCACCTTCCACGGTGCGATCCACCAGGCCATGCCCGAAGCGCATTGCGTGATGCATGTGCACACGACGCCGACGATGGCGGTGTGCTGCCTCGACGAAGGTTTGTCGTTCACCAACTTCTATGCTGCGCAGTTGCACGGCAAGGTGGCTTACCACGAGTTCGAAGGCATCACCGTGCACCTCGACGAGGGGCGGCGAATTCTGGCCAGCGCCGCTGGCAGACCGGTGCTGCTGCTGCGCAACCACGGGCCGGTGACGATAGGCTTCAGCCTGGCCAACGCTTTCGGGTTGATGTGGTTGCTGACCCGTGCCTGTGAGGTACAGCAAAGCGCACAGGCAATGGGGCGACTGCGGCCCATTGCCGAGCCGGTGCTCGAGGCCTGTGTCCGCGATTCGCTGAACTTCGACCCCCGCTTTGGCGCGGGCCAGGACGCTTTCGACGCGATGGTCAGGCTGGTCGAGCGCCGTGATCCGTCTTTCCGGCGCTGACAGACTCATCGACTGCGCCAGCCAAGCGCCGGTCGCCAATAACTTTCATCACGTTTCCAGGAAATAGCCATGGCTCTGAACAAGATACTCGTCGCCCAAGGTGGCGGCCCCACTGCGGTGATCAACCAAAGCCTGGTCGGCGTCGTGCTCGAAGCCAGACGTCACCGCAGCATCGATCTGGTCTACGGTGCGCGCCACGGCGTTCGCGGCATCGTCGACGAGGATTTCGTCGACCTGACCCAGGAGACCAGCCACAACCTCGAACTCGTCGCTGCCACGCCTTCGTCGGCATTGGGCAGCACGCGCGACAAGCCTGACCTGGCTTACTGTCAGAAGATTTTTCACGTGCTCAAAGCCCATGGCATCGGTCACTTCTTCTACATCGGCGGCAACGACTCGTCCGACACCGTGCGCATCGTCAGCGAGCAGGCCCGTGCCGCGAATTACCCGCTGCGCAGCATCCACATCCCGAAGACCATCGACAACGATCTGGTCGGCAACGACCACACGCCGGGTTTTCCCTCAGCGGCGCGTTTCGTCGCCCAGGCCTTCGCCGGGGCCAACCTCGACAACGCAGCGCTTCCGGGTGTTTATCTGGGCGTCGTGATGGGCCGGCACGCAGGCTTCCTGACTGCCGCGTCGGCGCTGGGCAAGAAGTTTCCGGACGACGGCCCGCACCTGATCTACCTGCCCGAGCGGGTGTTTGTGTTGGAAAAATTCCTGGCTGATGTCAAAGAGGTCTATGCCCGCTACGGTCGCTGCGTCGTCGCCGTCAGCGAGGGCATCCACGACGCAAGTGGGCAGCCGATCCTGGCGCAGCTCGCCAAGGACCTCGAGCGCGACGACCACGGCAATGTCCAGCTCTCGGGCACTGGCGCGCTGGCCGATCTGCTGTGTGAAGAGATCAAGTCCAAGCTCGGCATCAAGCGGGTGCGTGGCGACACCTTCGGCTACTTGCAGCGCAGCTTCATAGGTTGCGTGTCGGATGTCGACCAGCGCGAGGCGCGCGAGGTCGGCGAGAAAGCGGTGCAGTTTGCGATGTGGGGCGACCGCGACGGTTCGGTCGCGATCCAGCGCACCGGTTACTACTCAGCCGACTACAGCCTGCTGCCGCTCGAAGCCGTCGCCGGCAAGACCAGGGTGATGGAGGATGTTTTCATCAACGAGGCCGGCACCGATGTGACCGATGCCTTCAGACTGTATCTGCGGCCTTTGCTGGGATCCGGACTGCCCGACGCTTACCGCTTGCGGCCGGCGCCAGTGGCCAAGGTGCTGGGGAAATAAGCAGCCAGGTCGGCCAGGCGAGCGCTTTGTTGCTCAGGTGGGTGCGTCAAGCACCAGCTGGGTCTGGGTGACGACAGCGCAGAGCTTGCCGTCGGCGTTGCGGATCATGGTCTGCCAGACCAAGGTGGTGCGGCCGCGGTGCAGCGCCACACTCTCGCCGGTCACGGTGCTGCCGAGCTTGGCACCGGCGATGAATTTGGTGCTGGAGTCGGTCGTGGTGGTGCGCTTGCCAGGGCCCAGGTTGAGCACCGTGCCGACCGCGCCGAGATGGTCGGCAAAAGCCATGTAGGCACCGCCATGCAGGATGCCGCCGCCGGTGCACAGGTCGGGTCGCACCAGCATTTCCGCGACCACCCGGTCAGGCGCGACAGAGACCAGGCGCACCCCCATCAGGCCGGGAAACAAGGGCTCCAACATTTGCTGCATTGAGGCGAGATCGTGCATCGTCGTACTTTCAGGGTGACCGAGTAGAGGATTGGCGACGGTAAGCCGAACAGCTGTGCGGCGCCATTGCTGAAAACGCGCAGCCAGTGACAATGAAGGCCGCGCATTGACCCGAAAGAACCGTTTGGAAGCCTTCCTCGTCTCGACCGGCATCGTCGCCCTGGGTGAAATGGGTGACAAGACCCAACTGCTGGCGCTGCTGCTGGCGGCCAGGTTTCGCAAGCCGGTGCCGATCATCCTCGGCATTCTGGTGGCCACGCTGGCCAACCACGCCGCCGCAGGCTGGTTGGGTGGCTGGATCGCGGCGCAGATGGGGCCGCAGTTGCTGCGTTGGGTGATCGGGGGCTCGTTCCTGGCGATGGCAGCGTGGATGATGATCCCGGACCGGCTCGACGACGAAGAGGCTGGCGGTGGCCGCCAGCGTTTCGGCATCTTCGGCACCACGGTGGTCGCCTTCTTCCTGGCCGAGATGGGCGACAAGACCCAGATCGCCACCGTGGCGCTGGCGGCGCGCTACCCCGACCTGCTGGCGGTGGTGGCCGGTACCACGCTGGGCATGATGATCGCCAACGTGCCAGCGGTATTCCTCGGCGACCGGATCGCCAGCAAGCTGTCGATGACGCTGGTGCACGGCGTCGCGGCGATGATTTTCGCGGTGCTGGGCGTGCTGACGCTGCTCAACGTCGGCCGGCTGCTTTAGGGTTTGCCGGTCAGGCCTCAAGGTCTGACGGCCGGTGTCTCCACGGCCATGTTCTTGGCCCGCATCGCCAGATAGGCCTCAAGCGCCAGCCATTCGGGCGCATCGCTTGCAAAGGGCTCGGCTCGCACGCCGACCACGCAGCCGCGCAAGCGCCGCTGCAGGCTGCCCAAGCCCTGCCATTCCAGCCGGTACGCTGGGTAACCGGTGGCGTGCCCTTGCGGGATCGCTGCGCCGCCCAGGCGCTGGCCGGCGCGCTGGTCATGGCAGTGCTGGCAGGCCAGGTTGAGCTGTCCCAGCCGCTGCTGCCAAAGCGCCTGGCCTTGGGCGCGCAGCGGCGTCAACCTGGCGTCGTCCGGCGGCGCCAGCGGCAGCCCACGCGATTGCCGGCCGAGGTAGCTGCCCAGCGCCAGCAGGTCGGCGTGCTCGTTGGGCCATGTCGACGCCTGTTGGTGGCGCTGACGGCAGCGGTTGATGCGGCCTGCCAGGTTGATCGGCTGGCCGCTGGCAGCGTCCCAGGCCGGGTAGCGGGCAGCGACACCAGCCATCGATTGGCGGGCTTCGCCGTGGCAGTCGGCACAGGAGGTGGCGGCGGTGCCAGCAGGCGTGCGCCAAAGCGCTGCGCCGTCCTCGACCCAGAGCATCGCCGGGTTCTGGCTGTCGTCGCGCTGCAGCGCTTGCAGCGCCGGGCTCATGAAGTCCAGGCCCGAGCGGCGAGGGTCTGCGGCGTCAGCTGGTGCTACGAGGGTGGGGACCAGCCCTGCCCACAGCAGCAGTGCCGCGCACCAAGCCTTGGCACTCATGTCGGCTTGACAGCCCTTGTCTCTCGGTGCGAGAAGCCCTTGTCACCCAGCCATTCGAAGGCCAGCGTGCCCGGCGCGTCGGCGCGGACCCAGAAAGACAGATAGGGGTTGGCAGCGATCGCCGGGTGCAGGTCGATGCTGCAGACCTTTTGCTCGTCGAGCTTGCATTCGAAGTGGGTCACGAGGCTTCGTGGCACCATGTTGCCGAAGCCGTCGGGCCGCAGGCCGCTCTCCATCGGGTGCCCGAGCGTGACGCGGACCTCGAAGGGCTGGCCTTTGAGCAAGGTCTCGGGCAGGTGGATCAGGCTGCGCGTGCGTTCGGCCATGGCGGCTCAGCTTTCGATGCAGGCCGCCAGCGTGACGATCACGTCGACACGGTGCGACCACTGGCTGCCGTCGGCCAGCCTGGCCAGTGCGACCAACTGCTGCGAAGTTGCCAGCCGGATGCGGGTCGAGACCTCGGCTCGGCCGCTGGCGGGCCCGAAGCTGGCGCGCAGCACGTCGCGCTGCGGGTTGCGCTCGTTGAAGACGATGACCTCCTGCACCCGGTCGGTGGCGCTCAGCGGGCTGTCCACCCGCACCGTGATCGGCACCGCGTTGCCGTTTTCGACCAGCTCGGCGATCTCCAGCCTGACCTTGCCTTCACGCACCGGCTGCCCGCCGGCCCAGCGGTCGACCATTTGCTGCAGCGACAGCGTGGCCGACATCGCCATCGCCGGGCGGGTCTGCAGGCACAGCATGGCCGCAGCAGCCAGCAGCGGGCGCCGCCCGAGGCTTGGCGAGGCGCTCATTTCAAGCTGGCCAGGTAGGCCACCAAGTCGTCGATCTGGTCCGGCGCGAGCAGCGGCCGACCTTGTTGCGCGGGGGCCACGCGCTGCAGCCTTTCGGTGCGGCTGTAGGACGGCATCACGGTGTCGGGGTTGAAGCGTTCTGGCGCGAGCAGGCGCTGTCGCAGTGCCTCGGGGTTGAGTCGAGCGCCGACGCCGGCGAGTGCCGGGCCTACCGTGCCCTGCAGCGCGGCGGGCTGGCCGGGCAGCGCGTGGCACAGCACGCACAGGCCTTGGCTGCGGTCGGCCGCCAGCGCTGCTCCGCGCGTGGCATCGCCCTGGGCCTGGGCGATGCCGGCCAGGCCCAGCAGCAAGGCGGTGCAAAGCCCGAGCATCACGCGCGCTTGAGGCTCTGGCTCTTGATCGGCAGCGTGCGGATGCGCTGGCCCGTGGCGGCGAAGATTGCGTTGAGCACCGCCGGCGCGGCCACCGCGATCGTCGGTTCGCCGACGCCGCCCCAGAAGCCGCCCGAAGGCATCACGATGGTTTCGACTTTGGGCATGTCGGCCATGCGAATCGCCGGGTAGTCGTGGAAGTTGCTTTGCTGGATTCGACCGTTTTCGACCGTGCATTCGCCGTACAGCGCTGCCGACAGTCCGTAGGCGAATGAACCTTCGACCTGGGCTGCGATCTGCTGCGGGTTGACCGCATGGCCGCTGTCAGTGGCACCGACGATGCGGTGCACGGTCAGCTCGCCGTCGGCGCTGACCGAGACCTCGGCACAGGCTGCGACATAGCTGCCGAAGCCCATGATCTGGGCCAGGCCGCGGTGAACCGTCTGGCCATTGACTGGCGCGGCGGGCCGGCCCCAGCCTGCGCGCTTGGCGACAGCTTCGAGCACCGCCAGGTGTTTCGGGCTGCTTGCCAGCAACTGCCGGCGCAGTGCCAGCGGGTCTTGCTGGGTCGCGTGGGCGATCTCATCGATGAAGCACTCGAGGTAGATCGCGTTTTGGTTGAGGTTGACGCCGCGCCAGAAACCGGGCCGTATCGGCGGGTTGCGCATCGCGTGGTCGACCAGCAGGTTGGGGATCGCGTAGCCCAGCGAGCCTTCAGCCCCGTCCAGAATCAGGCCCTGGAAGACGACCGGATCCTTGCCGTTCTGGATGTTTTGCGGGAACAAGCCGGCCAGGATCGACTGACCCGAGATCCGCATGTGCAGCGCCGTCAGCCGGCCTTTGTCATCGATCCCGGCCTTGAGCTTGCACTGTGTGACCGGGTGGTAGAAGCCGTGCTGCATGTCTTCTTCGCGGGTCCAGATCAGCTTGACCGGCGTGCCGGGAAGCGCTTTGGCGATCTCCACCGCCTGGCGCACCCAGTCGGTGGCACCGCGCCGGCCGAAGCCGCCACCAAGGTGGATCTTGTAGACCTCGCACTGCGCGATCGGCAGGCCCGAGGCTTCGGCCGTGGCGGCGAGTGCGGCCTCGCCGTTCTGCGTCGGCGTCCAGACCTCGCAGCGTTCGGGCTTCCCGGCCGCTGACAAGCTGATCTTGGCGGTCGCGTTCATCACCTCCATAGGCGCGTGGTTTTGGTACGGGTAGGCGTAGACCGCTTCGATCGTCCGCGCCGCACTGGCCAGTGCCTCGCGGGCCTTGCCGGCCTGCGCGCCGACGATGGCTTCGGGCGCGTCCAGCCCGGATTTCAGCATCGCGGCGATGTCGGCGCTGCTGAGCTTGGCGTTCGGGCCTTCGTCCCACTCGATCTCGAGTGCAGCCAGCGCGCTGTTGGCGTGCCACCAGGTGTCGGCGATCACCGCCACCGCACTGCCGCCCACCGCCATCACCTTCTTGACGCCGGGGCGTTTGGCGATGGTCGTGGCGTCGAAGCGCTTGACCTTGCCGCCGACCACCGGGCAGTCGCGGATCGCGGCGTTGAGCATACCGGGCAGCTTCAGGTCCATGCCGTAGACCTGCGCGCCGTTGGTCTTGTCCACGGTGTCGAGCCTGGGCAGCGGTTTGCCGGCGACCGTCCAGTCCTTGGGGTCCTTCAGCGCCACGTCGGTCGGAGGCTTGAGCAGCGCGGCGGCCGCGGCGACCTTGCCATAGGTCGTGTTCTTGCCGCTGGGGCCGTGCGTGATCACGCTGGCGACGGCCTTGCATTCGGCGGGCGGCACGCCCCAGTCGGCGGCGGCGGCCTGCACCAGCATCATCCGGGCTGCGGCGCCGCCTTTGCGCACATAGTCGTGCGACTCGCGGATACCGCGGCTGCCGCCGGTGGAGAAATTGCCCCAGACGCGCTTGCGTGCCAGGTTCTGTCCCGGCGTGGGGTATTCGGTCGTGACCTTGGCCCAGTCGCACTGCAGTTCCTCGGCCACCAACTGGGCCAGGCCGGTCAGCGTGCCCTGGCCCATCTCGCTGCGGGCGATGCGGATCACCACCTGGTCGTCGGGCTGTATCAGCACCCAGCAGTTGACCTCGGGGTTGGCGCCGGCCTGGGCCTTGGCCGATGGCATATGGAAACTCAGCATCAATCCACCGGCGGCGCCGGTGGCGATGAAACTGCGGCGTGTGAGGGACGTCTTGATCATCATCGGCTCCTCAGGACTTGGCCGCAGCCATCTGGATCGCCGCCTGCACCCGGTTGTAGGTGCCGCAGCGGCAGATGTTGGTCATCGCCTCGCGGATGTCGGTCTCGCTGGGTTTGGGTTTGGCTTTGAGTAGCGCAGCAGCCGCCATCAGCATGCCGGACTGGCAGAAGCCGCATTGCGGCACGTCGAGCTGCACCCAGGCTTTTTGCAGCGCTTCCCCGCCATGGGCCGACAGACCCTCGATCGTGACGATTTTCTCGTCTGGGCCGACGGTCGATGCCGGGCGCACGCAGGAGCGGGTGGCCACGCCGTCGATGTGCACGGTGCAGGCGCCGCACTGCGCGATGCCGCAGCCGTACTTGGTGCCGGTCAGGCCGAGTTGTTCGCGCAACACCCACAGCAGCGGGGTGTCGGGTTCGGCATCGTGGCTGCGGGCTTGGCCGTTGACGTGGAGAGTGGGCATGAGAGGCTCCTGAATTTCAGCCTGCGAATGATGCTTGAATCGGCGTCGGTCGGCGGCCCTAGCTCCAGATGCCTGAGCCTGGGCCGGGGTTGCATGGTTTGTGCCGCTCACGTGGTGTCTTCGCTTGTATCAGCAGCATGCCTGGAAAATGAGGGGATGAACAACCCCCACACCATCGCGGTCATCGACTTCGAGACCACCGGCATGAGCCCATCCCTGGGCGCGCGCGCCACCGAGATCGCGGCCGTGCTGGTGCGTGACGGCCGCGTCGTCGACCGCTTCTCCAGCCTGATGCACAGCGGCCAGCGGGTGCCGGCTTTTATCGAGCAGCTCACCGGCATCAGCAACCGGATGCTGGCCGCAGCGCCGCCGTCTGCCCAGGTGATGCGTGAGGTCAGTGCTTTCACCCAAGGCTGTGGGGTGGTGGCGCACAACGCCAGCTTCGACCGCGCTTTCTGGCAGCACGAGCGTGCGCTGGCGGGGGTGGCGGGCGTGGCGGGCGACCCATCCGAGTTCGC
>JBILYN010000047.1:0-19334 GCA_044377715.1 Aquabacterium sp.
ATCTCGGTGCCGCCCATCTTCAGCGTCAGGCAGTCGTCGTGCAAGGTCATTGCGCAGCCACTGGCCAGCTCGACATGCAAGCGGCGGATGGCACTGTCGTCGGCGTCGGTGGGCATGTACACGCACTCTTCGGCCTGGCCTACCGGGGGTTGCACGGTCTCGTCGTAGACCGAACCCACGACCACCGGCGCGTTGATGTCGTCGTTGGCAAACAGCACCAGCACCAGGTCGTCCACCTTGGGCAGCAGCGACAGGCCCAGCCGCGCTGCGGTGACCGGCACCCGCTGCAACTCCAGGCCCGAGGCGCGCAGCCGCACGTTGACTTGGTGGCGGTTGTCGCTGCTGTCGCTGTCGCGCGCAAACACGGCGGTGACCAGGCCGAACTCGGGCGCGCGCCGCCGCGCCATTTCGTCTCGCACGATGGCCCGGATGATGTCGACCATGTCGGTCATGGCGCGCCCTCGACGGTCAGACGGGTGAGGAAGCCCGAGACGCGGTCCAGCCGGTGCTGCACCGCCAGCACGCGCAGCTTGCCGGGGTTGTTGCCGGGCAGGTCCACCAGTTGCACGACCGCACCCGGACGCAGCGCCGCATGGCCGACGATCAGCAAGCGCCCAGTCAGGCCTTGGCGTGTGGCGCGATCGCTCAAGGCCCGGGCGACAGCCTGAGCCGCAGCCCGCGTCGCCAGCGCGCCAGGCACGCGGGCGGGATCGGCCGCAGCGCCCACCGGGTCGTGGCTCAACCAGTGCCAGCGGGATGAGCCGGCCTCGCTGCCAGCGCCATGCGGCGCAACTGTCGGCGCTGCCGGCGCAATGCTCTGCGCCAGATCCCAATCCAGCAATTGCGCGCCATGACGCAGCCGCACCGGTGCACCCAGTGGTTGTGGGCTGACAAAGCGCAAGCCGCCATCGGCCGCGCTGCCCAGATCGGCGCCGGCCAAGCGGGCCAGCGTCTGCAATTGCTGCCACACACACAGCCGGTTCTCCGCATGCCAGACGCCGAGCTTGAGCGGTGCGTCGATCCTGTCTACCGCCGCGCTGCCGATCAGGTCACGCACCACATCGGCCACGGTCGGGTTGACATGGCTGCTGGTCTTGAACAGCCGCGACAGCGCGATGGTCGCCGACACCCCGTCGATCAATGGGCCATCCGGCTGCTGCTGCACGGTCAGCACCTCGCCGGCCAGCACGTCTTTCTCGCTGCCCTTGTCGCCCAATGCCACGCTGATCTCGTCGCCTGGGGCGGCGCTCTTGAATTGGCTGCCTGGCCAGCATTGCAGGCTGATACCGTCGTGCGCGCTGCCCAGGCCGAGGTCGACCCGCAGCCAGACGATGGCGCCCTCGGCGGCCGACAAGCTGCGGCCGGCGATCGTCACTTTGGCATTCGGCCGCATCAAGCTCATGGTTCCAGCCCGCCGAGTGGGATGCCGTTGCGCGCCACCTGCTCACGCAGCGCCGCTTCGACTTGGTCGATCAGCGTGCGTGCGGCGAATGGGGTGGCGTCGGGCTGCGAGGTCCTGGCCTGCATGACGGCAGGTGCGGCAGGGTTGGCAGGGTTGGCAGGCCCACCCGGCGCCTGGCCCAGCGCTGCCAGGCCTTTGAAGCCACCCAGGCGCGCGCCACGGGGCAAGGCCAGTGCGGCAGCGGCTTGGGCCGGGGGGCTGCGCAGCTCGGTTGTTGGTGCGCCGGCGTGGTTGACCGGTGCGCGCGGCCAGGCAAGCGCACCACCCACCACGCTACCCACCACGCCACCCACCGCGCTACCCGCCGCCCCGCCACTCGGCGCTGCGCCGGGTTCGCGGGCGAGCGGCTGCACCGCCAAGTGATCCAGCGTGCGCGACAAGCGTTGCGACAAGGCAGCCTGGGTTCCAGCCGCTGCGGGCCCTGCGCCCGGTGGGTACGCCCCGGCGACGGCTTGACCCGCCGCTGCCGCCGCTGGCATCACCGCCTGGTGCCAGGCTGGCGCCAGGTCGGCCGCTTGACAGCGCGCCTGCCAGACGGCTTGTGCCTGCGCGGCGGCTATCGGCGGCAGGGCCCGGCGCCTGGCCCGCTGCGGCGCAACACCCTGCAGTGCGGCCATCCAGGCCGGCGGCAGCGCGCCCTTGCCCTGGATGGCCGAAGCGATGACGCCGGGTGTGGCAGACGCGCCCCCATCTGCCCTATCTGCCCCATCTGCCCGGGTGGCGGCTGACAGCAAAGGCAGCAGCGCGTTGCGCAGGCCGTTGGCGGCGGTCGGCGCCGCGGCGCCGCCCGGTGCTTGCGCCAGTTGGCCGACAGCCACCCGCGCCGGCCCTTGCGCTGGCCAGCGGGCCTCGGCAGCCAGCGGGCCAGATGCCCGATTGACGGGCGCTGCGGGCTGCAGCCGCAACCCCCCCACAGCGTTGTCGGACCTGTCGGGCCAGCGCGATGCTGCGCTCGCCGCAGCGTCAGCACCCGTGTCGTCGGCCGTGTCCACCAGCGGCGCGGCCAGCGCCAATCGGGCCAATCGGGCCAAGGCCGGCAGCAAGCGTTCGCCCATGGCGGGAGAACCCAACATCGCTTCGACGCGTTCCCCTTGCGCCGCGGCCACCCCGTCCAGCGGGCGGTCGAGCAGCGCCGCCACCTCGTCCAGCCCACGCCAGGCCTGGCCACAGGTCGCGGGCACCGCCGCCAGCGCCAACAGGCGTTGCAGCGAAGGCAGGGGCGCACGCATCAGCCCGCCCCCCCATCGGCCGGTTGCTGACGCGCCAGCATCTCCAGGTACAGCAGGATCTGGCCCAGGGTCAGCGCGGCGCACTCGGCCGGGGTCCAGCCGAACTCACGCGCCAGCACAAAACAGGCTTTGGTCAACGGTGCCTTGAGTGCGCTGTCCAGATCGTCGTCGGCCACCGTCAAGCCGCTGATGCGGTTGACCTGGTCGAGCAGAAACTGCAGCAACCCGGCCGACAGCGATCCCGTCTGCTCCACCGTGAGCTTGGGGCTCACCAGCGCCTGCTGCACCATCAAGACCCCGCTGACCAGGCGCTGCTCCTTGGCAGCCTGGGCCACACGCTGCACATCACGAACGGTGAGCGGCCGAAAGGTGACCTGGCCACCCACGCCCGGGGCCGCGCCAGCAGCGTCAGCCGGGCGCAGCACCGCCCCCGGCACATCGACGGTGTAAGTCGCTGCGGCACCGGCCAGCAAGTCGTCGGCGCTGAGCATCGCCGGGGATGCCGTAGGGAATGTCAGTCGGTCCATGCTTGCGCCACGCCCCGGGTCATCACGCGGTCAGGCCGAAGCATCTTCAACCTTGACCCACAGCGCACGGAAGTTCACCTTCTCCATCGCAAAGTCGTCTTCCGGCAGCTCGTAATGCCACTCTTCGAGCTTGACGCCCATCACAGTGACGGTCGAGGTGGTGCCCGGCAGCGACGGGTTCTCCAAGCGCAGGCTCAGGTTGAACGACGGGCTGACAAAGCTGCCGGCGGGACGGCTGTCGGCCGCTTCGCCCAGCATCAGCTTGAGCAGTGCACCGTTGATGTAGGCGCGGTCGATCGAGCCGTGGACGTTGATGTTGCCGGGCCGCAGCTCGGTGGCAAAGCGTTGCCCCAGCTCGTGGAAAGGCCGCACGTCGTTGGTCACCCGCACCGTGACGCCGGTGACTCGCCCGATGGGCGTGAGCGAGTACTGGTCGTTGATCACCTTGGCCTTGTCGCCCTCCAGGCCGGGTTCAACGGCGACGGCGATGGTGCCGTCGGACCCGCGGTAAACAGTGCTTGCCATGTTGCTTGCTCCTTGCGCTTGTGTTTGGACCGGCTTGGGGACCCGTGTCAGGTCAAGCCAGATTCATGATGACCTTGACGAAATCGATCGAGAACGTGGGCTGCAAAGTCATCACCACGATGGCCTGGCCGTTGATCTCCTGCGCCCGGGTGGCCGACACGTCCAGGCTGTAAGCGATCAGCATCTCGTCGAGCACCATGCCGGACAGGAAGCCGTCCAGCGTGGCTTTCAGCGCCGCGCGCACCCGCGAGTTGTTGAGCCGGCCGATGTAGGGGTTGCTGCCCAGGCGCACACCGGCCTTGGCGTAATCGACGATGCGGCGCACCGAAATCTGCTTGAACGCACCGGTATCGGTGCTGATGCCCTTGAGCGCGCGGATGCCCAGGTTCTTCTGCAGCACCAGCAGCCGGTTTTGCAGCAGCAGCTTTTGCTCGGCGCGGGTGTAGTCGCGCGTCAGGTCGTCGGCCGCCACGTCCTTGTTGGTCATGCTGATGTGCGGCGCCAGGGTGGCGATGCGCCCAGCCACCAGCGCCGCGGCATAAGCGGCCGGCAGCTTGACTTGCTTGTTGGCCACGCCCACGCGCGAGGCATCGTCGGCCTTCAGACCAGGCGCCACCAGAATCAGCCTCGGGTTCGAGCCCTTGCTGACATCGGCCGAGACGATCGTGGCCGGCACGTCCGACGACGCTCCCATCACGCCGATGCGTTCGCGGCCGTCGTTCTCGGTGGCCTCCAAGTGGGCCAGCATTGTGCCGGCAGAGGTATTGGCATCGAAGCCTGCGGCCACGACGATGTTGACCTCCTGGGTGGCCAGCAGTGCCAGGCCACTGGCCAGCTCACTGGGCGTGGCGGCCGCGCCATCGGGGCCACCGATGTCGGCCAAAGCCGCCGCCACCGCCTTGGTCGGTGTCAGCGCGGCATTGGCGGCGCGGGCGGCAGCGTCGGCGCCGGCCAGCGTGGCCAGCACATGCCGGCTGCCGTCGTTGATCGAGGCCGCCAAGTCACCGGCCGTGGTGAACGGGTACTCCTCCTTGGCCCGGCCATTGACCAGCGTCAGCGTGCCACCGGCGATGCTGATCACGACGCCATTGGCCCAGGTGCCGGCGCTGGTGGCCGTCAGCACCAGCAGCGGCAAGTCGGCCGCCGTCTGCACCGACCAGCTCATTGTTTTCATCGTCGTGGCCACCGCCAGGTTCGCTACTCGAACCGCGTAAACCGTGCTGCCACCCCCGCGGAACACTTGCTCCAGCGTGCGAGTCAGTGTCAAGGGTGGGACCAACGGCGCATCCTCGCCGGGGCGCGGAAAGCGGTCGTAGCTGCCAAAGGTTTCAAGCGCTTCGGCATAACTACCGATCAGGTAGACCTTTTCCGGATCGCCGCGGTTGGCCGTGCCGACCACGCCGATGTTGCCGGTGGAAATGCCCCCCACCCCGATCAGGCCTTCGGACCGAACCTCGATGTAAGTGCCTGGGAGGATCATTTCCCCGATGGCTTCGCTCATGGTGTTTCTCCTGTGGAAGGGGCTGGGTGGCAGGTGACGCGGGCGCGCCGTGCGGGCTGGGGGGCCCGCAGCGCGCGGCCCCAGGGGGGATGGTTTCTGGCGGGCAAGTGGGGGTGGGTCATCGCACTTTGGTCATAACGTCATTACGTCATGGCACCTGGGTCGGTTTGTCGGTGTCTGCATCGACCACCGTAGCGATGTCCACACGAGCGATCAAACCGCCTGACGAATCGGGCCGGTTGATCTCGTGCTCGTACTCGAAGCCCAGCAGCGCGCTGCGCCGACGCGCCGACGCACGCGCCGCGTCGCTGGCCAGCACCGGGCCGATCTGCGCCAGCGACAGCTTGCGCAAACCCCGGATCTGCGCCGCGCTGATGCCGCTCAGTGCTTGCAGCACGGCCTTGCTCAGTGCCACGGCGGCCGGCGCATCCGCAGCGTAGATATCCAGCCGCAGCGTGCCGGCAATCGGCGTCACCCGGCGCTCCCACTGACCCAGCACATAGCTGACTTGCAGCGTGCCGGCGGCCGGCAGCGGGTTGCCGAACAGCAACTGACCCACAGCGGCATCGGCGCGCATCTGGTTGCCCACCGGCGCGCCGGCCACCACGGCAAAAACCGTGGCGCCGATGCGCACCGACAAATCGGCCGGGCCCAACAGACCGTCACTGCCGTCGGTGCGCTTCAGCCCACCGTGCGGCAAGGTCAGGCTTCGGCGGTCGGCTGACAGCAGGCTGAAACCCGGCTCGTCCGGCAGCACCGGATGGGCCAGATCGATGGACGCCGACCAAGGCAAGGCGCTGCCGCTGACCAGCAGCGCGCGCTCACCCAGTCCGGCGCCAAGCCGGTGCGCCTGGTCCAGCGACAACACCAGCGCCGGCAAATCGGCCGTTGCCGTGGGCTCGCTGATGCCCAGAAGCGCCGGTGAAGGCAGCAGCGCAGCCGCGCCGGTCAGCCCGGCCAGGTAAGCCAGCAACGCGTCGAGGAAAGCGGTCTCAGGCATAACGCACCGTGCGCAGCGCGGCGTTGTTGGCGTCGGCCAACTGCAGGAAGAAGCGCCAGAGCGAGGCCGCATCGGTCACGCGGGTGCGCAGCGGCTTGGCATCACCGGCACCGCTGGCCTTGATCAGCGCAATGAAGGCCAAGGAGTTGGCCAGCCCGGCCGCGGCCGCTGGCACATGGCCGAGCTTGAAGCCCACCAGCACCGCGCCCTTGGCCGGCACCAGCACATTGGCCACCGGGCCCAGCCCGACGGCAGCCTGCCATTTGGTGTTGTCGGTGACCGGGCCGGCCGCATCGGCTGCCGCGCTGAGGGCCGGGTTGCTCTTGGCCCAGAACAGCTCGACATCGACCGGCGTGGCGACCGATGAGCGGTTTTGCACCCGCACATAAATGAAGTTATCGGCCGGCCCAGGCAGCACGCGGTCGGCGCTGCGTGGGTTGGCCAGATCCAGCGTCGTGCCGGCCAGGTCGACCAGTGCGGCCGGTACCACGATGATGTCCGGGCTGCGGCCGCCAAAGGCGACGCCACCCAGGCGGCCGGTGTCGTCCAGACCATCGCGAATGAACAGGTCGGGCACAAACGGCGTGACCGGCGCCACTCGGAACGCGGCGCGGCGCTCACGGCGCAGCAGCGTGGCCATCACCGTAGGCTGGCCGGCGGGCAGCAGCGGGTCGACGCCGAGGGGCGATGTCACCACGGCCAGCAGCGCGACAAAGGCCGGCAGCGTGGCGGGCGCCAGCCAGTCGATGCGGGCGACCTCGGGCTGATTGGGCCCGATCGCATTGAGATGCACAGGGACACCGGCACGCTGCCACGCGGCTGCATTGCCAACCGGTGCCACGGCGGGCGCGGGCAAGGGCGCATCCAGCCAATGGGCCCAGAAATCGGCATGCAGGTCGGGCAGGGGCGCGGCGTTGGGATTGCCTGCGGGGGCCGGACTGGCGGCGAAATACAAATGCACCGTGGCACTGACGACGCGGCTCCAGCCGCAGGAATGGACTTGCACGTAAACCACATTGCGCGCACCGGCGAGCACCGGCTTGGTGGCCAGGGTCTCGTCAAATTCCACCCCGTCGACCACATCGTCGAAAAACTGGAACGGTGGGTTGTCGATGCGGATATCGAAGGCTTCGTGGTCGGTGAAGCGCAGGGCGTTGAGCGGGAAGCGCGGGTCGCCGCCAAAGCGGAACGGCGACGCCGCCAGCGGCGCCTGGTTCAGCATCACAGGTGTGGGTCGCGGGTAGGACAGGCCGTCCTCGATCACCGTCTGGCGCAAATACAAGCGGATCGGTGGGCCACCGACTGGCACACCGACGGCCTGAACCCGGGTGATGTCGCAGGCATACATACCACGGCCAAAAGTGGCGGCCATCAGCCGGGTGCGGCGCACGGTCTCGGCCTCGTTGGCCACCACATCGGGCTCGGCGCGGGCTGGCAAGACGACGGTCTTGAGGTCTTCGACCAGGATCATCGGCAAAGCAGCCGGCCCATCGGCATTGCCGCTGGGGATGCCGGAAAATCGCGCCCACAGCGGCACAAAAACGGGCAGCGCCGCGCCGGCCGGTGGGCTGCGCCGGGGCAGGTTGCGCACCACGAAAACACCGGCCAGGGCGCCGACAAACAGCGTCTGCGCCACGGCTGCGGCGGGCTGCGGATCAAAGGCCAAGCTGGTGCAGGGGCCGGGCGGCACCGATCCGGGCTGGGCGGCGCCGGCGCCCGTCAGGTTGGAGATGTCGCTCCAGTGGGCGCCGCGGTCGGCGCTCAGGAATACCCGCCCCTGCTGGCCGGCGGCGGGCGAGGCGGTACAAAACGCCACATAGCGGTCGTCCTCCGGGTGCACCGCGACGCGCGTGATGCTGTGCCCGGCCGCGGCGGCGAGCGCAAACGTGCGCCACACGGTGGCCGCGGGTGGGTTGTTGATGCCCAGGATCAGCACGCCGTTATTGCCGCCGATCCAGAAATCGGCATTCGCAGCAGCCTGGATGCCAAAGCCCAGCGCGCTGATCGAGGCCCCGCCGATCGCAGCCGTGGCCGCGGCGTCAAAAGCCAGCACCGTCCAGTTGTCGCCACCGTCGATGCTTTGGTAAGCGCCTCCATTTTGTCGCCCCACCAGCAAACGATTCGGCGCGCTGGGGTGGTGTTCGATCACCGGCACAAACAGGGCGCCGTGCAGCGGCACGTTGATGCCGGCCTCGATCACCCGGGCCTGTGTGGCGAAGACATCGAAGGGCGGGTCTCTGTCGGCCACCAGGGGGGCACGCGAGCCGGTGAACACGGCAGACACCGTGCTGACGCTGGAGCGCACCAGCGCACCCGGACCCGCGCTGCCGGCGCCCGAGCCTTGCGTGGGCGCCACGAAGACCCGCGGCGTAGCCACTTCAAAACACATCTGGCCACCGTCGCCGCCCCAGACCGAGAACCAGGTCTCACCGCCAAAGCTGATGTAGGTGCCGTTGTCCTGCAGTCCGCCGCCCATCATTTGCGGGTAGGTCGGGTGCACGGTGATGTCGTTGAACATCGCCGCGCTGATGCCATGGCTGCGTTTGCGCCAGCCGCGGTCGCGCAGCGGGTGGCCTGACACGATGTCTTGCGCCACCGACAGGCCACCATCATTGGCCAGCCAGAAGCGGCGCGGGTCGGCACAGTCGAACAGCGCGTTGTGCTCGTCGGCATGCTGGGCATGGTCACCGGCGTCGAAGCTCGTCCAGTCCAGGATCTGCTCCCAGTTCTGGCCAAAATCGCTGCTGCGCAACACGTTGAGCTCACCCATCACGACGATGGCCGGGTTCTCGGGATGGACCTCGATGAACAAGCTGTACCAGGCCGCCGCACCCAGCAAGGCCAGCGGCAGCGCGCGCGCGGTCCAGCTGTTGCCGGCGTTGCTGGAGTGGTAGACCGCCAGCACCGCGCCGTTGTTGGCGTTCTCGGCGATGGCATAAAGGTGGTCGGGCTGGTTGCTGCACACCGTCAGGCGGATGCGGTCCCAGGTCAGCGCGACTGGGGTGCAAGGTGCTGGCAGGCCGACGCCGAGGATGGGCTCCCACACGGTGTCCGAGCCGGGCAGGTCGCGGTTGAAGACGCCGCGGTAAATGCCCTGGCCGCCGATCGCCGCGTAGAGCCGCAGCAGTTTGGGTCGGTCCGGGTCCCAGCCTTGGACGACGATGACATCGGTGGCCGCTGCACCCAGCGCCGGCGCTGCGGGCATCGCGGCGGGCACCGGCTCGCGGTGGAAGACCGGGCCGGCCTCGCGCCGCCACAGTCCCGTGTGGGTCGCCATCCAGCAGCGTTCGGCATCACTCGGGTCGACCGCGATGCGGGCAAAGGAGTCGGCCGCACCGGGCGTGCCAGGGGGCGAGTTGGCCACGGGTCCGACTTCGGCAGCACCCAGCGCCGCCCCTTCGCGAAAACGGAAAAAGCCCCGACCCGAGGGGTAAGAGCCGAACACGGCCCCTGCCACCACCGCTGCGCCGGACACGCCGTGGCGCGTGACTTGCTCTCCGGTGCCGATGTAGAGCACGCTGGGGTCGCTGGGCGCGATGGCCAGCGCGGCCACCGAAAACACCGCCTGTGGCCCCCCCAGCGCTGCCCAGGTGTCGCCGCCGTCGGCCGACTTGAACACCCCACCGGCGGCCGAGCCGGCGTACAACACCAAGGGGTTGTCGGGGTGCTGGGCCAGCGCACGGATGCGCCCGCCGATGTTGCGCGCACCATGGCCCGACCAGTGGGCCGAGACAGCGTCTTCCCCCGCGCCGATGGCAAACAGCAGGCTGCGGTCGACCGCCTGCGAAAACAAATTGGCCGCGATCGCATGGCGCTGCAAAAACGCGTCGCTGCGCGCGCGCTGGTCGTCGGGTGGGAGGACGAGGTTGTCGGCCATGTCGCGCTCGCTCAGGCCGGCACCGGCAGACCAAGCAAATCGGCCAGCGCCCGCGACAGATCGAGGTTGGTCGGATCCTGCGGTCGGAAGCGCTCCGCCGCGTGGCTGTCGGTGGCCGGGCGATGCGCCATGTCCAGCCAGCGGTTCAACAAAGGCACCCAGCCCATCAGGTTGCTGGTGGTCTGGCTGTCTGGCTCGGCAAAGGCCTGGCCGTCCACCAGCATCCGCCATTCATTGACGCGGCGATGGTTCAGGTTCCAGTCGCGGAACACATGCAGCGCCTTGTCCACCGCCGGGTGCGCAGCGTCAGTGGCGCCGGGAACGGCAGCGGTCAGGGCATCGGGCAGCAAGCGCGAGGTGACGCCCAGGCTGAGCAAAGTGGCCAGGTCGGCGGCGCGGTCGAGCACCGATTCGCCGTCGAACAAGGCGCTGGGATGCTGCGGGGCGTAGTCCAGGCCGCGCTGGCGCAGGCCGCCGATGCGGCGGTAGACCAGCCCCAGCGGCAAGGGCGGCGCCGCCGGCGCGGCCGGCAAGGCGTTGCTGAAAGGCGCGTCCATGCGCAGCGCGACGCCGAGCAGCGAGGGTGGCGGCACGCGCAGCACCTCGAGCACGGTGCGGCGCTCCGGCGGCAATGCGCCACCGGGCAGGATCTCCAGCGTGTCGCCGGCCATGAACATCTGCTCGAAAGCGGTGCCGTTGCCGACGATGCGGCGGTAGACCGCCGCGTCGCCCAACAGCGTGCCGGGGCCGGCCAGATCGGCTTGCCGATCGCGGGCGCGGCGCAGATAAGTCGCATTGGCGGCCACTGCGCTCAGCGCCAGGTTGACACTCAGGTGTTGGTCGTCGGCCACGGCGACCACGACGCGCACCTGGAGCGGCGGCCCGGTGATCTCCAGCACATCCCCTGGCGCAAAAGTGTCGAGAAAACGCGTCGCGGCCGTGCCCACCACTTGCACCGATCCGGCCGCGGGGATCGCCAGCAGCTGGCCAGGCGGGTTGCTGACGGCGGCATCCCCGACGCCGACCAACAGCTCGCCACCGATGCCGAAGTTCACCGCCTGGCGGATGCGCGGCGCCAACGACAACACATAGCCCTCACCGTCCCTGGGCAGCTTGCGGAACTCGGCAGCAGCGGCCAACTGGGCCTCGACCGTGGTCTGGTCGTCACCATGGTTGGAGAAAGCCTCGCCGCTGGGCAACGGCGGATCAAAGGCTTCGGTGGGGGCAACACGTTCCACCCGCAGCTTGGCACTGAAGACATTGCCGGGCTCAGCGACCGCTTTGGCCAGCCACTGACCAAACTCCCCCGCAGAGAGTGGCGCCAGCGGCGCGGCCACCACTTGCGGCGCGCTGCCGGCCGCATTGAAGCTGAACTCGATCGCGTTGCGCACCGGACGGATGAACAAGTCGCCTGCACCGGTCCACCACAGCTTGAGCACCGGCTCACGATCGCCGGGAAACAGCGGCTGGGCCGCCGCATCGCTGCCCAGCGTCCGCAAGCTGCTGTCGTCGAACAGCCGCAGCCATTGCTTGCTGTCGGACACCACCGGGTCGGGCGCCGCCGCCGGGCCGCCCTGCTCGGACCGCACCAGCAGCGCGGTGAATCCCAGCCAGGCGCCAAAGATCATTGCCAGCCACAACAGCAGCAAGCCCCAGAACGCGCCGCTGGCAAAACCGTGGTCGGCCAGGCCCTCCACCGCAAAGTGCAGAAAAGCCAGGAAGCAGACGATGAACAGCACGCCCAGGCCGATGCGCGCCACCGTGCCAAAAGCGAGTTGCTTGTGGCGCTGATCGCTGCCGGCGCGGGTCAGCACGTAGATCATCAACACCGCATCGGCGATGAAGGGCGCGATGAACAGCAGCGGCCAGCGCAGGCCGGCCGGCCAGTCCACCCCCAGGGTGCTGAAAAAAGCGATGGCCACGACGACGCCGACGATGGCGTTAACGAGCGCAAAGATCGTCTCTTTGCCGGCGCCCATGGCGCTGCCCAGCATGATCTTCAGCGTGATGCCCAGCGGGGCCAATGCGCCGAAAGCGAACGGAAACACCGCCAGTTCAAACGCGCCACGCTCCTTGTTGGCACCGGGCAGCGCCGGGTTGCGCAGCAAATCCTTGGCATGCGGCAGCAAGGCGGCAAACGGCAGCATCAGCATCGACGGCAGGAACATGAAGAAAGTGGCGCCCAGCCAGTCGCCATAAGTCCAGCCGTAACGGCCTTGGTTCAGCGCTCGGTAGGTTTCATAACCATCGCGCAGGAGTCGCTTTGACAGCGGCGGTGGATCGTCGGCTTTGAGCTTGTCGTTGTAGGCCTGGCTGCCGGGCACGCGCGCGCCGGGGCCGTACACCTCTTCAGCCGCCGCGGCGTAAGCGGTGAACAAATGGTCGGGCAATTGATCGGGCGCCGGCAACCACTGTTGCCAGAACGGCCGCGCCGGGTTGGCTGACTTGAAGACATTGAAATTGACGCTGGCCTCCAGCGCGCCACGCACGGCCAGGGCCAGTGGCTTGATGCGTGCCGGCGGTGTGCTGCGGCCGGGCTGGGCGTCGACACCGTCCAGGAACGGCGGCGCGGCCAGCAAGGTGGCCAGTTGCGCCGCATGGCCGATGGCATAGGCCAGCATCGCCGCCAGTGCAGCGGCTTTGTCGGCCTCGGCGATGCCACTGTCGGCCAGCACCGCCGCCCGCACCCGGTCGGCAAAGCGCATCAGCAAGCGGCCCGAGCCATTGCGCACCCGCTGCTGCTGCGCATCGCCGCTGCCGCCGCGCAACGTGGTGGCCAGCCATTCCTGGCTGAGTGCGCCGCACGCGGCCTCTTGCGGAAAATTCAGCGCCACCGCACCGGCCGTGGCAAACATCGAAATGCCACCGGCCAGCCAGGGTGTGAAGCTGCCGTCGACAAACTCGCCTTGCGTGTTGGGCAGCGGCGGCGTTGCCAGCGCGGCCAAAGCCTGACGCGCCAGGAACAACACCTGGCGCTCGGTGCTGTTGACGGTGCCGGCCGAGCGCACCTTGCCCAGCAGCAGGCGCACGATGCGCTCCAAGCGCTTGCGCGCCAGCAGCAAGACGGCGCTTTGGGTGATCAGACCGGTCATGGTTGCGCCTTCATTGCAGCCGCAGCGATGCTGCCGAGCCAGCACCAGCACCCGCAGCACCACCCGGCAGCGCCGCTTGCAGGCCCTGGAAAGCACTGACGGTGTTGTCCAGGCCGTCATCCACCTGCTTGGCAATCGCGTCGACACTGTCGAACACCGGTGCCAGCAGCTCGCCGATGTCGAGCTGCGCCAGCACCTCGACCAGCGTGCGGTAAATCGCCAGCGGCGACTCCAGCATCTGCTGCGCCGACAGCTTGGCCAGTACCCGCGCGGCAGCGTCGCGCAGGCCGTCCAGCAAGCTCAACAGCGGGGCCAGCGGATCGAAGGTACTCAGCGTGGCCTGCAAGTTGCTGAACGATGCCAGCGGCTGGGCCAGCAAAGTGGCCGGTGACAAGGCCGTCAGATCGGCCAGGACCTGGTCGTAAACCGTTTGCAGAGCGGTCACCAGCGGCGCCAGGTCGATGGCGTCGATCAACCCGGTCAAGCGCGTGATGGCGGTCTTGAGCGGCAGCAACACGGCGTTGATCAGTGCCAGGACCCGACCGCGCAGCGCGACGAACAGCGGTGTCAGCAGATTGGCCAGGCGTTGCGGTGGCAGCACGGCAAACACCGAGCGCACAATCGCCACCAGGCCGTGGTCGACATCGCCCACGCCCAACTTTCGCACCAGCGTGCGCACTTGCGTGAACAACTGCAGCACCGGCGCCAACGCGGTCTTGATCTGGTGGAGGGTGTTGTCCACCTCCGACAAGCCGGTGCGGCGCAAGGTCTCGGCCACGGCGGCGGCTTGCTGCAAGCGGGCCAGGAAGCGGTTGCGGTTGGCCGCCAGTTGCGACAGCACCGGCGCCAGGTCGTAGCGCTGGGCCAGCGCCTGGAAGCGGGCTTGCTCCGCAGCATTGTCGCCCGCCCGGCCGCCCAACCGGCCCACCAACGCGGCCAGCGCGCTGCGCAGCGGGCCGGCGGCGTTGACCATCGCCGCCGACAGCGCGGCAAAGTCGAGCGCCAGCACGGCGTCGCGCGTGCGCCCTACCGCGCGGGCAATCGCATCGCTGCGTCCCGCCAACGCCGCCGGGCCGCCGCCGTCGCTGATCCAGGCCTGCACGGTGGCAAAGCTGTTCGGATCGAGTCGCGCGCTCAGGCCTTGCAGCAGCCGCGCGATGATGGTGCCTGGCCAAGTGCTGCGGGTGCTGGGCAGGCCGTCGATCAAGCCCTTGGCCTCGTTCAACAGCGCAGTGATCTGCGGCTGCAATTGCGCCGGGTCGAGCTGGGTCAGCAAATCGGTGGCACGGCCGGATAAATCGTCAAGCACAGGGCTCCAGCGGTCCAGCCGGACGGCCGTCTTGACGGCGTTGCGAGCCTCGGCCACGCGGCTGACCAGCGGTGCGATCAGCACAGCCGGAGCGTATTGGCCCAGTGTGGCCAGCGCATCGTCGAACACCTTTTGCAGCGGCGCCAAGCTGGCCACCAAGTCCACCCCGGCAATGGCCGAGCGCAGCCGGGCGATCGCGTCTTGCACCGGTTGCAGCGCGAGCTGCGGCGAGATGTCGCGTATCTTGTCCGCCAGCAACTGCAGCTGCACGTCCAACTGCTGCAAATACTGCTGCGGGTCGTGGCTGCGCACCAAGGCCATCAACTCGTCGTACTTGGCCTGCACTTCGGCGACCGCATGTTCCAGATCACCGCGCAGCGCAAATTTGCCGTCGCTGCCGATGCCCAGCGCGGTTTCGATCTCGGTTTCCACTGCTGCCACATCGGTGTCCCTGATCGGCTTGATCGCGGCGTCGACGTCGGCTTTCATCGAATCGGGCAGCAGCTCGAAGGGCACGGCGCCCACCACATCGGCGGCGGTGCCGATGGCCGACACGGCGGTGTCGAAATACGGACCCATCTGCGCGCGCTCGACCGCTGCTGCGAATTCAGCCACCTTTTGGCCGATCTGGCCGGCCACTTGATCGAGGTGCAGTGAATCCACGAACGCCTCGGCGTCAGCAAACAAGGCTTCGACCTGGGCCTTGAAATCGTCCACCGTGCCCTCGACCGCGTTGATCGCGGTCAGCGCGGCTTGCGCCGCGGTACCCAGCGCGGCCGAGATGTCGGCCACCAGATCGGTGATCAGTTGCAAGGCCAGTGTGACCGGCGCCAGCACGGTCGACACGGCCTCGCTGATGTTGCGCACCGGCGCGGCCAGGACCACATCGCGCACCGACTCCATCGCGCTGCGCAGCGACACGGTGAGCTCGGCGATGCGGTCCGACACGCTGGCCATCGGCGCAGTGAGTTGGTCGATGCCTTGCTGCACCGGTGCCACCAGCGCGGCCGTGTCCCAATCCGCGATGCGAGCGGCCTGGTCTCCGATCTGTGCCTCGGCGCTGGCCAGCAGCGCGTCCAACGATTGTGCAGGGGCATGCTCGATATCGATCTTTGTGAGCGGTGCCAGGCCAGCCAGTGCATCGGCCAACAAGCGGCCCAACGGCGCCAAATCGATGCCGCGCAGCATGGACGCGGCTGACTCCAGTTCGTGCTGAACCTGGTCGACATCCAGGTAGGCCAAAGTGGCTTCGCCCAGGCCCATGCCGGCGGCCACTCTTTCACGCAGTGTCTCGAAGCGCTGTGCACCAGCGGCCAGGCCATCGGCCAGCGCGCGCAGTGCGGCGGCGTCAGTCACATCCACCGCATTGATTCGCGCCAACAGCGCCGCGTCCAGGCTGTTGGCCAGGCTTTGCAGATCACGCTTCACGGTGGGCGCGTCGATCTGCGCGGCCATCAGCGTGGTCAGGCGCTGCGACTCGGACAACAGCGACTCCAGCGCCATCAGCCCACCCACCGCGCGCAGGCCGGCATCGGCAGCGGGCAGCAGTTCGGTCAGGCGCGTGAGCCCTGCTGGCGTCTGCAACTGCGCCAAGCCCAACAAGGACTGCAGCAGGCCACCGATCCGGCTGGCGGCGGGCGCCGTGCTCAGCAGTTGGCTCACGCGCATCAGCACCGCGACCAAGCCGCCCTCACGCGAGCCTTCCAGCGTCTGCCCAAAGCTGGCAGCCAATTGGTCCAGTTCGGCCACCAGATCGCCCGTGCTGACTTGCTCGACCAGCGTGATCGCCGCGATCAGCGCGTCCAAACCAGGCAATCGGGGCGCGAGTGCCAGCAACTGCGGCGCCAGTTGCGAAGTCACCGATTGCACCGCTGCGCCGACCGACGACAGGTCGACCGCTGACGACGCGGTGATGTCGCCAAGGCGTCCGCCATCAGCGGGCACGCTGACGGCTTGCAGGTCGACGGCGTGCCCTTGCAGCGCGGCCAGCACGGCCGAGACCAGCGCGCCGGCATCGAGGCGGGTTCCCAGGTCGGCGGCCAGTGGCATGGATTGGTGCTCGCTCTCAGCCCAGCAGGTCGGACAGCGGTTGCAACAGCGCGCCGGCGCCGCCCAGCGCGGTTTTCAGCTCGCCCGCCGCTGTCTTGACGGGGCTGAGCATGTCGCCCAGCGCCGGAACTGCGCCCAGCAGGCCCGGCAGGTCGAGCAAGTCCAGCCCCAGGTCCACGTCCAGACCCAGGTCGGCATCGACATCGAGGCCAAAATCGCCGCCCAGGCTGTCTAGCGCCGCGGGCTCGGGCGGCTCGGTGTACTCACGCAGGCGCAGCCGGAACAAGAAAGTGTCGGCCAGCGCGGCGGCTTCTTCCAGCTCGAAGCCCTCGATCAGCACCTGCTCCAGCTCGGACTCACCCACGATGTCGGCGACAAAATCGACCGGGTCACCGAGCAGGAATTTCTCGCGCAGCTCTTTCAAAAAACCATCGCGCGCTTCGTCGCCGTAAAGCGCGCCGGCGATTTCCACGCACATCGCGCTGCGGCCCATGTCATGGTGCAAATCGCCTGACAAACCCGGCACCGGCAACACCGCCAGACGGCGTGCTTCGTGGGTGGCGATGGATTCGATCCGGGGCACCTCCCAAGACCCGATCATCGGTTTGAGCAGCATAGGGGGTCTTGTCGGCTAACTTGCCATTAGCGCTGCTCGCGCTGACGTCGCAGCCGCTTTTGCCGGCGCCGATAGGCCAGATAACACAGGCCCCCGATGGGCAACGCAAACAGCAAGAACTCGAAGCTGCCGTCGCCGCCATCGGGCGAGAAGCCGAATAGCTGTTCGATGAAGTCCATGCCTGTCTCCCTCACTCTGGTGCTGTTCAGGCCGGTACGGCGATCCCCCGCGCCTGGCAATCAGATCTGCTTCATTAAAGTCCAGATCGTGCCGGCTGAGTACCCCTAGTCTGCCAAGAACCTGTCGAGCCCTGGGGATGCCCATTGAAGCGGAAGAGCGCAGGCGCCGCAATGCACCCCAGGGCTGTCACGCCGTGGCCATGTCGCTCGCACCCGACGTCAGCTGCCGACCCAGGGTGTCGCCAGTCAGCCAGCGCCTTCCTTCGTTCGCCATCTCGGGGCGGCGGACTTGTCCCACTTCGGTCTGGGCGTGACCTCGGTCCACGCGCCGCCGCGGGATGGTCGCTCCTCCTGCGGAGAGCCGGGCAGTTGCAGGCCACTCCCAAAAAGGATTACCGCGAGTTGGCGTGTCTCGCTTGGCCATGCCAGCTGCGCGTCGTGTGCGGGTATGGCCAGAGACGCTTTGGACGGGAGCATAAGTCCGAGGAGACGGGGGCTGACCTGGCGCGAACGCCGGCAATCGGCACCTTGCAGTCGTTCAGGCGCGCGCCAGTTGTTGCCACCAACGGCCGCTTACAGGGGTACTGCTGACATAGCCAGTGACCGTGAAGGCGGCTTGGGCCGACGCGCTGCGGCCGGCGCCAAACATCGTCCGGGTCCGATTGAACGACTGCTCCTCTTGGGTCCGACGGGTCGCTCTCGACCCAAACCCGTCCGTCAGTCTTCTCCAAAGCTGCCCGAGGCTCGGACCGACGTCTTTCGAGTTCTACGTCTACGAAGCAGTCGTTCGTGGCTACCGGGACCCGGCCAGTTTCTGGCATTGGCGGCGGGCAGTTACCAGGTAACTTGCAGCTGGCCTGAAACGCAAGCTTGTGGCAACGGTGGGCCGGTACTACGCGGCCAATGCGTAACTGAGATCGTTCTTGATCACTTCTTCCCAGCCAAGGCAGGCCAGCGCGACGGTGCGCGGCACTGGCTTGGAGCCGCTGCGGTAGTAGGCGAGCATGCGTCGGGAAACGCCCAGCGCGACCGCCGCCGCGTCAATGGTTAGGTCGTTCCTGGCCATCCAATTCCAAATGAACTCATGCGATACGCCGCCTGCCTGCTCAATGGCACGCGCGCGAAGATTGTCGGCAGCCAACTCCAAGTCGTCGTCGTTAGCCCAGATCACCGAGGCGCCGTGGTCACCGACCTTCGCCGAACTGAATACCTCGGGATCTTTCAGCCGCTCCAGGGTGGGGTGCTTCAGGATCGTGTCTACCAGACTGACTTCGAACTGTCCGCCATCAACATAGCTCAGCAGCAAGCTGGCCGTTGGCGTTGTCTTGACGCTAGCCAGCGTGAATTGTTTTGGCCTCATGGGTTCAGTTCCTTCCACTTGGTAGTCAACAGAGCCACGTTCTGGCCAGCCCAAGCCAGCGCCTCCTTCAACACAGCCGACCGCACCGAGCCGTCAATCACCAGCAGAGATGCCAGGTCGACCAGCGCTTCCGAACCGTCGTTGGCCAGCACATGGAAGTGCGGTGGGTTGTGGTCGCCGGCGTACATGGTGAGCTTGGACTTCGGGAGGCGAACCAGAGTTACCATACCGCATTGTAGTGCAATGGTTGCACCATGCGCCGATCGACTTGTGCCGGTCGGGTGCGCGATCTCGACGCCGGAAAGCTGACCCTCAAACTGAGGTGCCCGATAGCCGACTTCCGCGGTCGGCAGCGGACGACCCTCAAGCGACATCCACCGCCTCGAATTCGTCGCCCTAAAGCCGCCAGTCAGTGCCGGTGCACAGCGATGCCCCCGAAGGGGATCCCATAGCCCACCAGTCGCCGCACGATGGCGCCGTCCTTCTGCTCGACCCAGGCCTGGTCGTTCTTCTTGTAGGCCCGCGAGCGTGTCTGCACCAGGCCATGCCCCTTGCAGTAGTCGAAGACGCTCTGGCTCATGAAGGTGCTGTCGTTGTCTGAGTCCACG